>NZ_JBVIMH010000013.1:0-187270 GCF_055579945.1 Kitasatospora sp. NPDC032150 | reverse complement strand
GTTCGGGTGGTGCCGGTGGCCAGGTCCCACAACCGGGCCGTGTGGTCGTCGCTTCCGGTGGCCAGGGTGTGCCCGTCCGGGCTGAACGCCACCGACCGTACGGCTGCGGTGTGGCCGGCGAGGGTGGTTCGGGTGGTGCCGGTGGCCAGGTCCCACAACCGGGCCGTGTGGTCGTCGCTTCCGGTGGCCAGGGTGTGCCCGTCCGGGCTGAACGCCACCGACCGTACGGCTGCGGTGTGGCCGGTGAGGGTGGTTCGGGTGGTGCCGGTGGCCACGTCCCACAACCGGGCCGTGTGGTCGAAGCTCGCGGTGGCCAGGACGCGCCCGTCCGGACTGAACACCACCGACAGGACGTGGTTGGTGTGGCCGGTGAGGGTGGCGCGGACCGTGCCGGTGGCCACGTCCCACAACCGCACCGCACCGTCGTCGCTTCCGGTGGCCAGGGTCCGCCCGTCCGGACTGAACACCACCGACTGCACAGCCCTGAGCGGACCGGCGGGGTTGGTGAGGGTGGTTCGGGTGGTGCCGGTGGCCACGTCCCACAACCGCACCGTGCCGTCGAAGCTTCCGGTGGCCAGGGTCCGCCCGTCCGGACTGAACACCACCGACAGGACCTGGTCGGTGTGACCGGTGAGGCCGTGACGCAGGGGAAGGCCGGCGGTGGCGTAGAGGCTTGCGACCGCCTCGGAGGAGGGGCTGGTCCGGTATGCCTGGATGGCCAACAACGAGGCGAGATCGGGATTGGTACCGATCAGGACGCTGGAGTCGGCGGCAAGCTGCCGGGACAGGGCCACCTGGCGCGCGGCGACTGCCTTGCGCTGTTCGCCGAGCGCGATCTGCCCCTGCCACACGGCCAGCCCGGCTGCGATCAGCGAGAGCACCAGCAGGACGGTCAGGGCCCCACGCCGTCGCCGCTCGGCGCGCAGCCGCCGCTGCTCGGCGCGCACGCTCTCGGTGTAGAACTCCTGCGCCAGTTGGCCAAGAGCCGGGCCGCCGGCAGCGAACTGCTCACGAACAAGAGCGAGTCGGGCACCGCTCATGAGCCCGGTCGGGTCTCTTCCGTCCCGCTCCCAGGCGGCCGCCGCGTCCAACAGCCGCTGTTGCACCAGCAGGGCGGCCCGGCTGGCGTCGATCCAGTTGCGCAGCCGTCGCCAGGCGCGGAGCAGGGCCTCGTGCGAAATCTGGGCGGAGTCACCGTCGAAGGTGATCAGACGGGCGCGGGCGAGAGCATCCCGGGCTCTGATGATGGCTGCTACCTCGCCGGGCGGGCGTTCGGCGAGCAGGTCACTGAGGTTGAGCACGCGTCGGGTGTCCTCGGTGCCCTCACTGATCCGCACCATGCGCAGCAGGATCAGTTCGGCCGCCTGCCGGGCCGCCGGGTCGAGGTCGTCGTACGTGGCATCCGCCTGCTGGGTGACGGCGCTCCAGATTCCACCGGTGGCACCGTAGCCGGCCAGGGTCAGGATGCGGCCTTCGCGGCGGGCCCAGGTGAGCCAGAGCGCGTAGGAGAGCAGGGGCAGCGCTCCGGCGGCGAACTCGTTGTCGGCGCGCAGATCGCGCAGCAGGGTGTCGGCCAGCCCCGTCTCCAGAGCGAGACCGGCCACCTTCGCGGGACCTTCGATCGCCTCGCGGAGCTGACCCGTCGTCATGGGAGGAACGGGAAAGTGACGTTGCTTGAGCACCTCGACGAGCTCGGGGTGGGCCAGGCAACTGGCGTAGAAGTCCGCTCGCAACCCGAGAACGACCACGGCTGCTTCACCGGCCGCGCAGAGTGCCTGGATGAAGGCGCGCCGTTCGTCCTCGTCCTGACAGGAGGTGAACACCTCCTCGAACTGGTCGACTGCCAGGAGCAGGCGTCCGTCCGGCACCTCCCGGCCGCCGCCGAGCCGCTTGAGCCCACGGCGGACGAGGCGGGCCGAGCGGGACGGGTCCGCGCGCAGCTGTGCGAGAACCTCGGCCGTGGGCAGTCCCGCCGCGCCCGCAAGGTGCGTTGCGAGGGTGCCGAGCGGGTGCTCGCCGGGTGTGAGGAGGGCCTGCGGCCAACTGCCCGCGCCCGGCAGTCGCAGCTGTCCGCGCTTGACCGCGGGGAGCAGCCCCGCCCGCAGCAGCGAGGACTTCCCCGCGCCCGACAACCCCATCAGCACCACCGGCCCGTCAAGGGCCCACGCGGCCAGCCGGTCGAGCAGCTCGGCGGTGAGTTCGGCGCGCCCGAAGAAGAAGCGTTCGTCATCGGCGGTGAACGGATCCAGACCGGGATACGGACAGACCGGCTCCTCGACCGCGCCAGCTGATCTCGCATCAGTCTCCGGGCTCGCGTGGGGCGCTGCCGCCGCCGGGTTCGCGGCGAGCACCAGGTCACCCGCGCGACCGCTGAGGTGGCGCTCGGGGGCGGGCAGGCCCCGCAGCGGGAGCACCCGGCGAAGGTGACGGTAGACGGTCTCGACGGTCAGCCCAGGTGGTCCGCCCGGGTCCCCCTCGCGCAGCAACCGCACCAGCTCTCCACTGAACGCCGTGTACGGCTCGCCTTCCAGGGCAAGCGCCTGTTCGTCCCGGGAGGCGGAGGCGAGGACGTAGCTACCGCTGAGCGAGGCCAGTGCGAACGCGTCTGTGGCGGCGGTGCCGAACGAGCCACGGGCGCGACCGGCGAAGCAGCAGTCCAGTACCACGATGATCGCGCGGGCTCGGCAGTTGCTGAGCTCCTCGCGCACCGCCTGGTAGGACAGCGCTTTGAAGGCCAGGCCTTCGGCCAGGTCATCGGTCGCACTGGTGGCCAGGTAGAGCTCGTTGGCCGGGCTGACCAGGCCGTGGCCGACGAAGTAGAGCAGCAGCACGTCCTCGGCCTGCTTGGCGGTCTCGATGATCGCGGTGCCGAGTTCGAGCGGGTCGGCGGGGTCCGTCACCGGGCGGAGGTTCTCCGGACGCAGGCCGCAGTGCTCGACCAGGGTGCGACCCAGCTCCTGGACGGTTGCAGCCACCGCGGGGACGTCCGGCAGCCGGGAGCCGGCCACGTGGTGGCCGGTGCCGACCAGGAGTACCCGGGTGCCCGCCGAAGTCAGGGCGGTGCCCACGGGAGCGGGCGCCGCGTCAGTCGATGTCACCGGCGCTCCGATCGCTGCTGGTCCGATCGCCGGCCATCTCGCCGGCCACCTCGCCGGCAACCTCGGCGGCCAGCGAATGGGACAGCTCGGCAGTGATCCGGCGCACCTCGGCCGCGTCCAGGCCGCTGACATGGGTGGCGTTGAAGTCGATTGACGTTCCGTCAGATCGGATCACCTTCACCGAGACGTCCCCCGTCCGGCGGCGGATCCAGGAGATCAGCACGCTCGCCACGGCCGTCGCCACGCCACCAGGGCCGAGAACGACGGTCAGCGCATCCACGAGGGACCCGAGAGTGCCGGCCGCAGGGGGTGCCTCGTGCAGTCGGACCCTGCCGCGCAGCTCCTCCTCCGCGACCAGCCACTCGCGCAACGACCGGAGCTGCTCGGCGGATGCGCTGCCGCCCGCGACTGTGACTTCGAACCGTACGTCCACTGGCTGCTCCCAAGAGAGCGTTGGTCGACCACCCTGTCGTGCCAACCGTAGCCGCGTCCGGTCGGCCATGGGGCGGAAGTCTCAGCGAGGCAGCATCGGCCATGCGGCAGACGGTGACCTGCTCTGCCGGAACGCCCGCAGAACTTGAATCCATGAATCCCCTTTCCAACGCCGTGCCGCCGTGAAAGAAGGCGGCCCATTGTTGGGCGAGCAGGGCTATTGGACCACATCCGACAGTCAATATGCCTCCACACCAACGGAATTGGCCGCAAGGCCCGGGTCTCCACCGACGTGTGCAGCCCCTGCGGGTGCCGGGTAATCATCCCGGGGGAGTCCCGTGAACGGCCAGCCTCGAACTTTCGTGACGGCCCACGTTGACTTGTTCGGCAGGCCGCTTCGGCATGCCGGGGCTATTGTCGGCGGGCCGCCGGCCCCCCGACACGATGGGGTTGGTGAGGCCGGACTCGTGCTGGTGGTCGACCAGCTCGAGGAGATCTTCACGCTGTGCACCGACGAGGTCGCTTTTTCCGCAAGCGAATACGCACACGGTGGTCCGCCGCCGACGTCGATGCGGTGCCCGTCCGCAGGACCTTCTCCCCGGCGAAGCCTCGTCGCGGCCCGCGCGATCGGGTCCGGCTGAGCGGGGCGGCCGAGTTGTCGGCGGGGACCGGCACAGGCGCGTCGAGTGGCTGAACCCTGACTGGGGGAGCCCATCGGGGATCGACCGTGGGTGGCGACTGACGCATAGGGTGGGGCGGCGATGATCGTCCACTTGACAGGAGACCCCGTGAGCCAGCCCGCTGCCGTTGACGCCCTGCTTCCTGTCGGTGTGATCGGCCTGGGGGATATCGCGCAGAAGGCGTACTTGCCGGTCCTCACCGCGCTGCCCGGTCTTGATCCGAGGTTGATGACCCGCGACCGGGCCAAGCTCGACCGTCTCGGTGACACCTATCGGGTCGGCCCCGAGCACCGCTTCACCGATCTGGGCGAGCTGATCGGAAGCGGGGTACGCGCCGCGTTCGTGCACGCCTCCACCGACCAGCACGTCCCGATCGTCGAGCAGCTGCTCAAGGCGGGCGTGGACGTGTACGTGGACAAGCCGCTCGACTACCACCTGGACGGCGCCCGGCGCCTGGTCGACCTCGCCGAGCGGACCGGCCGGTCACTGATGGTCGGCTTCAACCGGCGCCACGCGCCGGGCTGCCTGCTGGCCAAGGAGCGGCCGCGCGACCTGATCCTGCTGCAGAAGAACCGCGAGGGCCTGGCGGAGGCGGCCCGCACCCTGGTCTACGACGACTTCATCCACGTCGTGGACACGCTCCGCTTCCTGATCCCCGGTGAGATCGAGCACTTCGACGTTCGCTCACGGACCCGGAACGGACTGGTCGAGCACCTGGTACTGACGCTCTCGGGGGACGGGTTCACCGCGCTCGGCTTGATGAACCGGGCCAGCGGCTGCGCGGAGGAGGTCCTGGAGGTGTCGGGCGGTGACTCCAAGCGCGTGGTGCTCAACCTCGCCGAGGTGATCGACCACAGGGGCCAGCCGACGGTCCGCCGACGCGGTGACTGGGTCTCGGTGGCCCGCCAGCGCGGCATCGAGCAGGCGGTCCTGGCCTTCCTGGAGGACATCCGCGCGGGCCGGACCGTCTCCGCCCGTGACGCGCTGCGCACCCACGAGCTGTGCGAGCGGATCGTGCTGGAGATCGAAGCCCAGGCACGCTGAGGTCCGGACGGGCCGAGGCTTCGGCTCGCCGAGGCCCGGAAAAGGGATGACGGGGACCGATGCCGCCTGCTGGGGCGGCACCGGTCCCCGTCGTCGGGTCGGGAGTGCGGTGATCAACCGGTGTTGGAGCAGGTGTTGCCGGCGGCCGGGTTGAGCAGACCGATCAGGCTGACGCTGTTCCCGCAGACGTTGACCGGGATGTCGATCGGGATCTGGACGAGGTTGCCGGAGAGCACACCCGGCGAACCGGTGGCGCTGCCCGTGGCGTCGGCCGAGGCAGAGGCTACTCCAGCCGACCCGAGTACGAGCGCACCGGCTGCCCCGGCAAGCACGAGGGCCCTGCGGATGTCCTTCACGGTCTTCTCCAATTCCTGGGGGATGGTGCCTGGTCATGCGGGAACCCCCGCCGCCGGATTGTTCCGGGGCGGTCCCGCAGGACAGTGTTGGCACCTCACCGCTCCGGCGAACCGTCAGCACACCCGCCATTCACCCAACCGAGCGAGCCTACGCCCGCGTAATCGGCCATCGGCACCATCCGTGAGCGGCTCCGCCTCCGGCCGCCGACGTCAGGCGCGGAGCCCCCGCTCGGCAGCGTGGAGCACGCGGCCTGGCGGGGGCGGTGGATCAGCCGTCGATCCGGTGCTGGGTCCAGAAGGAACTCAGGTCGGTGCTGGTGGCGGCCTGGGCCGCGGCCTTGAACTCGGCGGTGGTCGAGACGCCGTACCAGTGGGCCTGCGCGTAGTCGTGCAGCAGCTTGGTCATCGCGGCATCGCCGATCAGGTTGCGGAGGTCGTGCAGGGTGCACTTGCCGTAGCCGTAGACGACGGTTGAGTACCGCGAGGAGTTGGCGTCCCAGTAGGCCATCGAGTTGGTGATCTTCTCGTTCGGCGAGGCCCAGGAGACGCTGTTCCAGCAGCCGGAGCCGGTCTTGCCGAGGGCGAGGTCGGTGGCGTAGTCGGTGAACGCCTCGTCCAGCCAGGGGCTGTTGTACTCGTCGTCGCCCACGATGCCGTACCACCACTGGTGGCCGAGCTCATGGGTCAGTGCGGTGCTGTTGACCAGGTCGAGCACGAAGCCGGGGTACTCCATCCCGCCGAACCAGAAGTCGTTGTCCAGCACGGCGTCCACCTCTCCGTAAGGGTAGGCACCGAAGCGCTGGGCGTGCGCGTCGATCGCCGACTCGGCGGTGCTCAGCATCGACTGGGCGTCCGACGAGCTGATGCCGCTCACCGAGTAGACGTTGACCTTCACCCCGCCGGGAGAGGTGCCGGAGATCTCCGTGAACGGCCCGGTCGCCCAGGCGAAGTCGCGGACCTTGCCCGCCGTCGCGGTGGTGACGGTGCGTCCGGCGGATCCTGGGGTGTCCACCGAGGTGCCGGTGGCGGGCACCAGCAGGTTCGACGGGTGGTCGAGGGTGACCTTGAAGTCGGAGGCCAGTGAGTAGAAGGACTCACCGTTGTTGGTGTAGGGGTCGAGATGCCAGCCGGAGGCGTCCCGGATCGCCAGCACCGGCAGGGCGTTGCCGATGAAGCTGAACGCCCCGTCCCGGCCGAACCGGTCGGCACCGCTCGGCACGCTGATGCCGAGGGAGAAGCCGATCGAGCCGCTCTGCCCCTGGCCCAGCGGCGCGGGCAGCGTCACCTCGAGAGCGGTGCAGCCCACCGACGGCGCAGACGCGGTACCGCCGGTCAGATCGGTCACGGTTATCGGCGTGCTGGGGCAGTTGCCGTGGTAGTTGTCCCAGAGCCGTAGATAGACCTCGTTGAGCGGAGTGGCCGAGGCATTGGAGAAGCTCACGCTCTCGTGGCCGGTCCAGTTGGCGCCCGAGGCGTCGCTGCTCAGGTTGACGGTGTACACGGCCGAGGACGGCGTGCGGGTGGCATCGGCCGGGGGCGGCGGAGGGGTGCCGCCGCCGGAGACGTCGAGGGCGACGTCGTCCAGGACGAAGCTGGTCTGCAGCCCGGAGTCCTCCACGCCGGTGAAGGAGAGGGCGACGCTCTGGCCCGCGAAGGCGGAAACGTCGAAGGACTGTTGCACGTACCCGGACTCGGCGTCCAGGTTGGAGTACGTCGCGAGCGTGCTGGTGCCGAGCTTGACGGTGAGCTTGTCGTACGCGACCGAAGTGCTCGTCTCAGCGGTGTCGACGTGCAGCCAGAACGCCAGCCTGGCCGTGCTGCAGCCGGCAGGCAGGGTGAGGGTCTGGCTGAGGGTGTCGGTGTGGGAGGACCCGTACCCGTCGAGCCAGGCGAAGGAACTGCCGGAGTGGGCGCTCTGGCCCCCGCCACTGGTGATCACTCCGCTCGACGCGGACCAGGGCGAACTCCCCGACTCGAAGCCGCCGTTGGCGACCACCTGGGTGGAAGTGCAGTCGGCGGCGCTCGCCACAGAGGGGGTGGCGAGAGTCGCCGTACCGGCCGCCAGTAGGAGGGCGGCCGCGGTGACGAAGGGCAGAAGAAGCTTTCTTCTCATCCGAGCCTCTCAGGAGACAGCGCCTCTCGGCCCGCAGGTGATGAACGATCAGGAATCGCACGACGGATGGGCAGCTTGACGCCCTGCCTCGACACACCACCCGGGCGGGCGGCCGCAGAGGGGCGCTCCAACCCCTGAGGCCGAATGGAAAGCGTGGCAGCAAATCCGCTCGACTGAAAGGCTCATGTCACTGATCGCGGGGCGAATCCTCTGCCAGTTCCGGCGGCCGGGCGCGCCCCACCCGCCGGGGCAGTCCTCCCACTCGTCCGTCCTTCCACTCGTCCGTCCTCCCGTCGGGCCGTCGCCCGTGTGAACCCGTGCTGATCGGTGAGACCGCCAGCGCGCGGCGGCCGGGTAGGCGGCCATCGCGCGGGTCGGTGAGCAGCAGGCGGAAGCGGTGCGGCGGGCGGCCGGGATGATTGCGGACGCGATCACGGCGGCCCTGCTCGCGCAGCAGATGGTTGCCGAGGTGATCTCGCTGATCGAGGAGTCGGGCGGCACCCCGCCGGTCTACCTGTCCGCCAACATCGCCGGCGGTGACGAGCACAACCGGGTGCTGGAGGCGCGGTACGCGGGCCGGATCAGGCGCACGGCACGAGAACCGGGCGTGTCGCCGGGGGCCCGATCGAGTCTCGGTGCGGTAGGACTAGGCCGTGAACACGCCATTCGCGCCGAGGGACTTGGTCCTGGGCCTGGACGTCGGGGGCACCGCCACCCGGGTGGTGGTCGCGGAGACGAGCGGCCGCGTCGTCGGTACGGCACGCGGTGGTGGCGGGAACCCGGTCTCGCACGGCGCAGCCGGGGCCGCGCGGAGCGTCGCCGAGGCCCTCGGCTCGGCACTGAGCGGAGTGGATCCAGCCCGGGTGGCCGCCGGAGTGCTCGGGCTGGCCGGCGGGCTGGTGACCGCGGGCGGGCTGGCGGAGGTCTGGTCCCGGGCCGGGCTGACGGTCGAACCGCGGTCGGCCAGCGACGTGGAGTTGGCGTTCGCGGCGGGGACCCGCCATCCTGCGGGCTCGGTCCTGATCAGCGGTACGGGCGCGGTCGCGGGGGAGTGCCGCGACTTCGCCCCGGTCCGGCTCGCGGACGGGCACGGCTGGCTGCTCGGCGACCGGGGCTCCGGCTACTGGCTGGGGCATTCCGCCGTCCGCTTGGCCCTCGGTCGGATCGACCGGCGGGAGGAACTGACCGGCCTCCCGGGGGCGGTGGTCGAAGCCCTGCTGGGCGGCCCGGAGGCAGCCGACCCCCGGTCGGCCCTGATTAGCGCGGTGCATGCGGAGCCACCCGTACGGCTGGCGCGCCTGGCGCCGCTGGTGCTGCGAGCCGCCGAGGCGGGCGAGCCGGCCGCACGGGGCCTGGTGAGCGAGGCGGCGGACCACCTGCTCGCGACGCTGGGCACCGTCCGCCCACCGGGCGCGGACGCTCCGGTGGTGCTGGCGGGTGGGGTGCTCTCGGTCGGCTCACCGCTGGCGGCCGTGGTCCGCGAGCGGATCGCGGAGCGATGGCCGGCAGCCGAGATCTCGCACGCGGGGAACGCGGCCGGCGCCGCCGCCTGGCTGGCGGCCCGTTCGCTCGGAGCGCCGGGGTTGGACCAGCTGCACCGGACGTTCGTCGGGGAGGTGGTCGTGAGCCGGCCGGGCCCGGGAGCCTGACGCGCGCCTGGGGTACCGGTTCCCTTGCGCTGCAGAGGAGTTGCCTGCGCCGGCGACGCGTGCCGCGGTCGGCGGGACCATCCGTGAACGCCGGCCAGCGGTGGATCGCGGTCGAGCGCGATGCCGAGCCCGAGCCCGGCGACTTCCCGCAGGAGCTGTGGTATTGACTGCAGCTCAGCTCGGGGTCGCCCGGCACCCCATCGATCGGTCCGTCCTCGTCCGGGTGTCCGGACCCGCGGCGGTGCGGGGCCGGACCAGGTGCCCTGCGGGGCATGACCTGCCCGGAGCGGTCACATGCTCGTCGGCACGCCCGCGTTGGTCAGGATCTCGTGTGCCGGCAGGGCGATGCTCTGGGCGGCGGTCAGACCGGAGGCCGCCAGATGTGCGTCCGCGATCCGCAGTCCGACCGCGTACCCGGCGAAGTCCGGCATCCCCACGGGCTGTTGTCCCATGCGCTGCGCCGTGGCGTCGCCCAGCACGTACGCGGTCAGGTTCTGCATCCCCGCCACATCGATCCGGGCGGTGACCCTTTCGTACACACTGTCCAGTTCGGTCCCGGTCAGCGCTTTCGACCACGGGCCCATGGCCTGCTCGCCGGCGAGCTCCCGGACGAACGCCTCGGCCAGCCCCTCCGCGACGACCTGCTCGCCAACCGTGACGGTCATCGGGTTCCAGACCACGTTCGCGTAGCGCACGTTGTGGTGGAGCTCGTGTGCGGCGCCGTGGCCGATCAACTCCAGGCTCGTGCCGGTCGGCCACATCAGCAGGTAGATCGCCCCCGGGAACCCGCCCATGCCGAGATACCCGGAACTGCGGACGGTGAGATGCTCGTCGTCGGGGTCGCCGAGCGCCACCACCACGTGCACGGTCTCGGCGTGCCTGACGCCGGGCACCGCACCGCTGATCCGCTCCCACGCGCCCGCGAGAGACTCCTCGATCCGGTTCCACACCCCCGCGTCCTGCATCTGACGCAGGGCGGGTAGATACCGCGCGTCCTCACGGTCGACTCGGAAGCCACTGCCCAGCTGGTGCATCCGAGTCAGGTCCATACCACTTGCCGCGGGCATCACGCTCTGCAGCGGGCTGAGCATTTCCCGCAGCGCGTCGGGCCGCTCCTCCACCGGCCCTTGCAGGAGGTCGACCATCGCGGACGCCGTGTCGTGAACAACAATCCTCATGACTCGAGACCGTAGGGCCTCCCGTTGCGTGAGGGTCAAGTCGCTCTCGAGCTCGTTCAGTTGGAGACCATCGTAAATCTGCTGACCTTCGGCGAGGCGCTGGATGGGACGGACGCGAGCGAGATCGAGCAGGTCATAGATGGCTCACGCGGCTTGGCCGACTATCTCGACCAGCGGGTCGAGGACTCGCTCCACCCGCACCCGCCGGAGGACGCCCATCTCCGGCACCTCGCCACCCTGACCGGCCCAGTTCGAAGCTACGGTCTGGGCTACCTCGCCTCCCGCAACCTCGCTGTCGAGTCCGCCTGCCACGACGCCCTCCACGCCGTCCCGCCCGCCGAAGGCCTGCTCGACGCGGCTGCCGGCCGCGACCTGCTCGCGCTCTGCGAGGGCGTCGGCGCAGAGCTGGTGGAGACGCTGCGGTGGCTCAAGACGACCGCTTATCAGGGGACTGTTGTGAAAGTGCTGGCCACAGCCGCTCGTTGAGGACTGCGACCAGCATGGTTGCCACTTGGCGCACGGCAAGTTCCTCGTATCCCGTGGCGGCAGCGCCACGACCTTGACCTCAACCGCACTTGAGGTCCTAGCCTAGCGATCATGACGACCGTAAGCACCCCGCAGAACGGCACCGCCACGCTCGGCCAGCGGCCCATCGCCCTGGTCGCCTGGGGCGCCACCGAGGCGATCCTGCGGCACTCGCAAGCCGCCTTGGCGCGCATCGACGTGACCCAGCCCCAGTGGTGGGCGCTCAACAACATCGTCCGCGCCGAGCACGGCCTCACCAGGGAGGAGGTCCGCGCCGTGGCCGTGCCCTACGGCATGGGCGCCCAGGTGATGGTCCACGCCGTCGACGCCCTCGTACACCGGGGCTGGCTCGGCACCGGCGCGGACGGCCGGCTGACCCTCACGGAACAGGGCTGCGAGGGCCTGGCAACGGCGAAGGAACACATGGACCGGGTGCGTGCGGAGCTCCTCGGCGACATCACGGAGGAGGAGTACGCGACTGCAGTCTCCGTGCTCCAGCGCGTCACCGACAACCTCGCTCAGGGGCTGTTGTGAAGGCTGGTCACAGCCATTATCTCGTGCCACCGCACGGTGGCGCTTTAGTCGATTGATCCCGCATTCAACCGCATGGCGCTCTTTGTAGTCGGCCTTGTCGAACTTGGGCGGTCGGCCGCCACGGTAGCCGAGTTTATTGCAGTTGCGGATCTGATCGGCCTTCTCCGGGATGGTACAGCGGATGCCACGTCGCGCAGGTAGGCGCGGTTCGCGCGGGAGCCATATGGCCCGACGTCGTGGCGACTCCGCAGGCTCATGATCAAGAAGCGGGGCCGTAACCTGAGGGCTGGTCAGGTTGCTGTGTGGACGGAAGAGTGGTTCAACGGGCTCGGCCTGCACCGTTTGCGTGGCACGATCCGCTATCCGAAGGCGGCGTAACCATGTCAGGAAGATCATCGGTAAGCCGTATGCGGGAAAACCGCACGTACGTATTGAAAGGGGGATGGGGAAACGGGTCCGCAAGGACACCGCGCCCCTGACTACCAATGGTTGATCTCTATCCTCCGACCAGTCCCTACGACAGTGGATTCCTCGACACCGGAGACGGCAACCGCATCTACTACGAACAGCTCGGGAACCCTGAAGGCAAGCCTGCCCTGAACGTCCACGGCGGCCCGGGGTCGGGCGCGCCGCAGCGGCCGACGAGGGCCTGGGACCCCGAGCGCTACCGCGTCATCCGCTTCGACCAGCGCAACTGCGGTCGCAGCATCCCGCACGCCAGCGACCCGGCGGCGGACATGAGCCTGAACACCACGCAGCACCTGATCGACGACATGGAAAGGCTGCGCGAACACCTCGGCATCGAGCGGTGGTTGCTGAACGGCGGTTCCTGGGGCGCGACCCTCGTCCTGGCCTATGCGCAGCAGCATCCCGAGCGGGTCAGCGAGATGGTCATCCCGGCGGTGACGATGACCCGCCGCTCCGAGATCGACTGGCTCTACCGGGGCGCCGGGCGGTTCTATCCTGAGGCGTGGGACCGGTTCCGCGACGGCGTCCCGCAGGACGAGCGGGACGGTGACCTGCTCGCGGCCTACGCGCGGCTGATGGAGAACCCCGACCGGGCGATCCGGGAGAAGGCCGCTGCCGACTGGCTCGCCTGGGAGGACGCGGTCATCTCGAACGAGCCCAACGGCGTGCCCGGCATGTACAGCGATCGCGAGGTCGATGCGCAGATCGCGTTCGTACGGATCTGTTCCCACTTCTTCAGCAACGGAGCGTGGCTGGAGGAGGACCAATTGCTGCGCAACGCCCACAAACTGGCTGGGATCCCGGCGGTACTGGTCCACGGTCGACACGACATGGGCAGCCCGGTACAGACGCCGTGGGAGCTGGCGAAGGCGTGGCCGGACGCGCGGCTGTGCATCATCGAGGACTCCGGGCACGCCGGAAGCGACACGATGCAGCAGACGGTCCGGACGGCCATCGAGGAGTTCAAGAACCGGTGATCCTCAGGTCAGTAGCGGACCTGGCATTCCGGGCTGCCATCGCCCGGGGTCCGGGACGGTGTGTGACACGGGTTGAGTGCCAGCGACTCCGGTCGGCCGAGTGGGACGCCATGCGGATGTGGCCAACGCCGGGGTGGAGTGCCGCCGATGGCGATCGGCAGGACCAAGCACGGACGAAGAAGGCCGGTGGCTGCTGCCGGCAGGTGCTCCGTGGCCTCAAGTGCGCTGGGCTGCCGGGCGGTTGCTTGCCCGTGAAATGGCGGCGCCCGCACATTGCTGCGGGCGCGGCCATCGCCTCATTGCCCGCCTGAGAGGGCGATCGCCCACTCCTCCCACTCCCGCTCGGCCTCGGCCAACTGCTGAAGGCCTGTCAGCAGGCTGGTGTCGAGACGGGCGCGCCTGCATCCGAGCTGGTGGCCATCGAGGAGTCGGAACTGCTCGCCGCCGGTGTCCAGTCGTGGAAGCACCTGCCGTTCTGGATGCCGCCGGAGACCGCCGGGACGGCCTCGCGGACGGAGACCACCACGGCGCGCCGAATGGGCCTGCCGAGCAGGCCGATCGAGGAGACCGTCACGGATCTCCGGGCCTGGATGCGCGAGAGCGACCCGGACGTGCTCCCGAACGGTGAGAGGGCTTACGGGCTGCCCGTCGAGCTGGAGGAGCGCCTGCTGCTCCGAGTCGGGCCGGCGGACCAAACCTGGGTGCAGCCACTGGCCAAGCCTCGGTGGCTGTTGTTGCCGACAGCTGGATGGAAGACTGCCCGGCGTGATCGAACCGGCCATTCAACCACGTCGATTCCCGACGCGGGTCGTCGACACCGTCCACTGCGGGTTCTCGATTACGGGCCTGAGTGTCGACAGACCTTCGTTTGCCGACACTTGAGCGTCGAAGGTGCGGCGCCGGGCACTCGCTCAGCCTGGGATGAGTGCATCCCACTGGTCTCGGGTCGGGCCGTCGTGCTGTGGCGAGAAGTCCGGGTGGGCAGCCAGCCAGGCGGTGACGTGTCGGTCCACCTCGTCGGTGCCGTAGGCGTCGTCGGCCGGTTGCAGGAGATGACGCACCTGGGCCCGGGCTCTCATGACGACGGGGTCGTCGAAGGCGCAGGCGGCCAGGGCGGCAGCCCGCCGATCCGAGGATGGTGAGCTGTCGGTGAGGCGTTGCTCGTTGACGCGGTCGGCCGTCACCTGCGCGTCGAACCACGGGCGGAGGGTCTGTGCGGTCCAGGTGTGGTAGCCGATGGGGTCCGCGGCGATCTGGTCGACATGGGTGGCGATGTGCTGGGCGGCACGCAGGCCGAGGGCCACGCCGTGGCCCAGGGTGGGGTTGGTGTGGACGAGGCTGTCCCCGGCGTTGACCAGGCCGGTGACGATGGGTCCGTCATCGTCGGCGAGGGCGGTCCAGCGGTTGTCCAGGCCTGCCATCGCCAGGACGGCTGTCTGCGGTTCGGGGTCCAGGTCGAGCCAGGCGGCGGTGGCGGGGAAGCTGCGGGCGGCGGCCTCGAACACGGCGGGGTCGGTGAGCGCACCTCGGGTCGGATCGCCCGTGGAGAGCACCAGGTTCACCGCGAAGGTGTCGTTGTCGGAGGGGAAGACGCCGGCGAGCGCGAACGGTGCGGCCGAGCCAGCCTTCACCCGCCCGGGGTCACGCGGGCCGTCGGCACGCAGACGGTACCAGCGGCACAGGTAAGCGATCCCGGCGCGGTGGCTGTCGACCACGGGCGGGCGGCAGCCGGCCGCGATCAACCAGGCGGGAACCGGCGAGCGACGACCGGCGGCATCGACTACGAGGTCCGCCTGGTGCATTTCCGCGCCCACTTGCACGCCGGTGATCCGGGCAGGGTGGCCCTCCCGGAAGGTGAGGGCGCGCACCCGGCAGCCTCGCCGCACCTCAACGGTGTGTTCCCGCCGCACGGCTGCGGTCAACGCGGCCTCCAGTACGATGCGGCGGGTGCGCAGGGTCACCAAGTCCTCATCGCCGGCCCGACGCGGCGGATGCTCGCCGAACCAGTCGAAGTCGTGGTACTCCCGGGCTCCGCGTGCCAGCAGGTCCGCGTAGACATCAGGGGTCTCGGTGCGCAACACGGTGCGCACGGGCGCGAGGAACGAGTGGGGCTGGACGGCCTGCGGGACTCGGGGCCTGTCCCAGTGGAAGAAATCCCGGTTAAGGTCCTCTCCGGCCTGCCGCGCGTCCTGCTCGAACAACGTGACCATGTGGCCCCGCCGGCCGAGCATGAGCGCCGTCCCCAGCCCGCTGGTGCCCCCACCGATCACCGCAACCCGCGCCACTGAGCTCCCCTTCGCGTCGTGTTGCGGAATGATCTTACTGCTTGGCGATCCCCGGTCGAGAACCGGCCTCGTCCGTCGTGGTGCGGGGCGGGGTACGGCAGCGACCGGCGTACGAGGACGGCGGCCCCGGGATCCACGGCGCCTGTCACAGTCAGGACACCAGCCCTGCGCGCACCACGCCTTTAACTCCCGCGTGGGCACCCGTCGATCCGAGGAGAAAGCCGTTCGCACGCCAACGCGAAGTACAGGCACACTGCTCGGCGTGACAGAACCGGAAGCGAAGACCGACGGCCCCCTCGAATGGTGCGTCATAGCCAACGTGGCTCCCCAGACCACCCACGGCCCCGACGGTGACGTCCAGTCGGGCCTCAAGCACTTCGCGCCGGGAGCAAAGCTCTGGGTCTTCCCACCCAAGTACCAGGGCGACGATGACCGGGTCCAAGTCGTCGGCATCCATCGGGGGAGCCGCACTCGGTACGTCAGCATGATCCTCCTCCGGCGCCACCTGGAGAACTTCCGGATCAAGGGCCTCCACAGCCCCGCAGTGCAGCAGGCGAAAGAGCGAAGCTGCTACTGGAACTGGGACCGAGTGTGGTGCTGCCCGGAGATGATCCACCCCTGGGTCGACCGGTGGAACGCTCTCGCGTCCGGCACGCAATCCCGGGAGTTCCCACCATGGCCAGTCCGGCAGACGTCCGGCAACGCCGGACCATGTCCGCACCCCGGCTCCCACACGGCCTGATACGGCCAAGGGCAACCGGGTCTACCTGCCGGTCACTGAGGGTGTCTTTTTCGGCCACCCGCCGCTTGAGCACGGACAGCGACCGCTGTCAGCCGATCCGCTCGGCGATCACCGTGGCTGGCATCCGCGGGAACTCGGCCAGCAGCTCGCGGATCGCGGACTCCGCCTCGTCCACAATCGAGCCCTTCGGTGCCCGCCGGTACTTCGGCGGGTCATCGCTGGCAACCGCCCGCCGGACGGTGTTGCGTGCAATCCCCAAATGCCGCGCGATCCCCTTGATCGACATGCCTTCCGAGGGGTGGAGCCGCCGGATCTCAGCCCAGTCCTCCACGCCAATCACCTTCTTCCTCCTGACACGCATAGAGCCAGGTTGATCACTCGATCACGGAAGGGGTCACTTTTCATCGACCGTTAGGGGGTCACGGTTGGGAGATCGCCGACATTCGTCATCGATGAGAGCTTCCCGTGGACAGTCCTCCGGTTCTGTGCCAACAATCTGGAGTCATTGAAGAATTCGATTGCGAATTGATTTCGAATATGACCAGCGGTCATCCGATCCCCTCCGTCGAGCCGAAGGGCACATTCAACCCGGGCAAGTCAATATTTACTTTCCCGGATTCCGTCTGCATAGTGTCGTTTCGAACGGAGAGGGGGCTTTCCTTGTCGCAGGTCAATGACAACGCCGCACGCCAGGTGGAGCTGGAGCGGGCGCAGGTGTCCGTCATCGGCGAGCTGTTCGACGAACGGCTCGCCGGGGCACGGGCGCAGCTGGGGCGTGTGCTCGGGTCGCGGGCGGGCAGCGCGGGCGAGGTGTACGAGCGGGAGGTGGCGGCCGGGCGGCTGGCGGGTGAGGTGCGCCGGCTGGAGGGAGCCGAGGGCGGGTTGGTCTTCGGCCGGATCGACCTGGCCGACGGGACCGCGCTGCGGATCGGGCGGCTGGGCCTGCAGCGGGAGGAGGACGAGCTGCCGGTGCTGGTGGACTGGCGGGCGGAGGCGGCGCGGCCCTTCTACGCGGCGACCCCGGTTCATCCCATGGGGCTGCGGCGCCGCCGTCATCTGAGCCTGACGGGCCGCACGGTGGTCGGGGTGAGCGACGAGCTGCTGGACGGCTCCGCTCCCACGGTCGGGGACGTCGTCGGGGACGGCCCGCTGACGGCGGCGCTCCAGGAGCGGCGTACGGGACGGATGGGCACGGCGGTCGCGACGCTCCAGACGGAGCAGGACGCGATCGTCCGGTCGCCGCACCGTGGGGTGACGGTGGTGCAGGGCGGCCCGGGCACCGGAAAGACGGTGGTGGCGCTGCACCGCGCCGCATACGTGCTGTACGCGTTCCCGAAGGCGGCGGAGCGCGGTGTGCTGGTGCTCGGGCCGAACGCGCGGTTCCTCGAATACATCTCCAAGGTGCTGCCCTCGCTCGGGGAGAACGACGTGGTCCTGGCGACGTGTGAGGAGCTGGCCGGTGTCGTGCCGGGTGCTGTGGGCCGGTTGGAGGCTGCGCGTCTCAAGGGCGGGGCGGTACTGGCGGATGCGCTGGCCGAGTTGGTCCGCTCGCGACAGGCCCCGGACGGAGAGTTCACGGTCCGGGTCGGGCAGGAGTGGATTCGCCTGGAGGAGGGGGATGTCGCCGGGGCGCGGCAGGCGGCACAGGCGAGCGGCCTTGCGCACAACCAGGCGCGCCGGTTGTTCCGGGAGTTGCTGGTCGACGCCCTGACCAGCGCGCTGGCCCGCGGCACGGCCGAGGCGCTGGAGCGCATCGACGCCGAGGTCGCGCAACTCACCGGGGTCGATCTCGACCGGATGGCGGCAAGGGATCTGCGCAACCTCGGTGTCGACGACGCGCCCGCCACGGGGGCCGATGAGTTCGACGCCGACGCTGTCCGCGCCAACCTCCTGGACGACCCGTACATCGACCGGGCCGTCGAAGACCTCTGGCCGCGGCTCGTGCCAGGCGATGTCGTCAGTGCCCTGCTGTCCGACCCCGATGCGCTGGCGGCACACCTGCCGCAACTTGACGATGACGAGCGGGCCCTGTTGCTGCGTACGCCCGGCGCGCCGTGGGCCGATGCCGACGTGCCGCTTCTCGATGAGGCGGCGAGCCTGGTCGACGGCCCGCCCGAGCAGATCTTCGGGCACGTCGTCGTCGATGAGGCGCAGGAGCTGACCGCGATGCGGTGGCGGATGATCGTGCGCCGGTGTCCGGGCAGGTCGATGACGCTGGTCGGCGACTTTGCGCAGGCGGGCCCGGCGACGGTGGCACGGGACTGGAACGAGGCGCTCGACCCGCACGTCGGCCGGCGCTTCGACCTGCGGACGCTGACCGTCAGCTACCGGACCACGCAGGAGATCCTTGCCACCACAGGGGCGTTGCTCAGTCGGATCGCGCCGGGCCAGTCGCCGATCCGATCGATCCGTCATGGTGACGCGCCCCGTGCTGTCACGGTGGCTCCGGAGCGGCTCGCAACCGATCTCGTCCGGGAGCTGCGGACGCAGGCTGCCGCGCATCCGGGCGAGTTGCTGGGGGTGATCTGCGCGGACGGAAGGATGGAGGAATTGGCGGCCTCGGGGGTCGAGCGGTACGCCCGGCTGGTACCGGCCTCCGAGGCGCGCGGTCTGGAGTTCGACGAGGCCGTCGTGGTCGACCCGGACGGCATTGTCGCCGCCCGCCCCGCAGGCGAACGGGACCTGTACGTCGCCCTCACCCGGGCCACCAAGCGGTTGTGCACGGTTGCCGTTCAGTCGGCCGAAGCGTAGGGAGTGCGGTTCGCAGGAAGTTGGACAAGTTGGCTTCGGGCCGAGCGAGTTGCCCGGCGAGGAAAACAAGCATGCACGCTTGCTTTATTGCCCACCCGCTGCCAGGCTGCTGCCCGTTGGTGCGACGGTGCGAGACACGCGGCGGCAGGGGAGACTTGCGGTGTTGCGGATCGGCAATGCGTCAGGCTTCTACGGGGACAGGTTCTCCGCCTTCAGGGAGATGCTCATCGGCGGTGGGCTTCACGTGCTCACCGGGGACTACCTGGCCGAACTGACCATGCTGATCCTTGCCCGGGACCGGCTGCGGGATCCGCAACTCGGCTATGCCAGGACGTTTCTGCGGCAGATGGAGGAGTGTCTCGGGCTGGCGCACCAGACGGGGGTGCGGATCGTGGTCAACGCGGGCGGCCTCAATCCGGGCCGACTGGCTGACGCGCTGCGCGAGTTGGCGGAGAAGCAGGGTATTCCGCTGCGGGTGGGACAAGTCGTCGGCGACGATCTGCTGCCCAGGGCCGCCGAGTTGGGGCTGCCGGACGGTCTGCTGGCCGCCAACGCCTACCTCGGCGCGTACGGGATCGCCGAGTGCCTGCGCGGCGGTGCGGACCTGGTGGTGACCGGCCGGGTCACCGATGCCGCGCTGGTGGCCGGACCGGCCGTCGCGCACTTCGGCTGGGGCCCGCAGGAGCTGGACGCCCTCGCCGGGGCGGTGGTGGCCGGCCACGTCCTGGAGTGCGGAGCCCAGGCCACCGGCGGCAACTACGCGTTCTTCCAGGAGCACGACGTTCGCCGCCCCGGGTTCCCGATCGCCGAGATCGAGGCGGACGGCAGCAGCGTCATCACCAAGCACCCCGGCACCGGCGGCGCCGTCACCGTGGAGACCGTCACCGCCCAGCTGCTGTACGAGACCGGCGGGGCGCGCTACGCGGGACCGGACGTCACCGCACGGCTGGACACCGTACTGCTGACCCAGGACGGACCCGACCGGGTCAGGATCAGCGGTGTGCGCGGCGAGGAGCCGCCGCCCACCGTGAAGGTCGGGCTGAACCGACTGGGCGGCTGGCTGGGCGAGGTGGTCTTCGTCCTCACCGGGCTGGACATCGAGGCCAAGGCGGCCCTGCTGCGGGAGCAGCTGGAGCAGGCGATGGACCCGCGCCCGGCCGAGCTGCGCTGGACCTTGGCCCGGACCGACCACACCGACGCCGGTACCGAGGAGACCGCCTCCGCCCTGCTACGGCTCACCGTGCGGGACAGCGATCAGCGTCCGGTCGGGCGCGCCCTGAGCAGCGCGGCGGTGGAACTGGCCCTGGCCAGCTACCCCGGATTCCACCTCACCGCCCCACCCGGCCCCGGGACTCCGTACGGGGTGTTCGAGGCCGTTCACCTGGACGCCGGGGCGGTCGCCCATCTGGCCGTACTGCCGGACGGGCGCAGCGTTCCGGTACCGCCGCCGACCGCGACCCGGGAACTCCGGCCCCTCGAACAGCCGTCGCTGCCACCGCCGCCCGTGCCGGGCCCGACCCGCCGGGCGCCGCTCGGGTTGCTGGTCGGGGCCCGCAGCGGTGACAAGGGCGGGGACGCCAACCTCGGTGTCTGGGCCCGCAGTGAGCCAGGCTGGCGCTGGCTCGCGCACACCCTGACCGTCGACCTGCTGCGCCGACTGCTGCCCGAGACGGCGGGGCTGACCGTCACCCGGCATCTGCTGCCCAACCTGCGCGCGGTCAACTTCACCATCGAGGGCCTGCTCGGTGAGGGCGTCGCCGCGCAGTCCCGGTTCGACCCACAGGCGAAGGCGCTGGGGGAGTGGTTGCGCGCCCGCCACCTCGACCTTCCGGAGGAGTTGCTGTGACCGTCCTGACCACCCGGCTGGATCCGGCCGGGCCCGAGTACACGGCCAACCGGGACGCGATGCTCGCCAAACTGACCGAGCTCGACACCGAGCACGCCAAGGCGCTGGCCGGCGGCGGGCCCAAGTACGTGGCACGGCACCGCAGCCGGGGCAAACTGCTGCCGCGCGAGCGGATCGAGCTGCTGATCGACCCGGACTCGCCCTTCCTGGAACTCTCCCCGCTCGCCGCCTGGGGCAGCGACCACCCGGTCGGCGCCGCGCTGGTCACCGGTATCGGCGTGATCGAGGGCACCGAGTGCGTCATCACCGCCAACGACCCGACCGTGCGCGGCGGCGCCAGCAACCCGTGGACGCTGCGGAAGGCCCTGCGCGCCAACGAGATCGCCCTGCACAACCGGCTGCCGCTGGTCAACCTGGTCGAGTCCGGCGGTGCCGACCTGCCCAGCCAGAAGGAGATCTTCATCCCGGGCGGTGCGCTCTTCCGTGACCTGACCAGGCTCTCGGCGGCCGGAATCCCGACCGTGGCGGTGGTGTTCGGCAACTCAACCGCCGGAGGCGCGTACGTGCCCGGCATGTCGGACCACACGGTGATGGTCAAGGAGCGGGCCAAGGTCTTCCTCGGCGGTCCGCCGCTGGTGAAGATGGCCACCGGGGAGGAGGCCGACGACGAGTCGCTGGGCGGCGCCGAGATGCACGCCCGCACCTCCGGGCTGGCCGACCACTTCGCGCTGGACGAGCCCGACGCGCTGCGGACCGCCCGCCGGATCGTCCGCCGCCTGCACTGGCGCAAGGCCGGACCCGGCCCGCGACTCGACGCACCGCCGCCCAGGTACGACGAGGAGGAGCTGCTCGGCATCGTCCCCGGTGACCTCAAGATCCCCTTCGACCCGCGCGAGGTGATCGCCCGGATCGTCGACGGCTCCGACTTCGACGAGTTCAAGCCGCTCTACGGCCCGAGCCTGGCCACCGGCTGGGCCACCCTGCACGGCTACCCCGTCGGCATCCTGGCCAATGCGCAGGGCGTGCTGTTCAGCGCCGAGTCCCAGAAGGCCGCCCAGTTCATCCAGCTGGCCAACCAGCGTGACATCCCGTTGGTCTTCCTGCACAACACCACCGGCTACATGGTCGGCCAGGCGTACGAGCAGGGCGGCATCATCAAGCACGGCGCGATGATGATCAACGCGGTCTCCAACAGCAAGGTCCCGCACCTGTCGGTGCTGATGGGCGCGTCGTACGGGGCCGGACACTACGGGATGTGCGGACGGGCCTACGACCCGCGCTTCCTGTTCGCCTGGCCGAGCGCCAAGTCGGCGGTGATGGGACCGCAGCAGCTCGCCGGCGTGCTCTCGATCGTCGCCCGGCAGTCGGCGGCGGCCAAGGGACAGCCGTACGACGAGGACGCCGACGCCGCGATCCGGGCCATGGTGGAGCAGCAGATCGAGGCCGAGTCACTGCCGGTCTTCCTGTCCGGACGGCTCTACGACGACGGCGTGATCGACCCGCGCGACACCCGCACCGTGCTCGGGCTCTGTCTCTCCGCGATCCACAGCGGCCCCGTCGAGGGCACGCGTGGCTACGGCGTCTTCCGGATGTGAGGGCTGACTCATGATCAACTCCCTGCTGGTGGCCAACCGGGGCGAGATCGCCCGCCGGATCCTCAGGACCTGCCGCGAACTCGGCATCGCCACCGTCGCCGTCCACTCCGACCCGGACGCGGACGCTCCGCACGTCCGCGAGGCCGACACCGCCGTACGGCTGCCCGGAGCCGCACCCGCCGACACCTATCTGCGCGCCGACCTGGTCATCGAGGCGGCGCTGGCCGCCGGGGCGGACGCCGTCCACCCCGGGTACGGGTTCCTGTCCGAGAACGCCGGGTTCGCGCGCGCCGTCCAGGCCGCCGGGCTGACCTGGATCGGTCCCTCACCCGAGGCGATCGCCGCGATGGGCTCCAAGACCGAGGCCAAACGGCTGATGGCGGCGGCCGGGGTCCCCGTGCTGACCGCCGCCGCCGAACCGACCGAGGACGATCTGCCGCTGCTGGTCAAGGCGGCGGCCGGCGGTGGCGGACGCGGTATGCGGATCGTCCGACGGCTGGCCGACCTGCCGGACGCGCTGGCCTCGGCCCGAGCCGAGGCGGCGAAGGCCTTCGGTGTGGCCGAGGTCTTCTGCGAGCCGTACCTGCCGACCGGACGCCATGTCGAAGTCCAGCTGCTGGCCGACCACTTCGGCACGGTCTGGGCCCTGGGCGAACGGGACTGCTCACTGCAGCGCCGCCACCAGAAGGTGATCGAGGAGGCCCCGGCACCGGGCCTGTCGCAGCGGGTGAGGGCCGAACTCCACGCCGCCGCCGTCGACGCCGCCCGGGCCATCGGCTACACCGGCGCCGGGACGGCCGAGTTCCTGCTGGCACCCGACGGCCGGATCTTCTTCCTGGAGATGAACACCCGCCTCCAGGTCGAGCACCCCGTCACCGAGTGCGTCACCGGCCTCGACCTGGTCGCGCTGCAACTGCGCATCGCCGAAGGCGAGGCACTGCCCGCCGAGCCGCCCGCGATCCGGGGCCACGCGATCGAGGCCCGGCTCTACGCCGAGGACCCCGAGCGCGACTGGCAGCCGCAGACCGGCACCCTGCACCTGCTCCAGCTCCCTGACGCACCGGCCGAGTTCACCACCGGGACCGGGGACACGGGGCTGCGCCTGGACTCGGCGACCGCCGGGCCCGCGGTCATCGGCGTCCACTACGACGCCATGCTCGCCAAGGTGATCGCCTGGGCCCCGACCCGGGCCGCCGCCGCCCGCCGACTGTCCGACGCGCTCAGCCGCGCCCGCATCCACGGGCTGACCACCAACCGCGAGCTGTTGGTCGCCGCGCTGCGCCACCCGGCCTTCCTGGACGGCCGGCTGCACACCGGCTTCCTCGCGGAACACGCCGCCGAACTCGCCCCCGGTCCGCAGAAGCACACCCAGCTGGCCGCGCTCGCCGCCGCCCTCGCGGACGCCGCCGCCCGCCCCGGCGCCTTCCCGTCCGGCTGGCGCAACCTGCCCTCCGGGCCCCAGCTCAAGCGCTACCGCGGGTCGGACGGCACCGAGTACCAGGTTCGCTACCGCCACACCCGCACCGGCCTGCAGGCCGAGGACCACCCCGATGCCCAACTGCTCGCCGCCACCCCAGAACGCGTCACCCTCCGCACCGGCGGCCTGACCCGCACCTTCGAGATCGCCGTCCACGAGGACACCGTCCACCTCGACTCACCGCTCGGCGCGGTCGCCCTCACCGCACTCCCGCGCCACCCCGAGCCCGCCGTCCACACCGATCCCGGCGCACTGCTCGCCCCCATGCCGGGCACCGTGGTCCGGATCGCCGTCACCGTCGGCGAGCAGGTCGAGGCCGGCCGGCCGCTGCTCTGGCTGGAGGCGATGAAGATGGAACACCGGGTCTGCGCGCCGGCCGACGGGCTGCTCACCGAACTCCGCGTCACCCCCGGCCAACAGGTCGAACTGGGAACCCTGCTGGCCGTCGTCCAGCCCTGACGACCAGTCAGGTATTCACTGGATGCGCGACGCCACGGCCGGCTCCCCGGGCTGATCGTCCATGCGAAGACCACCCACGGAGAGGACCACACCCATGTCCGTGTTCACCGAATCCCCCGAGCGCCAGGCCCTGCGCCGCGCCGTCTTCGAGCTCGGCCGCCGCTACGGTGCCGGGTACTTCCAAGCCAAGGCCCGGGCCGGGCTGCCCACCCAGGAACTCTGGGCCGAAGCCGGTAAGTTGGGCTACCTCGGAGTCAACATCCCGGCCGAGTACGGCGGTGGCGGCGCCGGCATCAGCGAACTGGCCATCGTCCTGGAGGAACTGGGTGCCGCCGGAACGCCGTTGCTGATGCTGGTGGTCTCACCGGCCATCTGCGGCACGGTGATCGCCCGGTTCGGCACCGAGCAGCAGAAGCGGCAGTGGCTCCCCGGACTCGCCGACGGAAGCCGCCGGATGGCCTTCGGCATCACCGAGCCGGACGCCGGCTCCAACTCCCACCGGATCGGCACCATCGCCCGCCGCGACGGCGCCGACTGGCTGCTCTCCGGCCGGAAGGTCTTCATCTCCGGCATCGACCACTCCGACGCCGTCCTGTTCGTCGGCCGAACCGAGGACGCCACCACCGGCAAGCTGAAGCCCGCCCTGTTCATCGTGCCCCGCGACACCCCGGGCTTCGAGTACCGGCCCATCCCGATGGAACTCGTCACCGCCGAGAAGCAGTTCCAGGTATTCCTGGACGACGTCCGGCTGCCCGCCGAGGCGCTGGTCGGGGACGAGAACGCCGGGCTGATGCAGCTGTTCGCCGGCCTCAACCCCGAGCGCATCATGACCGCCGCCTTCACCCTCGGCCTCGCCCGCCAGGCGCTCGGCTCCGCCGTGGAGTACGCGCGCACCCGCACCGTCTGGGACACCCCGATCGGAGCGCACCAGGGGATCGCACACCCGCTCGCCCAGTGCGCCATCGAGGTGGAGCTCGCCCGGCTGATGATGCAGAAGGCCGCCGACCTCTACGACAACGGTGACGACGTGGCGGCGGGCGAGGCCGCCAACATGGCCAAGTACGCGGCGGGCGAGGCCGCCTGCCGCGCGGTCGACCAGGCCGTGCAGACCCTCGGCGGCAACGGGCTCACCCAGGAGTACGGCCTGGCCGCCCTGATCGCGGCCACCAGGGTCGCCCGGGTGGCGCCGGTCAGCCGGGAGATGGTGCTCAACTACGTGGCCCAGCACACCCTGGGCCTGCCCAAGTCGTACTGACCGGTCGGCCCCGCCGGGTACGCGCTCTGTTCCCGGCGGCTGCCGTTGGCCACCCTGGGGTAGCGAGTACTCGTACCGATCCCGCCGAACCGGAGGCACGTATGGCGTTCCGCAGCGACCGACCCGACATCGCCCCTCTCGAACTGCCGATCCACGACGCGGTACTGGCCATCGCGGAGCGGTACGCCGAGATCCCCGCACTCGTCGACGGCGTCACCGGGGAGTCCGTCAGCTACGCCCAACTCGACACCAGGAGCCGGCGGGTGGCGGCCGGACTGGCCGAGGCCGGTGTCCGCAAGGGCGATGTGGTCGCGCTGTACAGTCCCAACACCATCGCCTACCCCGTCGCGCTGTACGCGGCCACCAGGGCCGGGGCGACCGTCACCACCGTCAGTTCGCTGGCCACCGTCAAGGAGCTCACCGGCCAGCTGCGCGACAGCCGGGCCCGCTGGATCGTCACCGTCTCCCCCTTCCTCGCGGCCGCCGCCGAAGCCGCCGGCGTCCTCGCGGGGGAGGGGCAGCCGATCCAGGAGATCTTCGTCTGCGACCGGGCCGAAGGCCACCGCTCACTCACCGACCTGCTCGCCTCCACCGCTCCCGAACCGCAGCCGCGGATCGACCCGGCCACCGACATCGCCGTGCTGCCGTACTCCAGCGGTACCACCGGACTGCCCAAGGGCGTGATGCTCAGCCACCGCAGCGTCTCCAGCAACTTGTTCCAGACCGAGTCGATGCGCCGCACGGAACCGGGCGAACGCATCCTGGCGGTCCTGCCCTTCTTCCACATCTACGGTTTCACGGCCCTGCTCAACCAGCCGCTGCGCAGCGGCTCCACCGTCGTGGTGCTGCCCCGCTTCGATCTCGAACAGTTCCTGCGCACCATCCAGGAGCAGCGGATCGAGGGTGTGTTCGCCGCACCGCCGATGATCCTGGCGCTCGCCAAGCACCCGCTGGTCGAGCAGTACGACCTCTCCTCGGTCCGCTACGTCCTCAGCGCGGCCGCCCCGCTGGACGCCGACCTCGCCGAGGCCTGCGCCCGCCGGCTCGGCCTGCCGCGCATCCACCAGGGGTACGGGATGACCGAACTCTCGCCGGTCGCCGCCGTGATGACGACGGACGACCCGAATCCGCCGTGCGGCACGGTCGGCAAGCTGGTGCCCTCCACCGAACTGAGGGTGACGGCCCTGGACGGCTCCGGCAAGGACCTCGGCGTCGGCGAGCGGGGCGAGTTGCTGTTCCGCGGGCCGCAGGTGATGCGCGGGTACTTCGCCCGGCCGTCCGAGACCGACGCGATGATAGACGAGGACGGCTGGCTGCACACCGGCGACATCGGCTACCTGGACGAGCGCGGCTACCTCTTCGTGGTGGACCGGGTGAAGGAACTGATCAAGTACAAGGGGTACCAGGTGGCCCCCGCCGAGCTGGAGGCGCTGCTGCTGGCACACCCGCAGATCGCCGACGCCGCGGTGGTCGGCGTCACCGGCGAGGACGGGGAGGAGCGGCCCAAGGCGTACGTGGTGCGGACGCCGGGCAGCGCGCTCACGGGTGAGGAGGTCATCGACTACGTGGCCGGGCAGGTGGCCCCGTACAAGAAGATCAGGGCGGTGGAGTTCCTGGACGCGGTACCCAAGTCGGTGTCGGGGAAGATCCTCCGCCGCGAGCTGCGCGACCGTGCGCGGCAGACCCGGTAGCGCACCTCGCACCGCCGGATGGTGCGGGGGGAGCGCGCGACGATATGAGCACCCGGACGCCTCCCGAGCAACCGCACGGCACCCCCGTAGCGGCCGGCCGCGTGGTACGCCGCGCCCCCGGGGGCGCCTGGCTGATCGCCCGACCGGGGTGAAAGGATCAGCCGCAACCGACGGACCGTCACCCGAAAGCAGCCATGAGCCTCCACTCCGCCGCCTCCCGCGCCCCTCAGCAGACCCGCAGCCGTGCCACCCGCCGCAGGTTGCTGGAGGCGGCGGTGGAGTGCCTGGCCGAGCTCGGCTGGAACGGGTCCACCGTCGCGGTGGTGGCCGAGCGGGCCGGGGTGACCAGGGGAGCGGCCCAGCACCACTTCCCGACCAGGGAGGACCTGTTCACCGCGGCCGTCGAACACGTCACCACCGAGCGGCTGGCCGCGGTGCGGGCCCACGCCGACGAGCTGCCGCCCGCCGGGCCGGCCAGGACGGAGGCGGTGGTGGAGATGATCGTCCGCCTCTACACCGGCCCGCTGTTCCGGGCCGCCCTCCACCTCTGGGTGGCGGCGGCCACCGAGGAGTCGCTGCGCGAGCGGATCATCGCGCTGGAGAACCACGTCGGACGGGAGTCCCACCGCGCCGCGGTCGAGTTCCTCGGGGCCGACGAGTCCACCCCGGGCGTCCGGGAGACCGTCCAGGCCACCCTGGACATGGCCCGCGGTCTGGGCCTCGCCAACCTGCTCACCGACGACGGCCCCCGCCGTACCGGGGTCGTCCGCCAGTGGGCCCGCACCCTCGATGCGGTGCTGCCGTAGGCCGCACGACCGGAGCACGACGCCGCTCTGCCGGGCCGGAGCAGGCGGGTCCGGCTGCCCCCGGGCGGGCACCCGTCCGGCCCTGCGGATGAGTCGCCGGGCGGCCCGGCGCCGTGCAGTCTGGTGTGAGCCGGATTGCCCCGGCCCCGACCGGGAAGGTACCTGTCAGGTGGGCTCCTGATCATGCACGGATTCGAGTGGACCGCTCCCGACGGTGCCGGCCGGAACACGGAGGCGGCACCGGCAGGCGACGACACGGCGCGTCTGCGGGGCCACCGGCTGGTACCACTCGCCACCGCCCTGGTGGAGGCCGACGGCCGGATCCTGCACTGGAGCGAGGACGCCGAACGCATCACCGGCTACACCGCCGCCGAGGCCGTCGGGGCGTACGCCGCCAAACTGCTGGTCCCCGAGCCCGAACGGCCCGCGATCCTCACCATGTTCGAGCGGCTCATGGCCGGGAAGGGCTGGTCGGGGGTCGTGCCGGTGCGCCACCGCGACGGCCACCGGGTCGAGCTGGAGTTCCACACCTACCCGATCTCCGGACCGGGCGGATCACGGATGCTGCTCGCCACCGCCTCCGACCTGGCCGTACTGCGCCGGGTCGAGGCGGACCTCGCCGTGCTGGACGGCTGCTTCACCCAGTCCCCGATCGGAATGGCGGTCTACGACACCGAGCTGCGCTTCGTCCGGCTCAACAGTGCCCTGGCCCGGATCAACGGCCTGCCGGTCGAGGAGCACGTCGGCCGCCGGATCAGCACCGTGCTGCCCGGACTGAACAGCACCGAGATCGAAGCCGTGATGCGGCAGGTCATCGCCACCGGTCGGCCGGTGGTGGACGCCCGTTCGCACGGCCGCACCCCCGGTGACCCGCGCCACGACCGGGCCTGGTCCGCCTCCTACTTCCGGCTGGAGGACTCCACCGGCAAGGTGCTGGGCGTCAGTTCCTCGCTGATCGACGTCACCGAGCGCTTCCAGGCCGAGGCCCGCGCCGCCCGGGCCCAGGAGCGCCTCACCCAGCTGGCCGAGGCCACCGCCAGGATCGGCACCACCCTGGACCTCCAGCGCACCGCCGAGGAGCTGATCGAGGCGGTGGTGCCGCGCTTCGCCGACTTCGCCACCGTGGACCTGCTGGAACCGGTACTGCGCGGTGAGGAGCCCGCCCAGCTCGCCTCCGACCGGGGCATCAGGCTGCGCGCGGTGGCGGTCGGCGACGCGTACGAGTCGGGACTGGTCAGCGCCTCGGACGCGGTGGGCGAGACCTCCGAGTACGACGCCAAGCGGCCGTACACCGAGTGCCTGCGCAGCGGGCGGCCGCTGCTGCGGACGTACGTCGACGAGCAGACGCTCGCCGCGCTGGTCTCCGCGCCGGACCGGGTCGCACCGGGGCTCGAGGCGGGCATCCACTCCTACCTGATGGTGCCGATCATGGCCCGGGGCATGGTGCTCGGCGGCTCGGAGTTCGTCCGCACCCGCAACCCCGAGCCGTTCGGCGCCGCCGATGTGGCGCTCGCCGAGGAACTGGTCGCCCGGGCGGCCATCGCCCTCGACAACGCCCGGCTCTACCGGCGCGAGCGGGAGACCGCGCTCACCCTGCAGCGCAGCCTGCTGCCGCAGGAGATCCACCGCACCCTCGGTCTGGAGATCGCCTACCGGTACCTGCCGAGCAGCCTGGTCAGCGAGGTCGGCGGGGACTGGTTCGACGTGGTCCCGCTCTCCTGCGGGCGGGTGGCGCTGGTGGTCGGCGACGTGATGGGCCACGGCATCCGGGCCGCCGCGACCATGGGGCAGCTGCGGACGGTCGCCCGTACCCTGGCGACCCTGGACATGCCGCCCGAGCAGGTGCTGACCCGGCTGGACGAGACCGCCGTGGGCATCGGCGAGGGCCAGTTCGCGACCTGCATCTGCGTGGTGTACGACCCGGTCGAGCGCATCTGCACGGTTGCCTCGGCCGGCCACCTCCCGCCTGTGCGGGTCTCCCCGGACGGGGTCGCCCGGAGGGTGCCGCTGCCGCCCGGGGTGCCGCTGGGGGTCGGCGGAGTGGCCTTCGAGAGCACCGAGTTCACCCTGCCCGAGGGCGGCCTGGTCGCGCTCTACACCGACGGCCTGGTGGAACGCCGGGGCCGGGACATCGACGATGGCATCGGCCTGCTCTCCACGACCCTGGCCGGGAGCGGACGCACGCTGGAGGCGAGCTGCGACGCGGTGCTCGGCGCGCTGGTCACCGAGGGAACCGACGACGACATCGCCATGATCATGGCGCGGGCACTGCCCGTCCCCGCCGACCGGATCGCCACCCTGCCACTGGACGGCGACGGACCGGTCCCGGCCCGGGCCCGCCGCTTCACCCGGGCCACGCTGGGCGTGTGGGGGCTCTCCGCGCTGACCGACTACGCGGAACTGATGGTGAGTGAACTGGTCACCAACGCTCTGCTGCACGCCGAGGCCCCGCGGCGGCTGCGGCTGTTCCGTGACCGCGTCCTGACCGTCGAGGTCTTCGACTCCGGGGGGCCGCCGCCGCGGGTCCGGACCTCAGCGGAGGAGGACGAGGGCGGGCGGGGGATGCACCTGGTCAGTGAACTCTGCCACCGCTGGGGCACCCGTCCGACCAGGAGCGGCAAGGTGGTCTGGGCCGAACTCGAACTCCCCATCAGACACTGAGAGGAGCCGAGCAGCAGCAGCTCTTGCGGCCGATCCGGTCGCTGAGCGCGCCCATGCTGACCAGCAGGCCGGCGAGGTCGAAGAACGCCTCGCCGAGCCAGCCGGCCGAGAGCTCGATCCGGAAGACCCCCTCCTTCTGGCCGCGCAGGAACAGGGCGCGGACCCGGGCGTCCTGGATCTCCCAGAGCTCGTTGATCTCGGGATCGTCGTACAGCTGGTTCTCGCCCGCGAGGAAGGCGCACAGCGCGGTGTCGGGGACGACGGCGTCCACAGGCGGCGCAGCGCGGACCGCGCGTCACCGGACTCGATCGCGGCGCTGTCGAGGGCCGCCGCGAACTTGCGCAGGCCCAGCGCGCCGACCTCGCGGATCAGGGCTTCGCGGGAGACCTCGCTGCAAGGCTGCGGATAGCAAAAAAGACCGGGGACGACAGCTGTCGTCCCCGGTCGAGGTCCACCGGCGGGCTGGGTTTCGGAGCGCTCGGCTCCGGTCCGGCTCAGCTCTGGTTGAAGAACCCGCTCTCGTCGAGCGGCCGGTCGATGACCATCACCTCGATGTCGGCCGGGGTGAGCAGGAAGACCCGGCGGGCGATCCGCTCGATACCACCCCTGGTGCCGAACACCAGACCGGAGGCGAAGTCGACCATGCGCTTGGCCTCGGCCTCGCTCATCTCGGTCAGGTCCATGACCACCGGGATGCCCTCGCGGATGTGCTCGCCGACCGTGCGGGCGGACTCGAACCCGGTGGGCTTCAGCGAGACGATCTTCGCCGGCGCCGGAACGGCAGAGTCCACCGGCGCCACCGCCTGGGTCGCCCATGGATCGTCGTACACCGCCGCGGCGTAGTTGCCGGAAGGCATCAGCCACCCGTTGTGGTGCTCGTCGCGAAGTGCTCCCATGCCGCGCCTCCTTGCCTCGTCTCGTACCGTTCCCCGCGTGTTCGTGTCCTTTTGACACGTCATCCACTCGCCGGAACTGTCCGAGTATCGCACTGATCACCGCTTCGGTGCCCGCTCGCGACCGCCGGACGGTGCAGTGCGAGCAGCCGGTTCGGTATCTGCTGCGACGGCACGGTTCGGCGAACGGTTGCGCGCGTAGACCTTATCGGTGCGTGTCAGTGACGAGTTGACTGCCTGTCAACGATCCTGTAACAGCTTCACTCGCCGGTTGTTCCGTCGATCAATTGGCGGATCAGATCGGCGTGTCCGTTGTGCCGGGCGTACTCCTCGATCATGTGGACCAGGATCCAGCGGAGCGTGACCTCCTCGCCGCGGCGGAGGCGCTTGCCGGTCGTCTCCAGTGGGAGGCCGGCGGTGGCCGTGCGGGCCAGCTCGATCTGGGCCCGCCAGGTGGCGAACGCCTCGTCGGGGTCGGCGGTGTCCACCTGGTTGAAGTCGCCGTCCTCGTCCTCCGCGCAGTACAGGCTCTTCGCGTCGCTGCCGGAGAGGATGTTCTGGAACCAGTGGCGCTCCACCTCGGCCAGGTGCCGGACCAGGCCGAGCAGGGAGAGCGACGAGGGTGCGGCGGAGCGGACGCGGAGCTGCTCGGCCGTCAGCCCCTCGCACTTCAGGGCGAGCGTGGCCCGGTGGTACTCCAGCCAGGCGGCGAGCATGGTCGCCTCGTCGGCGGCCATCGGCGGATCGAGACGGACAGGGGCGGCGGAAGCGGCTTCGGTGCTCATGCCGGACATTGTGGCGACCGGCACTGACACACCGACAGCGAATTTGCCGAGGCTATGCCTTCCGCTTCCGCTGCCGGCGCAGCGGCGTCCGGACGCCCGGCCGGCCCCACGGGAGCCACGGGCGGCTCAGAGCCGGTGGGTCGGCCCGCCGAACGGCAGGAAGGTGGTCCGGGTGGCGAGCAGCCAACGGCCGTCGACCCTGCGGAAGGTGTCCTCGTAGTGCCCCACGTTGGCGGGCAGCATCGGCGGCAGCATCCCGCCGGTGTAGCCGTCAACCCGGTACGTGGCGAAGTACGAGGTCGCCTCGGCGGTGTCGGGGGAGGTGACGGTGACCAGGACGTTGCTGCACATCCGGCGGGACAGCCGGTCGGCCGGCCGGGAGCCGAAGTACTCGCGCAGCGCCTCCCGCCCCTGCACCCGGCGCTCCCCGTGCGGCCACTCCCACACCCCGTCGTCGGTGAACAGCTCGGCCACCGAGCCCGGGTCGCCCAGGTCCAGCCGGCGCAGGAAGTCGACGATCACACGCTCGCAGGCCCGCTCGGCGAGCAGCGTCTCCAACGGGTCAGTGGATCGAGTGTCCATTCCCGCTTCCTACCAGTTCCGGGCCCGGCGCCGCGAAGGCTTTTCGGGCGGCGCCCCGGCGGGAGGCGCGCCAGAGGGTGAGCAGGCTCAGGACGGTCATCAGGCCGATCGCCGCGGCGGAGAGCAGGAACGCGGGGGAGGAGGGAGAGCCCGCGGTGGCGCCCGCGACGACGTACGCGGCGGTGCCGGGCAGGACGCCGACAGCGGTGCCGGAGAGGAAGGGCAGCATCCCGACGCCGGAGAAGGCCGCGCCGTAGTTGGCCGCCTGGAAGGGGACGCCCGGGATGATCCGCAGCAGCAGCACGCTGCGGAAACCCTGCTCGGTGAGCCGGCGGTCGAGCGCGGCCAGCACCCTGGCCCTGAGCAGGGGGCGGAGGGCGTCGCGTCCGAGCGCCCGGCCCAGGACGAACGCGATCGCCGCGCCGAGGGTGGTGCCGAGTACGGCCAGCGGCAGCCCCCAGGCGACGCCCAGCAGCAGCCCGGCGGCGGTGTTCAGCGCGGGCTTGGGGACGAAGACCAGGGTGCCGAGGGCGTACACCAGGGCGAAGACGGGCAGTCGCCACAGCCCCGGCGCCCCCGTGGTCAGCACCTGGGTCGGGTCCCAGAACACCAGCGAGGCGGCCGCCGCCGCGAGGATCGCCAGCAGCAGCGCGAACCGTGGCCAGGGCGAGCGGATCCAGGACGCGGCGGACGAGCCCGGTCCGGCCGTCGGCCGCGCGTCGGGCGGCGGTGGGGCGGCGAGGGCCGGGCCGGCCGCGGGCGAGTGGTGGGGCACCCGGTGAGCCTAGCCCGTGTCGCTGCCGGGCCGCGCAGCCCTCCCGGCCCGGCCGGAGCGGACGACGGTCAGCGGCCCGGGTACGCCTCGGCGCGCAGGCGCTTGAGCAGGTCGAGGTCGGCGGTGTGGCGGGCCCCTTCGACCCGGTCGGGGTCGTGGCGGCCGTCCGGGGTCTCGATGATCAGCGGCACGCCCTCGGTGGCGGGGTGCGCGAACAGTTCCCGGAAGGCGTCCGAACCGATGTGCCCCGCTCCGATGTTGGCGTGCCGGTCCTTGCGGGCGCCGACCACGTCCATCGAGTCGTTGGCGTGGATCAGCCGCAGCCGGCCGGGGCCGACGGCCGAGACCAGGGCGTCCAGGGTCTCGGCGACCCCGTCCGGGGCCGCGAGGTCGTGCCCGGCGGCGAAGGCGTGGCAGGTGTCCAGGCAGACGCCGACCCTGGGATGGTGGTCGAGCGCGACGGTGTACTCGGCCAGGTCGGCCATCCGGGAGCAGAGCGAACTGCCCTGCCCGGCAGTCGGTTCGAGCAGCAGCCAGGGCGCGTCCTCGCCGAGCGCGTCGAGCTCGTCCAGCAGCGGCCGCACGTCCTCGCGCACCTGGGACATCGCCTCGGCGTACCGGTAACCGCCGTCCGCCGCCCGGCCGACCGCGGAACCGGTGTGCACCACCACCCCGAGCGCCCCGATCCGGTGCGCGCGCAGCAGGGAGTGGCGCAGTGACTCGGTGGAACGGGCCCTGGTCGCGGTGGAGTCCGAGCCGAAGTTGATCAGGTACGGCGCATGAACGTACGCCGGGATCCCCGCCGCCGCGCAGGCCGTGCGGAACTCCTCGTCCTGCACCGGGTCGCCCGCGGGAGTGGCCCAGCCGCGCGGATTGGCGACGAAGACCTGCACCGCCTCCGCGCCGACCTTCCGCGCGTACGCGAGCCCGGTGCCCACCAGCCCGCGCCCGGCGACCGGCACATGGGCGCCGACCGGATTGCGGCGGGCGGCGGGGGAGAGCGGCTGAGCTGCGGAGTCCATGGGAGCGAGGATGTCATGCCCGCCGGGCGGCCCCGCGACCAGGCCGGATGCGCTGGGTGATCGACTCCGGCGTACGGTGAGGTGTGGCACAGAACGAAGTACCGGCCGGGCGCGAGCTGGCCCGCGTCCAGCAGGAGCACTGGCAGCGCACCTACACCGACCACCCCGGCATGTACGGCGACCGCCCCTCCGAGGCGGCGCGGTACGCCACCGGGGTGTTCCGGGCGGCGGGGGCGCGGCGGGTGCTGGAACTCGGCGCCGGGCACGGGCGCGACGCGCTGCACTTCGCGGCGAGCGGCTTCACCGTCCGTGCGACCGACTTCAGCCCGGTCGCGCTGGCGCAGCTGGCCGAGCGGGCCGAGGCCGCCGGGCTGTCGGTGGGCTGCGCCGTCCAGGACGTGCGAGAGCCGCTCGCCCTGCCGGACGCCTCGGTGGACGCGGTCTTCGCCCACATGCTGCTGTGCATGGCGCTCTCCACCGCCGAGCTCCGGGCGCTGGTGGCCGAGGTGCGGCGGGTGCTGCGGCCCGGCGGCACCTTCGTCTACACCGTCCGGCACACCGGCGACGCCCACTCCGGGGTGGGTACCGCCCACGGTGACGACATCTTCGAACACGGCGGGTTCGCCGTGCACTTCTTCTCCCGGACGCTCGTCGACTCGCTCGCCGAGGGGTGGGACCTGGTCGAGGTGCATCCCTTCGAGGAGGGCGAACTGCCGCGCCGGCTGTGGCGGGTGACCCAGCGGCGCCCGGGAGAGCCGCTCTGACGAGCGCGGTACGTCAGGGACGCCGGGGACGGCGGCGCCTGGTCCGGCCGGACGAGGGCAGGGCGTGACGCCGCTCGTTTCTCGACGTGCCGGGCGCGAGGTGCGGTGCCATGCCGGTCGAGCGGGACGCCTGTCCGCTGACCCCACCGGTCGTCGCACCCCCCCGGAGCGGTCCGGCAGTGCCCGCCCAGTCCCGGCGGGGCCGATGCGGGTCCGGCGGAGGTGCCGGTGCCGGTCCGAGCGGTGAGACTGGCGGCATGGGAAGGCCGGCGCAGCGCGGGGGACACGGGAGGCTGCCTCCGAAGCCCCTGAGCGGAACGGCCATCGTCATCCCGTACTTCAACCCCGTCGGCTACCGGTCCCATCCCCGCAAGCTGGCGCGGTGCCTGGCGGCGTTCGGCCGGGCCGGCCTCGCCGACCAGGTGTTCCTGACCGGTGCCGGTACCGAGCGGCCGTCGGGGGCGGACATCGCGTTCTGGGACGACGAGTGCCCGTTCATGTGGCACAAGGAGCGCCTGATCAACCTGGCGGCGCGCAGCCTTCCGCCGCGGTTCACCCGGGTCGTCTGGGTGGACAGTGACGTGCTGGTCGCTGCCGACTGGGGGGCCGCGGTCGCGGACGCGTTCGAGCGGGCCCCGGTCATCCAGTGCTTCCGGAGGGCGCACTACAGCACGAGCGAGGGCGAGTCCTCACGATCCAGGGTCAGTTCGATGCACGGCAGGTTCGACGGGATCATGGGCGTGGCCTGGGGCGCCCGCCGCAGCCTGTTCACCGACGGGCCCGGGCTGTTCGAACTCGCGCTCGTCGGAGGCGGCGACTCGATCTTCACCTGGGGACTCCTGCACAACGTCCCGACACCCAACGCCGCTTGGCGCAGACGCCATCGGATGGTGCTCGACTCCTGGTCGCCGGCGGTGGTGGCAGCACACGACCGCTGGCTGGCGGAACTCCAACGCTGGCTGAGCGGTTTGGGTGACGTCCGGCCGGGGGCGGTCGAGGCCGACATCGAGATCCTGGAACACGGGCCGCTGCACGCCCGCGAGTACGACCTCAGACACGGACTGCTGGCCGAACTGGTACCTGAGCGACATCTACGAGCCGACGGCGAACGGGTGTTCACTTGGACTCCGGCCGGTCTTGCCGCCATCGAGCCCGGCGTACGGGACTACTTCCACCGCCGACGCGAGGACGATCCGTCGGAGAGGGCAGTCGTGGCCATCGGGGGGCCCGGTGGGGACGACGGCCTCGGCGTACTGGTCGACGCCTGGGCGAGAGTCTCCCCGTACCGGCCCGACTGGCGGTTGAAGATCTACGCGGCAGGCCCGCTGGGGCCGGCGCTCAAGGCCCGCTGGATCAGGCTCGGGCTGGCCGGCACCATCGACTGGATGGGGCAGGGCGCCGATGCCACCAGCGCCCTGCGGAACTGCGCCGTCTTCGCCCGGACTTCCTGCGGCGCGGACTTGCCGCTGGAGCTGCTGCAGGCGATGTCGTGCTCCGTTCCCTGCGTGGCCGTGGCGTGCGGCGCGGAGTTGCGCGAACTCATCCACGACGGTGAGGACGGCCTGTTGGCCCGGCCGGGAGACGGCAGCGACCTCGCCCGCCAGCTCGGCCGCCTCATGGACGACGGGAAACTGCGGAATGCCATGGGTGATCGTGCGCGCAGGAGTGCGCAGCGGTACCTCCGGCGAGGCCCCGCCACCTGAACGCGCGGTGCGCTCACGAGCCGGGGGCAGCGGCCCGGCCTCCGTTGTACGCACTGTCGTCGCCGGTCAGTGCCTCGCTGCGGCGGCCGTCCACCGAGACGGGGACGTCGCCGACGAGGGTCACCCGTTGCATGTGGCGCGGTTGGTCGCCGTAGTCCAGGACGGCGTAGTGCTGGGTGGCGCGGTTGTCCCAGAAGGCGACGTCGCCGGGAGCCCAGCGCCAGCGCACGGTGTTCTCCGGCGTGGTGATGTGCGACTGCAGGAGCCGGCGCAGGGCCTCGAAGTCGGGGGCGCTCATGCCCGGGCTGAACCTGGCGTTGTGACTGAGCAGGAGCGCCCGCTCACCGGTCTCCGGGTGCACCCGCACCACCGGGTGGAGGGTCTCGAAGACGGCGCCCTGCGCCTTCCGTTCGAGCTCGCCCAGCCTGCTGTCCTCCTGGGCCCGCATCGACCTGGCGTAGTCGAAGGTGTTGGTGTGCACCGCCCACAGGACGTCCACCATGGCGCGGATCCCGGCCGGAAGACAGGCGTAAGCGTGAGCCGTGTTGGCCCACAGGGTGTCACCTCCCCAGGGTGGCACGGTGACGGCACGCAGGACGGCGGCGAGTGGTGGCCGGTGCAGGTGGGTCAGATCGGTGTGCCAGAAGTCGGCCGCCACCGAGACCTTGGACGTGTCGATGTCGAGAACCCGGGTGTAGCCATCGGCGGCAGGCATCACCGGGTGCGCGGTGGTAAGGCTGCCGAACCGCCGGGCGAAGGCCTGCTGCGATTCCGGGGTGAGCCGTTGCCCGCGGAAGAAGACCACCTTGTGCGCGAGTACGGCATCGCGGATCTCGGCGACGCTGCCGTCGTCCAACTCGGCGGCAAGGTCAAGGCCGGCGATTTCGGCGCCGATGTTCCCGGCCACCTTGCGCACTTCGAGAATCACGGCATCACGTCCTCTCGGCGGCCGAGTCTAGCCAGGGCGGCCGGACCGCTACCGGCGCCACACCGGACGCACGGCACCGCCGTTTCCCCGTCGCTCGGCGCGGCTCCGGCACGGCCGCAGCCGGTTGCCTACGCTGGGCATCCGCTGAAGGGAGCGTCGGCGCCGGATCAAGAGCGCCCGGAGCCGAGCCGAGCCCCGCAACGCGGTAGGCCGTCCATTCTTGTCGCACACGTGGAGAACCGCATGACGGAAACACCTGACAGGGGTGGTCCGGCTCCTTATATCTCCGCCCGGACGGGCCAGTTCCGTTATTTCGACCAGCAGTTGGGCCACCCCGACTGGTCGGTCAAACGAGTACTCGATTTCGGCGGGAACGTGGGAAATCTGCTGCTCGATCCGGCGTGTACGATCCGCCGCGGCGACTACTGGTGCCTGGACGTCATTCCGCAGGCTGTCGAGGAGGGCCGCCGCCGCTATCCGGACGCCACCTTCCTGCACTACGACCGCTACAACTTCGAGTACAACCCGAGCGGTACCAAGCAGCTGCCCGTACCCGATCTCGGACGGTTCGACGTCATCGTCGCCCAGTCCGTCTTCAACCACACCAGCAAGGCAGAGATGCGTGAACTCGTCGGTCAGCTGCGGTCCTTCCTCACCGACGACGGAGTCCTCGCCTTCACCTTCATCGACCCCTACTTCAAGCCCCCGCCTGGCTGGGCACGTGCGGAGGAGTGGCCGGACCTCGACAACCTCCGGTGGCGGCTGGCCTCCGCCCACTGGTTCCAGGAGCCCGGCATGGACGTGGACGCCCTCGCGGCCAAGGCCACCAGCGCCCCGCTCACCTGGGCGACACTGGTCAACAACGAGGACTTCTTCCTCGACTCCGGCGACGACTGGTGCCGGGAGGGCGAGGAGCGTACGCACTACATGGTCTTCTGCACCGAGGAGCACATGCGCTCGATCTACCCCGACGCGACCGTGCTCCCGCCCGTCCCGCCGGACCGGTTCAGCTGCGCCGTGCTCCGGCGACGATCCTGACCCCGACCGGCCGGGACGACCCGCCGGGGCGAGTCGGCATCAGCCGCCCGCCGCAACTCCCGGCGCGAGCGAGCGACGAGCGTGACGCCGGCGGCGGGTCGGGGAACAGCGGCCGACGGTCCGTCGCAGGCAGGTGATCTGACTGTGCGGCAGGCAACCCCGAGGTCCCGTCGATCGGCGGGGTGAGAGCTCCACCTGTGGTCAGAGCTGCTCGGGTCCGTCTTCTGGCAGTCTGGGGAAGGAAGCACGGTGCCTCGAGCCGCCGTGCCGGGGCACGGGGGGCGGACGCCGCATGGGATTGACCTCGCACAAGGTGCTGGCACTGTCCGCGCTGGTCTCGCTGCTCATGGTGGCCGGGACGGTCCGGCTCTGGCCGAGGCTCGCCAGGGGCGGCTGGGCGGCCGTACTCGGCCGGATCGTGACCATCCTCGGCACTCAGCTCTGCGTGGTGTGCACCCTGGCGCTGATCGCCAACAACTACGGCTCCTTCTACAGCAGTTGGTCGGATCTGCTGGGCACCAACCAGGACGGCTCGGTCACGATCCGGGACAAGTTCACCGGTGACGGCAGGCAGACCGGCGTCCAGACGCTCGGCAAGGAGCACGTGCACGGCGGCAACACCGTCACCCGGGAGCCCTCCGTGGTCGGCCGGCTGGAGCGGGTCAGGATCCCCGGCGCCGGCACCGGCCTGAGCACCGAGGGCTACGTCTACCTGCCGCCGCAGTACTTCCAGCCCGCCTACGCGGACAAGAAGTTCCCGGCGATGGTGGCGATCACCGGATTCCCCGGCATCGCCAAGAACCTGATCACCAACCTCAACTACCCCGGCACGGAGCTGCGGCTGATCGGCGAAGGGAGGATGAAGCCGACCGTCCTGGTCCTGATGCGCCCGTCCCCGGTGCTGCCGAGGGACACCGAGTGCGAGGACGTACCGCGCGGCCCACAGACCGAGAGCTACTTCACCCGGGACGTCCCGAGCGCCGTGCGCGCCTCCTACCGGGTCTTGGAGGATCCGCGAGGCTGGGCGGTGATGGGCGACTCAACCGGCGGCTACTGCGCCCTCAAGTTCGCGATCAAGCACCCGGACGCCTTCACCGCGGCGGTCTCGCTCTCCGGCTACTACAAGGCGGACAACGACGTCGACACCGGCGACCTCTTCGGCGGCGAGCAGGGGCGCCGGGAGGCGGCGGACCTGGTCTGGTGGCTCGCACACCACCCGCAGCCGCGGATCTCGGTCCTGGTCGGCGGCACCAGGAAGGGCGACGGCGACTACTACCAGGCCACCAAGGCGTTCATCGACGCGGTGCAGCGGCCGATGAACGTCTCCTGGATCATGCTCGACAACGGCGGGCACAACTTCAACACCTGGAACCGGATGCTGCCCGCCTCGATGGCCTGGCTCAGCGACCACCTGGCCGGCCCCGACGCGGCCGCGCCGGCGCAGGCCGAGCCCGCGGCACTCTGAGTAGCCGCGCCCCGGGGCGGCCCGGACTCACGGATCCCGCTCGTCCGCTCGGCCGAGCCGTGGTGCGAGCCGCGCGGTAGGTCTCCGACACCCGGGCGGCCGTGCCCGAATCCCGCTGTCCAGGAGCGGAGACGGCTCCGATCGACCCTTGGTCGAACCAGGACCGCCGGGTACGGCAGGATGGCCCCGGAGGAGAACAGCCCCCACCGGACCACACCGCCAGGAGCGCTCATGGGCCAGCCCGACCGGCCGATCAACCCCTACCGCATCGGCGAGGCCGCGGCGCTGCTCGGCGTCAGCGCCGACACCATGCGGCGCTGGGTCGATGCGGGCCGGCTCGCCGCCCAGCGGGACGAGCACGGGCACCGGATCATCGCCGGGGCCGAGCTCGCCTCCTTCGCCCGTGAACTGGCCAGGCCCGAGAACGCCGCGACCGAGGGCCGTCCGTCGTCCGCGCGCAACCGCTTCCCCGGCATCGTCACCGAGGTGGTGCTCGGTGACGTGGCCGCGCAGGTGGAGATCCAGGCCGGTCCGTTCCGGGTGGTGTCGCTGATCAGCCGGGAGTCGGCCGAGGAGCTCAACCTGGTGCCCGGCGCACCCGCCACCGCCGTCATCAAGTCCACCAACGTGGTCGTGGAACGCCGCTGACCGGCCATCAGCCGTGTCCCGCCGCGTCACGCCATGTCCCGCCACATACCGCCGAGTGAGATAACCGTGCCCGCTCCGTCCTTCCGTCCGGTGCTCGCCGTCGCCCACCGGGGTGACCCGTACCGCCACCGCGAGAACACCCTCGCCTCGGTCGAGTCGGCGCTCGCCGCCGGAGCCGACGCCGTCGAGGTGGACGTCCAGCTCACCCGCGACGGTGTCCCCGTCCTGCTGCACGACCCCACCCTGGAGCGCCTCTGGGGCGACCCGCGCCGGATCGGCTCGGTCACCCTGGCGCAGCTCGGCGAACTCGGCGGCGAGCTGCGGGTGCCGACCCTCGCGGAGACGCTGAAGACGGTCGCCGAAACCCCGGGCGCCAAGCTCCTGATCGATCTGGACGACGCCACCCCGGTGGCCGCCACCTGGGCCGCCGTCACCGGCCTCGGTGCCGAGGACCGGGTCGGCTTCTGCGGCCCGGTCGCCGCCGTGCTCGCGGTCCGGGAGCACGCACCGGACGCCGACATCGCCCTCACCTGGAAGCACCCCAGGCTGCCCGGCCGCCCGCTGCTGGACGACCTGCGGCCGCGCTACGTCAACCCGCCCTTCGGTCTGGTCGACGCGGCCTACGTGGACGCCGCGCACGAGCTGGGGCTCGCCGTCAGCACCTGGACGGTGGACACCCGCCGCACCATGCTCCGGCTGGCCGCGGCCGGTGTGGACTCGCTGACCAGCAACCGGATCGCGGTGCTGCGCAGGGTGTTGGACCGCAGGCGGTGAGCGGCGGCGGCCGGCGGCTGCCGGTGCTGAGCACCCGTGCGCTCGGGCGGGCGCTGCTGGCCCGTCAGCACCTGCTCGCCCGGACCGCCATGGCCCCGGCGGCGATGATCGGGCACCTGGTGGGCCTGCAGGCGCAGGCCGCTCCCGAGCCGCCTTACTCGACAACCTGCTGCTCTCGCACGCCGACCGCAGCCGGGTCCTGCCGGAGCGCCGCCGCCCCCGGGTGATGACGCAGAACGGCATCGTGCTCGGAACGGTGCTGGTGGACGGACTGGTGGCGGGTAGTTGGCGGCTGGACGGGGACACCTTGCGGGTGCGGCCGTTCACCGCCCTGGATCGACCGACACGAGCCGAACTGGTCGAGGAGGGCGAGCGGTTGCTCGCCTTCGCTGGCGGTGGGCGGATGGCGGTGGAGCAGACGGACTGACTCAAGTCCCCTCCGGCGGAGTGGACTTGCCGCGATATGGCCGCCACCGGCACGCGCCGCACGACCCGGTTCGGAGCGCTGGTACTTGAGGTCGCCGGGGTCCTGCCCGAGGTCCCGGCGGTGCCTTGCGGCGGGGGCCCGCCCCGAGGACGGTCCGAGCAGGCCCTCGCGCGGCTCACCACACGGGGAGGAGCAATCCGCGCTCGTGCTCCGGCCGCGGGCCGAAGATCCGTCGTTCCGTCCCGTCGATCCGGACGTCGTTGATGCTGGCCTCCCGGCGGCGCATCAGCCCGTCCTCGGTGAACTCCCACAGCTCGTTGCCGTAACTGCGCCACCACTGGCCGGACGTGTCGTGGTGCTCGTACTGGAACCGGACCGCCATGCGGTTGCCCCGGAAGCCCCAGAGCTCCTTGCGGAGGGCGTAGTCGAGCTCCCGGGACCACTTCTCCCGCAGGAAGACCGTGATCTCCGCCCGGCCCGTGAGGTACCGGTCCCGGTTCCGCCAGACCGAGTCCTCGGTGTAGGCGAGCGCGACCTGCTCGGGGTCGCGGGTGTTCCAGGCGTCCTCGGCGGCCTGGACCTTCTGGAGGGCGGTCTCCTCGTCGAACGGGGGGAAGGGCGGACGTGCTGCCACGGCGGGCTCCTCTCGGGAAGCGTGCAAGCAACTAATGCGTTGGATCCATTTCTACCATTAGCTAATCCATGATGGGAGTGCCCGCCCCCGGTGCGGCGGATCAGGCCGCGGATCGGAGCCCGGCCCGCGCGAGCGCCGGGCCGGGGGGAGGACCGGGAGCGGAAGATCGCGCGCCGCGAGGTCGATCGTCGGACATTCCGTCAGATCACGTGCTGAGATGTGCTGAATCAGGACCACTCGGGCGAAGCTGGAGTCGGGATGTCGGTGGAGACCACACCCCCAGGCGCGGCGGGCGAAGGCCCCGGGGGCGGGCGGAGACCGGATCCCACGCTGCCGCCCGCGGTGCGCAGGGCGGCGGCCTGGTCGGCCGCGGTGATCCTGCTCCTGGCGGTCGCCGGGTTCCTCGTCTTCGCCTTGGTGCAGCTGAGGGCGGCGACGGTGCCGCTGGTCCTGGCGCTGCTGGCGACCGCGCTGCTCCAGCCGGTGATGCCCTGGCTGGTGGCACGCGGACTCGGGCGGGCCATGGCGGCCGGGCTGACCTGCGCGGTGCTGGTGATCGCGGTGTTCGCGGTGCTGGCCGTACTGACCAACTCACTGGTGCACAGTGCCCCGCAGATCGCCGACTCACTGCGGCACGCGGGCGACCAGGTGGCCTCCTGGCTCGGACCGCTCGGGGAGAAGATCCGGTACGCGCTGTCGCAGTCGGCGGGCTCGGGCAGTTCGCTGGTCTCCAAGCTGGCCAACGGAGTCATCTCGGGCCTCGGGTTCGCGACCCAGGTGATCACCGGCGGAGTGCTGGCACTGGCACTGGTCTTCTTCTTCCTGCGGGACGGCCACCGCAGCGGCGACCTGGTCCACTCGGTGCTGCCGCCCGTCCGGGCCGGGACGGTGATCGCCTGCGGGGAGAAGGCGTTCGCCGCGATGGCCGGCTTCATGCGCGGCACCACCCTGATCGCACTGATCGACGCCACCTTCATCACCATCGGCCTGCTGCTGCTCGGGGTGCCGGGCGCGCCGGGACTGGGCGCGCTGGTGTTCATGGGCGCGTTCATCCCGTTCATCGGGGCGTTTCTCTCCGGCACGGTGGCCGTGCTGGTGGCACTCGCGGACGGCGGCCTCAGCACCGCGCTCTGGACCTTCGGGGTGGTGCTCGCCGTCCAGATGATCGAGGGCAACGTGCTGCAGCCGGTCATCCAGAGCCGCACGGTCGAACTGCACCCCGCCACCATCATGATCGCCGTGGTGGCGGGCTCCGGCGTGGCCGGGATCCTCGGCGCACTGCTCGCCGTCCCGGTCAGCGCGGCCGGCCTCGGTGTGATCTCCGTCCTGCGCGACCGGGCCTCGGCGGCGGCTTCGGAGGGCACTGGCGCCTGACCGCCGAGGGCCTGGCGGTATCGTCGGTGGTCCTGGGAGGATGGTCCTGTAACGGCAGGTCAGAGCAGAGAATGGGTGCGGCAGCAGACGTGGAGTTCCGAGAAGACATCCTGGGTGCCCCGTACGAGGCGGCCGAGCTGCCGCTGGCCTCCGACGAGGAGGGCGCCGTCAGCGCGACCCTGGTGCGCCGGCTGGTCCCCGGGGCCCAGCGGGCCGTGCTCTACCTCCACGGCTACACGGACTACTTCTTCCAGACCAACCTGGCCGAACACTTCGTCGCGGCGGGGTTCTCGTTCTACGCCCTGGACCTGCGCAAGTACGGGCGATCGCTGAGGCCGCATCAGTCGCCGAACTTCGTCCGCGACCTGCGGGCCTACGACGAGGAGCTGGACGAGGCGGTCCGGATCATCCGGGACGTCGACGGACACACCCAGCTGCTGGTCAACGGCCACTCCACCGGTGGTCTGATCGCCGCGCTGTGGGCCTCCCGCCGGGCGCGCCGCGGGCTGGTCGACGGACTGTTCCTGAACAGCCCCTTCCTGGCGATGCCCGCCGCCCCCGCCGTGCGCAACCTCGGCGCGCCCGCCATCGAGGCGATGGGCCGGCTCGCACCCACCACCAAGCTGCCCGCTCCGCTCAACCCGCACTACGTGCACAGCCTGCACCGCGACCACAAGGGCAGCTGGGACTTCGACCTCACCCTCAAGCCCGCCGAGGGCTTCCCGCTCTTCGCCGGCTGGCTGGCCGCCATCCAGCGCGGCCACCGCCGGGTCCGCCAGGGCCTGGGCATCGACTGCCCGGTCCTGGTGATGGCCTCCACCGCCTCCATCGTCACTGCCAAGTGGGACCCGGCACTGCACCACCGGGACGCCGTCCTGCGCGCCGACGACATCGCCGCGCTCGCGCCGCGCCTGGGACGCCACGTCACCACCGTCCGGATCGAGGGCGGCGTGCACGACCTGGTGCTCTCCGGCGAGCAGGCCCGCGCCCAGGTCTTCGCCGAACTGGACCGCTGGATCGACGCGTACTTCCCGGCGCTGCCGCATGAGTAGGCAGAAGGGCCGTCCGGTCGAGCGGCAGGTCGCGCTCGGCACCGCGAAGCTGTGGCCCGACCTCGACCGCGAGCACGGCTGGATGCTCACCCTGGACGGCACCACCCAGTCGTACGTGGACCTGGCCGACCCCACGTACCTGGAGTTCGAGTACATCCAGCGGATCGCCCATCTGGTCGACACCGTCGCACCCGCCGGGCAGCCGCTGGAGGCGCTGCACCTGGGCGGCGGCGCCCTCACCATCCCGCGCTACCTGGCCGCCACCCGGCCGGGCTCGCACCAGCGGGTGGTGGAGGTGGACGGTCCGCTGATACGGCTGATCGCCGAACAGCTGCCCTGGCCGGACGGCATCGACGTCGACATCGCCGACGCCCGCGAGGGCCTGCGGCAGGCCCCGGTGGCCGGCGCGGACCTGGTGGTCGCGGACGTCTTCCACGGCTCGCGCACCCCGGCGCACCTCACCTCGGTCGAGTTCCTCCAGCAGGTACGGGCCGCGCTGCGCCCCGGCGGCGCCTACGCCGCCAACATCGCCGACGGGCCGCCTCTCGCCTTCGCCAGAGCACAGGCGGCCACCGTGCGCGCGGTCTTCCCGTACGCCTGCCTGGCCGCCGAGCCGTCGGTCCTGCGCGGTCGCAGGTACGGGAACATCCTGCTGATCGGCTCCGACCGCCCGCTGCCGGTCGAGGAGCTCGGCCGCCGTCTCGCCGGTGACACCTTCCCGGCCCGGCTCTGCGAGGACGCCGAGCTCGCCGGCCTGGTCGGCCGCACGCGGCCGGTACGGGACGCGGAGGCCCAGGACTCGCCGCCGCCGCCCGAGGGCGCGTTCGGCCTCGACTGAGCGGCCGCGCCACCGGTCCGGTGCCAGAATGCCGACGGCAGGCTACGTGCGGACCAGGCGGAGGAGAGTCGGATGGCGGTGGATCAGCCCGGTGGTTCCGGGGTCTCGTCCGAAGGAGCTCCGGGGATCCCGTCCCGGGGAGAGGTGAAGGCCGAGCTGGAAGGGGTCTCCGAAACCACGCTCTGGACCCTCTACCAACGGGCCGTCGAGGCCCGCCGCCCCGACGGACTGCTGCACGACCCCAAGGCCGTGGAACTGGTCGAGCGGATCGACTTCCCGTTCGCCGAGCGCTTCGGCAGCAGTGATCTACTCGCTCAGCTGCAGGCACTGCGGGTGGGCTCCTTCGACCGCGAGGTGGCGGACTTCCTGGCCCGGGAGCCGCGCGGCACGGTGGTCTGTCTGGGGGAGGGGCTGGAGACTCAGTACTGGCGGGTCGACAACGGCCGGGCCCGGTGGCTCACCGTGGACCTGCCCGAGTCGGTGGCGCTGCGCGAGCAGCTGCTGCCGCTCGGGCCGCGGCAGCGTTATCTGGCCGCTGACGCCACCGAGCTGGGGTGGGCCGAGGAGGTGGACCGCAGCCGTGGGGTGCTGGTCACCGCGCAGGGCCTGTTGATGTATCTCCGGCCGGCCGAGGTGCGGACCTTGATCGCGGGCTGTGCCGAGCGGTTCCCGGGTGGCTCGCTGGTGCTGGACGCGGTGCCGCGCTGGGTCAGCCGGCTCACTCTGAGCGGCAGGATCCGCATCCACGGCTACCAGGTGCCTCCGATGCCGTGGGCGATGGACGCGGATGAGAGAGCCAAGCTGCGAACTGCCAGTCCGGCGGTGGCCGCGGTGCGGGACGTCCGGCCGATCGGCGGGCGCGGGCTGGTCGGTGCCCTGCTGCCGTTCGCGCTGACCGTCCCGCCGCTGGCCACCCGCCGCCCCTCGGTCACCGTCCTGGAGTTCGCCGGGCAGCCCGGGCGGTCGTAGACGAAGGGCTGGTGGCTGCCGCGCCGAAGTTCTGGCCGAAGAGCCGGGTGGGGAGGCTGCCGGTGAGAACGCGGCGTCGCCGAGTGGTCCTGTGCGGGTGATGCGACGACTGCTGCAGGACCATCTGGACCTGCGGTCCGTACCAGCTGCTCGGCGCTCAGACCGAGTGGCCGGTGTCGCCGGTTCGAAGATCGACGGTCACGCTGCGTACGCGACCACAAGAAGTGGACCAGCGCCCGTTGTCGCCTACACAGCCAGGCGACGGAGTTTCGGAGGGATCACAAACCTCCGCACGCGACACTGTGACGCAGGTCACGGCGGATGTAGAACCTGTGCGCCGCATCGGGCGTCTGGCTGGTGTGAGATCACGCAGGAGAGCACCGGACGAGCTGGATGAGGAACGCCTCGTCCGGCTGGTGGCCAGAGGTGACCGCGGGGCGTTCGACGAGTTGTACCGGCGCACGTCGCCGTGGCTGGCGGTGCGGTTGCGCCGCCGCTGCGCGGACGAGCAGATCGTCGCCGAGGTCATGCAGGAGACCTATCTGGCGGTGTGGCGCGCGGCGGGCGCGTTCGCCGGGAGCGCGGTCGGCGGGACGGCCGTCGGGTGGCTGTGGACGATCGCGGCGCGCCGCCTGGTCGACGCCTTCCGGCGCCGTGCCCACCACGCCGAACCGCCGGTCGCCGCCGCCGAGCGGGCGGTGGTGCCCGCGGCGGAGGAAGAGGCACTCGCCGGGACCGTCGGCGGCGACGTCGGCGACGCCCTGCGGCGACTTGCGCCGGAACTCCGAGAGGTACTGCAGGCCACGGTGCTCGACGGGCTCTCCGTCCGGGAGACCGCCGTCCTGCTCAGACTGCCCGAAGGCACGGTCAAGACCCGCGCCCGCCGGGCCCGGATCGCGATGCGGGAGGCGCTGGCATGAGCAGGGAACACGCGTCGAGGCGGTCGATCGACGACTACGCACGTGGTGACCGGGCGATGGCCGCGGACACGGTATGGGCGTTGGAGGCCCATCTTGAGACGTGCGCGCCGTGCCGGAGCCACCTGGCGGCCTCCGTGAGCACCGGGGCGCCCGACGTCGCCGCGCTCCTCGACACCGTCCGGGCCGGTCTGGAACCGCAGCTGGACGCGGCCGTCAGGGCGCCCTCGCGGCGACACCGCCCGAGGTGGGTCTCGGCCTGGCTGACGCCGGTCATGGCCCCGTGGTTGGCCATGACCGTCGTCGTCACCCTGATGGCGCTGCTGTTGGACGCGGTCGCGTCGCCGACGTCCTTCGGCGGCGCCTCTCCCTTGTTGCCGATCGCGCCCGTGCTGCCGCTGTGCGGTGTCGCCGTGTCGTGGTCGCGCAGACTGGACCCGGCGCACGAACTGACGGCGTCGACCGCCCGAGCCGGCCTGCCCCTGCTCCTCAGACGCACCACGGCGGTCCTCGTGGTGGTCCTGCCCGGGCTCCTGGTGGGGGGATGGCTGACCGGAACCATGACGGCCGCGCAGTGGCTGCTGCCCTCCCTGGCCTTCACCTCCACCGCCCTGGCGCTGGGCAGCGTGGTCGGCGTGACCCGCGCCGCCGCCGGGCTGCTGATCGCGTGGGGCGTCGTCGTCGTGCTACCCGTGTGGGCCACCGGCCGCGTCCCCCTTGTCCTGCGGCTCGTCCTCCAGCCGGACCGGCTGCCCGTGTGGGGGCTGCTCCTCGCGCTCGGAATCGGCGCCGTGATCGCCCGGAGAAACGCGTACTCAACGCTGTGAAACCATCATCGACCCTCGTGAGGAACCACCGCATGACACCTGTGACGAGCGCGGCCGACACCGCGCCGAAGACCTACGCCTGGGAGATCCGGGCCAGCGGCCTGAGAGTGCGCGTCGGACGGAAGAAGATGGCCGTCGACGGGCTCGACCTCTCCCTGGGCACCGGCGCCCACGGCCTCCTGGGGCCCAACGGAGCGGGAAAGACCACCTTGATCCGGGCGCTGGCCACCGTGCTGCGCCCCGCCGAGGGCGAACTGGAGCTGCTCGGCACCTCCATGGGCGCGATGGGCGACCACCGGGCCCTGCGCCGCCGGATCGGCTACCTGCCGCAGGATTTCGGCTACTACAAGCGCTTCACGGTGCGTGAGTTCGTCGAGTACATGGCCTGGTTGAAGGAGGTGCCGAAGGCGGACGTCCCCGCGGCCGTCCAGCGGGCCGTGGAGCGGGTGGGCCTGGCGGACCGGGCCGACCACCGGATGAAGACCTTGTCCGGCGGCATGGTGCGGCGCGCCGGCATCGCCCAGGCCATCGTCAACGACCCCGCGGTGCTGCTGCTGGACGAGCCGACGGCCGGCCTGGACCCGGCGCAGCGGCTGCGCTTCCGCGAGCTGCTGCAGGAACTTGGCCGCGACACCTGTGTGGTCGTCTCCACCCACCTGGTCGAGGACGTCGCGGCCGCCTGCTCCGACGTGGTGCTCTTCGCCGACGGCCGCCTCGTCTTCCAGGGCACGCCGGACGACCTGGCCGCGGCGGGCGGCCCCGAGTACCCGGGCGACAGTCCCCTGGAGCGCGGCTACTCGGCGCTGCTCCGCAACTCCGGGCAGCAGGGAGGCATCTGGTGATCGGACGTGTCCTGCGCATCGAACTGAAGCGCTCCGTCGCCCCGTGGGCCGGCGTCGTCGTCCTGGGAGGCAGCCTGGCGATCTTCTTTCCGATCGACGGGATCTGGTGGAGGGGCAACGCGGGGTGGACGGCCCAGTGGACCTCCATGGCCATGTGGACCCGGTACTGGCTGGCCTTCTGGTGGCCACTCGCGGTGGGCATGGGGGCGGTGTACGGGCTGCGCGAATCCCGGTCGCGGACGGCCGAACTGCTGACGACCACGCCGCTGCCGGCCTGGCGCCGTGCGGCGCTGCCCGCAGGTGCGATGGCGCTCGCGCTGGCGTCGGGCTTCGGCCTCCTGGTTCTCGTGGGCGCAGTCCAGGTGGCCCTCGGCCGGACCACCTACACGCCCCTCGGCTGGCTGCCGATCTCGCTCGTCGCGGGCTTGGCCCTCGTCGCGGGGGCGGTGTTCGGCATGGGTGTCGCGCGGACCCTGCCCTCCGTGCTCACCCCGCCGGCCCTGGTGGTGGTCTTCCTCATGGCGAGCCTCCTCGTGGCGCCGAAGAGTGACGGGGCACTGCCGTCGAGCAGCGCGCCGAACCGGCTCGCCCAACTGTCCCCGGTGACCGCGGAGCCGAGGGAGATGCTGCTGACCCTGTCCGGCTCCGTGCACCTCGGTCAGACGCTCTGGCTCCTCGGCGTGCTCGCCACCGGCTTCGCACTGCTGTCGGCCGTGACCCGCCGGGCCCGGCTGCTCGCGGTGGTCCCCGTCCTGGCCGGCGCGGCCCTGGCCCTGCCGGTCCTCCCGGCCACTCCGCGCGACACCTACGTCGTCGACAAGGCCGCCGCCGCCCTGGTCTGCGACGGACCGGTGTGCGTGACGCAGGCGAACCGCTCACGCCTGCCCGAGCTCGCGCTGCGCGGCAAGGAGGCGCTGCGCGTGCTGCACGACGTCCTGGGCGACCAGGCGCCGAACTCGGTGCGGGAGGACACCACGCTGCGCGCGCTCGGCGACGAACGCGAACTCTCCGGCGACGTGGTGCTGGTCGACTTCGACGACCGGCTGCTCGCCGATGCCGCAGGTGAGGACCTGACCCGCGCGCTGATCGCCCAGGGCCTGGCACCGAGCTGCCACGGGAACAACGACCGGGAGGGCGGGGGGCGCCGCGGCGTCGCCGCCCAGAGCGTCGCCGTGAGCTGGGCCCTCCGTGATTCCCGACTCCAACCGCTGGACGACAGGAGCAGCGACGCGTACGGGCCCAATACCTGGGCGGACGCCGACGTCGCCTGGCAGAAGCTGACGGCGCTGTCACCGGCCGAGCAGCGCTCGCGGATCGCCGAACTGCGCGCCGCCGCGCTCTCCTGTGCGGGGTACGACCAGCTTCCCGTGCTGATGGGGGAGGTGCCGCGATGAGATGGCTGATCCTGTACGCCCGTTCGCGACAGGTGCCCACCTCGGCCGTTGCGGTCGCGCTCACCGCGTTGGCGCTGTGGGCCCTCAACGGCCCGGGCCCGGTGGACCTGGGGATGGTGATCCTGCTCCTCACCGCGAACGTGGCGGCCGCTTCCGTCGGGCTCGGTGGGCCGGATGTCGTGCTGGAGAGGACGGCCGCGATCCGGTGGGTGCCCCGCCGGGCGGCGCACGTGCTGCTGATCGGCGCGTTCGCCGGAGCAGCGCTGCTGGCGGTCCAGGCGGTGGGAACGAAGCTCGCCCCCACCGAGGTCGTCGTCCGGGACAGCGCGGGCCTGGTCGGCCTGGCCGCGCTCGGGGCGGCGCTGTGCGGGGCACAGTTCGCATGGACCCTGCCGATCGGCTGGCTCGCGTTCACCCTCCTCGTCCCGACTCCGCGCGGCACCGCGGGACAGGTGGTCAAATGGATGATCTTTCCCCCCGGCACGGCAGCGTCCACCGGGACCGCGTGGGCCCTGCTGGTGACCGGCACCGTGGTGTACGCCACAGCAGGACCAAGACGGTAACGGGCACGCCCCGCGCCTGCGCTCCGGGGGCCCGTGATGGTCTGCAGGAAGCTCCGCTCGCCGCTCGTTGAAAAGTGCGGCCGCCGCTGATCGGTTCCCGGCGGCCGTCGGTGGTGGCGCTGCGCTTCGCGGACCGCGGGGATGAGCAGTCGGCGTCAGGCCGGCCTGGAAGACACCGGGCGGGTAGGGGCCGGGGCGGAGCCGGTCGGCTGGGAATCGGGTGCGTAGGAACCAAGCCCAGCCGACGGGCGTTACCAAACCTCGGAGGTCGGCTCTCGGGTTACCCTCCCTTGAACGGGGGCTCGTCGGGGAACGCGAGCCCTTTCCTGCTCGTCATGCGCGAGGCGCGCCGTCTCGTGCTGCCCACGGAGGTAACCGGTTTTGCACATCGATCAGTGGATCGAGAGTGTCCCGCCGACGGCCGTCTACGCGCTGGTCGGGCTGATCATCGGAGTGGAGAGCCTCGGTATCCCGCTGCCCGGAGAGATCGCCCTGATCACGGCCTCCATGATGGCCGTAGGCGGAACGATCAACCCCTGGGGGGTGGCGGCCTGCGCGATCCTGGGGGCGATCGTCGGTGACTCGATCGGGTACTCGATCGGCCGCAAGGGCGGCAAGCCGCTGTTCGAGAAGCTGGGCCGCAAGTTCCCCAAGCACTTCGGGCCCGACCACCTGGAGTCCGCCGAGCGCTCGTTCCAGAGGTGGGGCATGTGGGCGGTCTTCTTCGGTCGGTTCATCGCGTTGCTGCGGATCTTCGCCGGGCCGCTCGCGGGCGCGCTGCGGATGCCGTACTGGAAGTTCCTGATCGCCAACGTGCTCGGCGGGGTCGCCTGGGCCGGCGGCACCACGCTGCTGGTCTACCAGGTGGGCAAGGTGGCCGAGAAGTGGCTGAAGGACTTCTCCTACATCGGCCTGGTCGTCGCCCTCGGCATCGGTGCGGCCTCGGCCTGGCTGTTCAAGCGGCGGGCGGCCAAGGCCCACGCCGCTCGGACCGCCCACGCCGCTCAGGCCGAGACCGCGAGCGGCGGCGAGGGCCGGCTGGAGCCGGTCAAGGACTGACGGTCCGTCGGTCCGGGCGGCCGACGCTGGTGGAGGCAGGGGTATGCGAGTAGGGCTGCTGAGGACGGGGCCGCGGGCCGCGCGGGTGCACGCGCCCGGGCTGGCGGCGCATCCCGGGGTGGCGTTCGCCGGGGTCTGGGGCCGGCGGCCCGAGGCGGCGTCGGCGCTGGCGGCGGAGCACGGCGTGCCCGGCTCACCAGGGCGATCAGTGCCCGACGCACCCGCAGTCGGGCGGGCAGGCTCAGCAGCCCGGCAGCAGCCCCCGGTGGGACGGCCTGCCGCGCCGGCACGAACGGTGTGAGCGGATGGCTCGTCGGCTCAACGAGGACCCCTTCGGTCCGCTCCGGCGGTAGCGGGGAAGTCCGCTCCGGCGGCCACGGGGAAGTCCGGTCCGGCAGCAGCGTGGGAGGGAGTGACGAGTCCGACCAGGTCCCGGTACTCCAGCACTCGGCTCGGCAGGTCGAACGCGACCGCCGCCACGGTCTGCGAGCCGTCCCGGGTGTCGCGGTGGAAGGTGGCGACGAAGCGCTCGGAGCGCAGCGACCCTTCGGCGATCCGGACGCGCTCCGCCAGCGCGGGCAGGCCCACCGCCTGGATCCGGACGCCGTGCTGCTCCGACCAGAAGCGCGGCACCGGGGCGAAACGCTGCGCCCGGTCGGGCCCGCGCAGCAGTGAGTCGGCGGCGTGCTGGCCCATCTCCACCGCGTGGATGAGGTGTTCCACCCGGCGGGCGACGGAGTCGAAGCGCTCGTTGGGCCAGCGCGCCACATCGCCGGCCGCCACCACGTCGGGCATCGGCAGGCCGTCCGGGTCCAGCACCCGGCAGAAGCGGTCGCAGCGCACGCCGTCCCGGATGTCCAGCCCGCTGCCGCGCAGCCACTCGGTGCGGGGGACGCCTCCCACGCCGAGCAGTACCAGGTCGGCCTCGACGGACGAGCCGTCGCTCAGCCGCAGCCGCAGTCCGTCACCGGTGTCGGCCCAGTCGGTGATCCGGGTGCGCAGCCGCAGGTCCACCCCGGCGCGGCGGTGGATCCGGCCGACCACCTCGCCGAGTTGCGGGCCGAGGATCCGTTCGAGCAGCCGGTGACCGCTTGCGAGGAGCGTCACGTCCAGGCCCAACCGGATTGCGGTGCAGGCCAGTTCGCAGCCGACGAAGCCGCCGCCGACGACTACCACCCGGCGCAGCGGGGCGTGCTGCAGGGCCTGCCGGAGCGCCGCCGCGTCCTCCAGGGTCCGGATCGTGCGCAGGCGGGGGCTGAAGACCGGCCGTTCGGGCAGCTGCCGCGCGGCGACACCGGTGGCGATCACCAGCCCGTCGTAGGCGAGGTGTTCCGCGCCGCGCAGTTCCAGCGTCCGCCGCACCGGGTCGAGGCCGACCAGCTGGGTACCCGGCAGCCAGAGCGCGTCGGTGTCCTGGTGGAAGGCCAGGTCCTCGCCGTGCAGTTCACCGGTGAGGAACTGCTTCGACAGCGGTGGACGGCTGTAGGGCAGCCTGGGTTCCTCGCCCACCACGACGAGCTCGCCGGCGAAGCCCCGCTCGCGGAGCCGGGTCGCCGCGCCCAGCCCGGCCGGCCCGCCGCCGGCGACCACGATCCGGCCCGCGCTGCGCCGTGCCGCCGTCCTGGGACGCGGCCGTCCCGTGCGACCGGGGGGTGTCTCCCGCACCGTGATGGCCCGCATCGGGCAGAGCCGGGCGGCCTGTTTGGCCGCCGCCGCGTGCTTGGCGGGTACGGCGGTCTCGTAGTGGAGCGAGCCGTCCGCCGAGATCCGGAAGGTCTCCGGGGCTTCCTGCTCGCAGATGCCGTAGACGTGGCAGCGGTTGTTGTCCACGCCGACCCGCACCGGCGCGGTTCCCGGGAACCGGCCGAATCCGCCGGCGGGATCGGCTTCCGTGGCCATGGGGGTGGATCGCCTCTCTGACGTACCATCACAAGATGTCGGTTCGGCTTGCGTTGGCCGATCCTACGGGCGTGCCACGCTCGAAAATCCCTCCGGAAGCCATGACTAAGGAAGCTTTAAGGTTCGCCGATCGTCTTCGGAAGCCGTTCGGGCGGATCGCGGCCGGGAGTCGTGGCTGTCCGGGTGTCCGGGCCCGCAACTGCGCGTCCGGGGCCGCTGTCCGGGTCCACCGTCCGGTGGCGGTGGGCCCGGGAGGAGCGGTGGGTCGCCGAGCTTGGGGGACGCTCAGCTGACACCGGTCGAGCTGAGGACCGCCTGCGGCGAGGGGAAGCAGGCGGTGGGCACGTCGACCGTGAAGAAGGCGATCGGGACGGTCGCCGTGAAGGTCAGCCCCGGGTTCGAGTAGTCGGTGCCGCCGAGTGCGGTCTGGACGGTGCTCCCGGAAGCGCCGGCCGTCAGGTCCAGGGTGAGGGCGGGCAGGGTGAACGTGCTTCCGCCGGCGATCGAACTGCTCAGCTTCACAACGACGTTGCCGCCGTTGACGGCGACGCTCGCGCTGCCGGGGTCGGTGCCGCCCGAGACCGACTCGTCGACCAGGGTGGTGTTCGCGGGCACCGGGACGGTGAGTTGGATGTTGCTGATCGACTGCAGGGTGTACCCGCTCACCGAGGTCGGGACCGTGAGCGGGTCGGGCGCCAGTGTGACGGAGAACTGGCTGCCGGCGGCCACCGTCTGCGGCGCGGTGGCGGTGACCGCGGCGTGCAGGGTGAAGGTCTGGGCGGAGCCGATCGGCGGCGTCGCCTGGCAGGCAAGGCTGAGCGAGGTGTCGGCGGCCGACGCGGGCGGAGCGAGCAGGCCGGCGGTGGCCAGGCCGCCGGCCAGTACTGTCGAAACACGGGTGAGGGCGGATCTCGTCTTCATGCGCACTTCTCCTGCTTCGTCCGGGATGACTCGTCCGGGAGTCGTTTCCTTGGCCATGCCAAGGCGGTATCAGGATGGGCGCCTTCTCCGAGCACAACAAGCCTGCAAGTCAGAGAATATGAGACATTTTCAGCCATTCCTATGCGGCATTTGCTGCTGGCGTGATAATGGTCAACGCTTGACGCTGGCCCCTCGGGGCCCGGACACCGCCGGGACCTCGGGGCGGACGCCGCGGCGAGCACGGTGAGCCGGCCACTGCAGGCTCCGACGGTGGTGCTCAGCGCGCCGGGCCGACCCAGTAGACGATCTCCTGGCGCAGCGGGACGAAGCCCGCCGCCTCGGCCAGGGCGCGGCTCGGCCCGTTGGAGCCGGGCACCGTCCACGTGGGGATCCGGCCGCGGCGCCGGATGGCGCCGGTGACCGCACCGACGCAGGCCAGGGCGAGGCCGGCCCGGCGGAACTCCGGGACCGTCACCACGGCCACGTCCTCGTGGACCTGCCCGCGCAGATAGGTGGTCGCGACCGACACCAGCCGGCCCTGGAGGAAGGCACCCCAGGCACCGGCTGCGGCGGCCGGTGCGCGGTTCGGGCCGTCCGGCCCCCAGGTGTCGGTGATCCAACCCAGTCCCGGTGCCAGACCGGAGAGTTGGGCCAGCTCGTCCGCCGTGGTCAACGGCCGCAGCCGGATGCCGGGGGGAAGGTCCGCCGGGCGCGGCGGGTGCTGCTGGGCGCAGATCACCCGCACCCACGGCATCACCGAGGTGAAGGTCCGTCCGAGCAGCGGGAGGAAGCGGTCGGGTGCGCTGAACTGCCCGCGGCCGAGCGGGGCGAGCCGCTCCGCCGGGAGGAGGCGCGGGTCCCCGCGCAGGACGCGGTGCGGGCCGCAGTGCACCAGTGCGGTGCGCGGGAAGAGCGCCCGGTCGGCCCAGTACGCGCCGTTCCCGGTGAGCAGGACGTGCGCGGCCAGGGTGCCTGCCCCGGGCGTCTCGGGGCGGAAGAAGGAGTCGAGGAGCGGGTGGCGGCCCGCGCCGTGGACCACCGGACGGGGCGGTACGGCGGCGGCCGCCGAAGAAGACCTCTGGAGAGGACCGTTGGGCACCCTCCTAGTGAACGCCTCCCCCGGGCCGGGAGCACGTAGGCTTGACGGGTTTCTGGCGGCGGGCCGCGTGTTTCTGACGGTCCCTTGGCGCGATGAGCGGTGAGGTCGCTGGCCTCGGACTCTTCGCGTACCCGGTCTACCGAGCCGGGCTCGGTACCCCCGGGGCGGCGCGGGTGTGCCGGCGGTCACGCGGCCTGGGGCCGGCGGTCGGCCGGGCGGCGGGGCGGGATCGGGGTGGACGGGAAGTCCCGGGGACCGGACCAGAGGGCGGGGACGGCGTCGCCGCGCCGGGCCAGCTCGTAGGCGAGGAACTCGTAGTTGACCCGCCAGCCCCGGAAGTGCGGCCAGGCGTCCACCGGTTCGCGCTCCTTGACGAAGCCGCTCGCGATGATCATGGCGACCGCCGCGTCGAACTCCTGGAAGGTGAGGCGGATCGGGGTGTTCGGCTCGGGATCCGGGTCGAAGTCGACGCGCAGGGTCCGGGCGATGTCGCGCAGTGCGGTGAACCCGGCGCGCAGCACCAGTCGGGCCTCCGGCGGAGCCGAACGGGGACAGAGGGCCAGCTGGATCGCCGCCGCGTCCATCACCGCGAGCAGCGAGACCACCCAGTTGCGGTGCGGCTGCGGGGAGCGGAAGGCGAGCAGCACCGGGTAGTTGGAGTGCCCCTCGCCGATGTCGGCGGCCAGCCGCTCCCAGTCGCGGTAGAGCTGCGGCAGCGCGGTCTCGGTGTCCACCAGTGACTGCCGGGCCAGCAGTTCGGGCCCCCAGGCCGGTTCGCCCGCCCGGGACTCCAGCAGGGTCACCTCCACCTCGCGCCGGTTGTAGGAGGAGTAGAGGGTGGGCAGGTAGCCGATCAGCAGGGCGATGGTCAGCGGGCCGCTCGCCGCGGCCAGGAAGTCCAGCGAGCTCAGCCGCAGCCGGGCGCTGCTGGCGAAGCCCAGGGTGAACAGGCTGGACCCGGCCTCCCGGAAGGAGACACCCCAGTCCAGGTTCGAAGTGCCGTGCAGCAGCAGGGTGTAGGCGCAGAGCATCCCGATCAGCCAGGTGGCGAGCATGCCCACCAGTACCAGCGGGGCCAGCCAGGTCAGCGCCCGGTCGTGTGCCTGGTACGTGCCGCCGAACGGCCCGGCCAGCTGTTTCAGCACGGCACGCAGACAGGCCCAGAGCCGGTAGATCAACGCGGAGTAGAGCCCGCGCGGCACCACCAGGGTGCGCAGGATGCTCGCCGCCGTGGTCAGCAGGATCAGCAGTCCGGCCAGGGTGTAGATCAAACTCATGCCGCCATTGTGGCCCGGCGGTCGGTCCGCGCTGTTCGACCGGTACCGGCCGCCGGGCGGGGTCGTGGACGGACGGTGGCGGACTGGCGCGCCGCACTTCGTGGTCGTCGGACTCGCGGGCAAGGGCAAGGCATCGGGGCGTCCGGCGGACCGGCCCGTCTACGTGCTCGATGTGCTGATCAGGCCGGCGGCGCTCAGCTCGGTGACTTCGAGGACGAGCAGGTTTTCGAGGCCGTCTCGGTGTGCCTGTTCGATGGCCTGGCGGTGGGAGAGCGCGCAGCCGATGTGGTGGTTGGCGGGCGTGGCGGTGGCGCTCTGGCGGTGGACCCACCCGGACGGCCCATCCCTACGCGTCCGACAATCGGGACATACGGGATTTCGGTCGAGCGGTTCGCCGCAACGGGTGACCGCTGCGGTCGCAGTCATGTTCGACCGGGGACGGCTCGTTTGATGACCGGGATCCTGGTCGGCGGTCGAGACCAGCGCGTAGCCGATCAGCATATGACGAAATCATCGCTTTTCGACCCTTCCATCGGGCATGTGCGACGGCGGTGTGTCAGTTGCGGACATGTGTGGGCGGTCGTGGTGCGGATGTGCTGGGCTGGGCGGAACGCGGTGAACTGCAAGCCAGGGGGCTGAGATGAGAGACACGGCCGACGCGGCGTCCCGGGACAGAGGCTTCCCCGCCCACCGGATGCCCGGCCCCTCGGGGGCCGCGGCCGGGGCGAGCGGGCCCGGGGCGGCCGAGGAGCGGTTCCGGGGGCTGCTGGAGGCGGCCCCGGACGCCATGGTGATCGTGGACGACACGGGAACCGTCATGCTGGTCAACGCACAGACCGAGGCGTTGTTCGGCTACCGGCGCGAGGAACTCCTGGGCCGCCCCGTCGAGTTGCTCGTGCCCGGCCGCTTCCGTGAGCATCACACCGCACACCGCGACGGCTACGCCGCCAACCGCCAGGTCCGCCCGATGGGCGCCGGGCTGGAGCTGCACGGGCTGCGCAAGGACGGCACCGAGTTCCCCGTCGAGATAAGTCTCAGCCCACTGGAGACCACCGATGGGCTCCTCATCTCCGCCGCCGTCCGCGACGTCAGCGAGCGCAAAGCCGCCGAGGAGCGCATCAACGAGCTTGCCGCACTGGTGGAGTCCTCCCAGGACGCGATCCTCGCCAAGACCCTCGACGGCCAGATCACCTACTGGAACGCCGCCGCCCACCGGCTGTACGGCTACACGGCCGAGGAGGCCATCGGCCGGCACGTGGCGCTGCTGGCCCCGCCCGACCACCACACCGAGATCACCGTGCTGCTGGAGCGCCTGCGGAACGGGGAGAAGGTCGAGCACTTCGAGACCCTCCGCGTCACCCGTACCGGCGAGCTGCTGGACGTGCATGCCACCCTCTGGCCCACCCGCGCCGCCGACGGCACGGTCGTCGGTGCCTGCGCCATCGTCCGCGACATCAGCGACCGCAAGCGGGCCGAGGCCGAACTGACCGCCCTGTACGAACAACAGCGGCACATCGCCCTCACCCTGCAGCGCAGCCTGATGGGAACCCCGCCCACCATTCCGGGCCTGGCCGCCGCCCACCGCTACCTGCCCGCCACCCAGGGCGCCGGGGTGGGCGGCGACTGGCTCGACCTCATCCCGCTGGGCGCCGGGCGGGTCGGCGTGCTGATCGGCGACGTGATGGGACGCGGCTTGGAGGCCGCCGCCCTCATGGGCCAGCTGCGCTCCGCCGCCCACGCCCTGGCCAAGACCGGCATGCAGCCCCACCGACTCATGCAGGCCCTGGACGCGGTCGTCGCCGACCTGGACCTCCCCGACCAGCTGATCACCTGCTGCTACCTGGTCATCGTCCTGGACACCGGAGAGGTGACCCTCTGCTCGGCCGGGCACCTGCCCGTTTTCGCCGTCACCCCCGACGGCGGCGTGCGCACCCTGGCTGCCCCCGTGAACGTACCGCTGGGCGTCGGCGACATCCTCCATCAGCAGGCCTCCACCACCGTCCCACCCGGCGCCACCCTCGCCCTCTACACCGACGGCCTGGTCGAAACTCCCGGCAGCGACATCGAGTACCAGCTCGACCGGCTCGCCGCCGCCCTCACCGACGCCTTCGCCACCACCCGCAGCCTGGAGGCCGCCACCGACCACGTACTGGCCGCCGTGCTGCCCGACGTCCACGGCCACAACGACGACGTCACCCTGCTCCTGGCCCAACTCCCCACCGCCCGGCCGGCCACCACCGCCGAGACCGAGCTGCCTGCCGTCCCCATCGCCGTGTCCGAGGCCCGCGCCTTCCTGGCCAAGGTCCTGACCTCGTGGGACTGCGCCCATGCGGCCGATGACGCCCGGTTGCTGCTCTCCGAGATCCTCACCAACGCCGTCCAGCACGCCCGGGGACCGCTCGGCCTGCACCTGCGCCGCACCGGCACCGAACTCACGGTCGAACTCAGCGACCAGAGTCCCCGACTGCCCCAGCCGCGCCTGGCCGCCGACGACGACGAGTCCGGACGCGGCCTCCTCCTCGTCGCCACCCTCGCCGACAGATGGGGTGTCCGCCCGGGCGACCAGGGCAAGACCACCTGGTTCACCCTCGGGCTGTGAGCCGCCAGAGCAGCCGACGGCGCGCATGGTCGTGGTCCGGTTCTCGCTCACGGCATCCGCTGGTCAGGGTGGGTGTGGGGTGGCTGGACGGGGCGCCGTGTCACGGGAGTAGTTCCGGGTGGCTCGCCAGATAGCGGTCGGCGGCCTGCAGCGGTGTGAGGCCGTCCGCGTTGATCATCGTGTCGAGCTCCTCGACGCCGTCGTTTCCGAGGTGCAGCGCATCGAGGCGGGCCAGTGCGTCGGGGTGGACGCGATCGAGCGCCTCACGGCGGATGACGGGCCTGGCCGCGTCGACGGTGCCCAGCAGTCCCGCGGGCTCGGCGATGGCGCGCAGGCCGTGGAGGCGGTTGAGGTACTGCGGACGCCAGAGCGGGATGACGAACCACTCCCGGTCGGCGATCCCCTGCTCGACCCGGGCGATGAAGCCCGGCTCGGTGCCCGGGGCGAAGGTGTAGCCGGCCTGGTCGAGGCCGTACGCGGCCACCATCCGGGCGGAGAAGCGGCTAATCCCCGCACCGGGGTTGATACCGTCGATGGCACGGGTCATCCGCGCGGCCACCTCGGGGCGGGTGAGGTCGGCGACCTCGCCGACCGCTTCGACGGGGACGTACGGTGGCACGGCCCAGAGGCAGTACGGCTCGTAGTGCGGGGTGAGCACGCGCACCTCGTCGCGGTACCCGGCGAGGTAGCCGTCGTGGCTGGAGGGCAGCCAGGCGGAGACGAGCACGTCCACCTGACGGGCCGCCTGCAATCGGAAGAGCTGTTCGTGCCGTGCCTCGAGGCCGGTGACCCGATGGCCGTGGGCCTCCAGGACGCGGCGGGTGACGGCCGCGACGGCACGGTGGAAAGACAGCGCGATGTTCCCCACCGTCAGCGGGGGAGCGGGATCGCGGGTGGTCATCAGGACTCCTGTCGCGGATGGACGGCGTTCCGCAGGAACGCGGTGATCTGGGCTGTGGCCGCCCGCGCGGCCGGGGTGTCGCGCAGGGCGTCCAGAACGACGAAGGCGTTGGGCTGGTCGGACATGGCGGTGGCTCCTACAGGGTTCCGCAGGGGACGTGGCGGCGCGGGGCGGCGGGCCCCCGCCGTGAGGCATGGCGCCATCCTGCGAAATCCAGCACCCATCAGTCCAAGGAATCGTTTCTATCGAACTCATATGCTGAGCACATGGCAACGCTGAGACAGCTCGAATACCTGGTGGCCATCGTTGACGAGGGCTCCTTCACGCGCGCTGCCGAGCGCCTGCACATCACCCAACCCGGCCTGTCCCACCAGTTCCAGGCCCTGGAACGGGAGGTCGGCGGTCCCCTGCTGGAGCGCCTGCCGCGCGCGGTGCGGCTCACCCCGGCCGGGCGCGCGATGCTGCCCCACGCCCGCGCCGCCCTCGCCGACGCCGAGCGCGCCACCACCGCCGCCCGCCGGGCCACCGGGGTGGCGGGCGGCGAACTCCACCTCGCCACGCTCTACTCGATCAGCTTCGGCGTACTCCCCGGCGCGCTCGGCACCTGGCGGGACCGGTACCCGGGCGTACGGGTCCGGCTCTTCGAACACCGGCGCGCCGAGGACCTCGCCGCGGCCATGGCGGCAGGCCAGGCCGACATCGCTCTCGGACCACCGCCCACCGCCTGGGAGGGCCCCATCCGGTACGTCGGCACCGAGGAGTTCCTGGTCATCACCCACGTCGGCGACCCGGTCACCTCCACCGACCAGACGCCCCGAATGCGCCTGGCCGACCTCGCGGACCGCGAGTGGGTGCACTTCACCCCCGACAGCGGACTCGCCGGCATCCTCGACCAGGCCTGCGCCGCCGCGGGATTCCACCCGAAGATCGCGGTACGCACCGAACAGGCCCCCGCCGCCGCCAACTACGCCGCCGCCGGACTCGGCCCCACCCTCGTCCCCGCCAACACCATCCCCCCGCACTTCGCCGGCGCACTCCTACGCCCCGACCCCCCGGTCAGCCGCCAACTCACCGCCTACACCCGCACCGGCCCGGACCCCATCGCCGCCGCGTTCCTGGACGTCCTCACCGACCAAGCCCTCCTGATGCCCACCCACATCCGCCGACGGCTGCGCCTCACCGAACGAGCACCCCGGCCCCACCGATAGCGCTCTCATGTCGAAGCGATCAGAAACGGGGGTTGCTGCTGCGGCACGCCGAAGGCCTCCGAGCGGTGTCGTCGGTCGGGCGTGAACTCCCTCACGGTGTGGGTGCGGCGGCCATGGGGGTACCCCCGGCCGAAGGCTGGGGGAAGGTGCGATGGGTCACCGGAGGTCCTCCGTACGGGCCTTGGTCCAGGCGGCCTCGCGCAGCAGTCGCAGTCCGTTGAGGCCGACGATCACGGTAGAGCCCTCGTGGGAGCGGGGACCCCCGTCACCATCGCGACGTGGTGATGGTCAGGCTTCCTGGCCGGTGGCGGCGAGGACGATCTCACGGATGGTGACGTTCTGCGGCTGGCGGTAGGCGTAGGCGATGGCCTCGGCCACGACCTGCGGGTCCAGGGCACCGCCGGCGGACTTCTTCCATGCCTCGTAGTCCTGCTTGATCTGCTCGTCGCTGGTGTGGGAGAGCAGTTCGGTCTCCACGGCGCCGGGAGCGATGGTGACCACGCGGACGCCGCTGGAGGCGACCTCCTCGCGCAGGTTCTCCGACATGGAGTGGACGGCGAACTTGGTTCCGACATAGGCGGTGTGGTTCGGGAAGGTCTTGCGGCCGGCGATGGAGCTGACGTTGATGATCGTGCCGATGCCACGGGCGAGCATGCCGGGAAGGACGGCGCGAATGCCGTACAGCACGCCCTTGATGTTCAGGTCGATCATTCGGTCCCACTCCTCGGCGCCCTGGTCCGCGATCCGGCCCAGGAGCATGGCCCCGGCGTTGTTGACGATCGCGTCCACCGGCCCGAACCGCTCTTCGGCCTCGCGCACGGCGGCCTCGACCGCGTCCCGGTCGGTGACGTCGACCTTGCGGCACAGGGTGTCGGGCAGCCCGAGCTCCTCCAGCTTCTCCAGCCGGCGGGCGAGGAGCAGCAGGGGGTGTCCCTGGGCGGACAGGAGGCGGGCGGTGGCCGCGCCGATGCCGGAGCTGGCGCCGGTGATGACGATCAGGGGCTTGGACATGGTGATCCCTCTCAAGTGGGTGCCTGGTTGCGTGCCGGTATCCAGGAGACCACCGGACGGAGCGGGGCACGCGCCGGCAGCGGGGGGAGGGCGCGCGGGCGGCGGCCACAGCTCGCACCACACGGCGAGGACGCCGTCCGCCCTGGCCACACGGAACATCTCGCGGACAGGCGGCGCAGTGGAACCGGTCGCGACCACCGACCTCGGGGCCGCCCCGGACGCCGACCGCGAAGGCACGTGGTGACGACGTCCCGACGTCGTGCCCACTGCCGACGTCTCGCCCGCGTAGACCCGACGCGCTGAGCCGCGCATTTCCCGGCCCGTGTGGAGTTCTTCCGTGACCGGAAGGGTGAGCCCACCGGCGGCTGCCTCGTGAAGCTTTCTGCGGCCACCGTGCGATCGCCAGGCACCGGTGTTGCCCGTGACCCGTAGCTTTGCGGTGAGAGCCCTCAGTGCGGGAGCAGGGTCGCCTCGACGCCGGCCAGGACCGCCTCCAGACCCTGTTCGAAGCCCTGGTCGAAGTCCTGGAACATCTCGCGGCCCGCCGCTGACGCGAGCGGGTAGGCGGTCAGGCGCTGTGCGCGGGCGTCCAGGTCGTAACCCTCGGTGCCGTCGAAGGGGTTGGGGCCCATGGCCTGCTCCTCCACGACGTAGCCGATGGTGTAGGTGTAGCCGGTGTACCAGGCGCGGGTGGCGGCGCCCAGGGTGAAGCCGGCGCGGGTGAGCAACTGCAGGCTCGCCTCCAGGCCCGGCACGTAGGACGTGTCCGTGAAGCGGGCGCCGCTGTAGACGCGGGCGCCGTCGCGGTAGCGCAGCAGGTGGGCGCGCAGGGTGCGCATCATGGCGCGGTAGGCCTGGCGCCAGTCCCCCGCTGGCCCCGCCTGATCCGCTGGCCCCGCCTGATCCGAGGCGCCCGACGGCTCGGCCGAACCGGCTGACTCGGCTGTCATGCGGCGCATCATCTCGGTCGCCATCTCGTCGAGCAGCGCCTGCTTGTCCTTGAAGTGCCAGTACAGCGCAGGCGCTTTGACGTCCAGCTCGGCGGCGATCGCACGCAGTGTGAGGCCGTCCAGGCCGAGCTCGTTGAGGAGCCTCAGCGCGGTGTCGGCGACCAGCTGCCGGTCGAGTTTCGGGGTGCGAGGCGGAGTCACGGTTGACAGTTTAACGGCGTTAAGGGCATGCTCGCTGCCGACTGCACTTAACAACGTTAAGGAGCTCTCGTGGCCCTTCGGGCAGCGAACCCCAACACCCCTGACCTCCACGCCGCGGACACCGACGTGCTGATCGTCGGCGCCGGCCCCACCGGTCTCGCGCTCGCCCTCGATCTGGCCCGGCGCGGCGTCGCCGCGCACCTGGTCGACCGCGGCACCGCGCTGTTCCCCGGCTCGCGTGGCAAGGGGCTTCAGCCGCGCACCCTGGAGGTGCTGGACGACCTCGGCGTGCTGGCCGAGATCCGCGCGGCGGCCGGCCACTATCCGCCGAACCTGTTCTGGAAGAACGGTGAACCGCAGCGCACGAGCCGCATGTACGACGAGACCAGTGGGCCGTCGGAGTCCGAGCCGTACCCCGGCACGTTGATGCTGCCGCAGTGGCGCACCCAGCAGGTGCTGTACGGGCGGCTGCGCGAGCTGGGCGGCGGGGTGGACTTCGGCCGGGAACTGGTGGCCCTGCGGCAGGACGCGGACGCGGTGACCGCCGAGTTCGCCGTCGGCCCGCCCGTCCGGGCGCGCTACCTGGTCGCGGCCGACGGCGGGCGCTCGACGGTGCGCCGGCTGCTGGGCATCACGATGACCGGTCAGACGGTGGACCCGGACCCGATGCTGGTCGCCGACGTCACGGTCACCGGCCTGGACCGCGACCACTGGCACGTCTTCCCGCCCGCTGACGGCGCCACCGTCGCCGGTCCAGGGGCCGGGCTGCTGGCCCTGTGCCCGCTGCCCGGCGGCGGACAGTTCCAACTCGTCGCCCAGTTCCCGGAGGGCACGCAGCCGGATCTCTCGCTGGACGGCATCCGGCGTCTGGTCGCCGACCGTTCGCACCTGAGCGCCGAGGATGTGACCGACCTGCGCTGGGCCTCGGAGTTCCGCCCGCGCGCGGCGCTGGCCGACCGGTTCCGCGTCGGCCGGGCCTTCCTCGCCGGCGACGCGGCGCACGTGCACTCGCCGGCCGGTGCCCAGGGCCTGAACACCAGTATCCAGGACGCCTACAACCTGGGCTGGAAGCTGGGCGCGGTGCTCGCGGGCCGGGCCGCGGACTCACTGCTCGACACCTACGAGCAGGAGCGGCGACCCAACGCGGCACGGATGCTGGAGCTGTCCACGAAGGTGCACCGCGGCGAGGTCCGCCGCGGACGGGCGACCCAGCAACTGGACCTGGGCTACCGGGAGTCCTCGCTCGCGGTGGAGACCCGCACCGGCCTCGCCCCGCAGGCCCTGCGCGCCGGCGACCGGGCCCCGGACGGCCGCCGGGGCGGCATCCGCCTCTTCGACGCCTTCCGGGGACCGCACTGGACGCTGCTCGCCGTCGGCGCGCAGGTGGAGCTGCCGGTGGCTGCCTTCGCAGGGGCAGACGTGCGGATGGTCGACATCCCGGCCTACGAGGCGTACGGCACCGGCGTCTTCCTCATCCGTCCGGATGGCTACGTGGGCTGGGCGGGCGCGACGGCGCAGGGTCTGACGGGCTATGCGGCGCGCGTCGGTGTCCTCGGCCGCTGAGACGGTCAACGCTGAGGCGTCGCCAGCGCGTCCGACCCCCGGTAGCCCTCGGGCACGCCCTGAGCGAAGATCACGTCGGCCACCATGTGCCGGGTGCGCAGCGGCAGGATCTCCTGGTAGGCGGGGGAGTCGTACCAGGCGCGCAACCGCTCCTGGTCGGGGAACTCGATGACGATGACGTTCTGTCCCCAGCTGCCCTCGACCACCTCGGCCAGTCCGCGGTGCACCAGGAACCGTCCGCCGAACGGTTCCAGGGTGGCGTCGATGCGCCGCAGGTACTCGACGGTGTCCGGCCCGTACTCCACCGAGTGGACGTGGGCGATCGCGTACGCGGTCATGGCTGCTGCTCCTTCGGCTCGCTGCGCTGTCGTCCCCGACAGTAGGACGGTCCGAGGTGCGCCCGAATCAGTCATGTATCAGTAGTACCGGGCCTGTTGCCTGCGCCTCGCCGACGGTACTCGGCGGTGCGAGGGGAACCGGACGACCTGCTGGTGGGTCGGGCGCGGCGAACTCCCGTGCCACGCACCGCCGCCCGCCAGCTACCTGTCCAGCTGCTGCGGCGCCGTGTGGACATCATCCTTCCGGGGCCGGAGCCCCTGGTCTCAGGTGTCTGGGCCCGCGGTCAGTGTCCGCCGGATGCCGGCACAGTGACGACCGGGCAGTGGGCGCGGTGCAGCAGGCCGTGCGGGACGGAGCCGAGCCTCATTCCCGTGAAGCCGCCCCGGCCGCGCCGTCCGACGACGACCGCCAGCGCGCGTTCGGAGGCCCTTGCCAGTTCCTCGACAGGGTGACCACGCACCACCTGGCGGCTCACCGTGACGCCTGGATGCCGCTCTGCCCGTTCGGTAATAGTTTCGAACAGCAGACGGCGGCACTCCTGGAGTGCGACGACTTCGTTCGCCGAGTCAAGCAGCGTGGGTTCCCAGACCCAGAGTGCCTGGAGGTCCGCGCCGCGTACGGCGGCGGCTTCGAAGGCGTGGTCCACAGCCGCCTCGGAGGCCGGGCTGCCGTCCGCCCCGACCACGAAGTACGGCGACCGGGAATCGGCGTGTTCGGGCCCCAGTACCACCACGACCGAACAGGCCGCTTGGGCGCTGACCGGCACGGTCACCGAGCCGACGCTCAGGAACTCCTCCAGCCGGTTCAGCCGCCGAGAGCCGAGAACGACCAACTGCGCCTCATCGGACTGCTGGCACAGCACCTGCGCAGGGGTGCCCTCCAGCAGGGAGGTGGCGACGTGGAGGCCGGGATACCGCCGAGTGACGAAGGCGGCGGCCTCGTCGAGCGCCTCCTCACCGGGGCTGCGTCCGGACTTCCGGGACACGACGCCGTCGAAGCCGCGCAAGCCCAGGCGGAACGGCGGTTCCGCGTGCACCATCCGTAGCGGTGCCCGGCGGCGCACGGCCTCGTCGGCGGCCCAAGTGAGCGCCGACTGCCCCGGGTGCCTGGCGTCCACACCGAAGACGACGGGACGGGATTCTTCAGGATTCGTCATCGCTCCTCCAACCACCAGTCGTCCGCCCGGTCTCACCAGCACAGTAAGGATGTTGGTGCCTTCGTGGGCAGGGCCGAATGGTCCCGACACGGCGGTCGCCCGCGCCCGATCCGGCGATCGCAACCCCGCAGGACCCGCCGTTTGCCCGGCCTGCGGCTCGCCGCGCCTGCGGCGTGCCGTGTGACCACCGGGGCCGCGAACGCGACCAGCACGGCCACCGCGCTCGGCGGCCTCCGCAGCCTTCGCGCGATGACGGCGGCAGCGGTTCGACCCGGCAGTCCGTAGTTGGCGGGCGTTGGGCCTTAAGCGCCGGCTCACCTTGCTGCGGGAGCACCTGGTGGCAGCCCTCACAGTCCGGGAGGACATGGAAGCCTGATGCGACGAGGATGCTGCTGCCGACCCTCGTCACCCAGCACGCCGTCGTCCATGCGTTCGCCCGATCCGATCTGTCGGCAAGCCCCTGCCAGTAGGCGCCCGGACGGCTCGATCATCTCGACCCGAAGGCCCCTGGGCGGAGCACCAGCAGGTGCGGTCTCCTGGAGGGAGGACACCCAGAGCGAGCGGAGCGCACGGTGAACCGACGGCAGCCGCGAGGAGAGCGAGTGGCACCGGCCCCCGCCCGGCAGTGGCTGGCGCCGGTGCTGCTCGGCTTCACCGCAGCCGCCCTGATCTCGGGCGGTAGCGCATGGCTGGCCGACGCGCGGAGCCTCGCCAACGCCTGCTGGGCCGCAGGCACGGTCGCGGCGATCCTGCCGTCCGTGGCCTGGGTGGTCGCCGCGCTTCGGCGTGGCCGTGCCGGGGTCGACCTGATCGCCGTCCTCGCCCTGGCGGGGACGCTGGCCACCGGCGAGTACCTGGCCGGCGCGCTGATCGCCCTCATGCTCGCCACCGGCCGCTGGCTGGACGCGGCGGCCGAACGTCGCGCCTCCCACGACCTGCGTCACCTGCTGGAACACGCCCCGCGCACGGCCCGCCGCCGTACCGGAGACCAGGTGCACACCGTCGACCTGGCCGAGGTCCGGGTCGGCGACCTGCTGGTGGTCGGACCGGGCGAGGTCGTCCCGGTCGACGGGCGGATCGAGGGCCACGCCGCTGTCCTGGACGAATCCGTCCTGACCGGCGAGTCCCTCCAGATCGACCGCGCCGCAGGCGAGAGGGTGCGCAGCGGTGGCGTCAATGCGGGTACCGCCTTCGAGTTGAGGGCCGAGGCGACCTCGCGGGACAGCACCTACGCGGAGATCGTGCGGCTGGCCGAGCAGGCCGGTGCCGAGGCCGCGCCGGTGGTCCGGCTGGCCGACCGATACGCGGCCTGGTTCCTGCCGCTGTCGCTGGCCGTGGCCGGCCTGGCGTGGCTGCTCAGCGGCTCGGCGGTGCGGGCGGTGGCCGTGCTGGTGGTCGCGACCCCCTGCCCGCTGCTGCTGGCCGCGCCGGTCGCGATCGTCTCCGGTCTGTCCCTGGCCGCCCGGCAGGGCGTGGTGATCCGCGACGGCTCCGCCCTGGAGACTCTCGGTCGCGCCCGCACCCTGGTCCTGGACAAGACCGGCACCCTCACCGCCGGCCGCCCCCGCGTCATCGATGTCGCCGCCGCCCCCGGCCACACGCCCGCCGACGTCCTCACCCTGGCCGCCTCCGTCGATCAGTACTCCCCCCACGTCCTCGCCCATGCCCTCGTCGACGAGGCCCGCGCCCGCGGCCTGCCGCTCGTCCCGGTCGACGACGTCGCCGAAATACCCGGCCGCGGCGCGACCGGACGGGTCGACGGCACTGTCGTGAGCGTCGGTCGGCGCGGGCACGACGACACGCCGCTGCCCGGTTGGGCGCGTGCTGCCGACAACCGGGCCACTCTCGACGGCGCCGCAATCGCCTGGCTCGGCGAGGGTGACGTGCTCACCGGAGCGATTCTGCTTCGCGACCCGCTGCGCCACGACGCCCCGCGTACCCTGCGCCGGTTGCGCGAGGCGGGCATAGGACGTCTGCTGATGCTCACCGGCGACCGCGCGGAGCCGGCCCGCGAGATCGCCGCCGTCCTCGGCCTGGACGACGTCCATGCCCAGCAGACCCCGGCCGACAAGGTCGCCGCCGTCCGTGCCGAACGCGAGCGGGCGGTCACCGTCATGGTCGGCGACGGTGTCAACGACGCCCCGGCCCTAGCCGCGGCCGACGTGGGTGTGGCCATGGGTGCCCGGGGCTCCAGCGCCTCCTCCGAGGCCGCCGACATCGTCCTCACCACCGACCGCGTCGACCGCCTGGCCGACGCCGCCGGCATCGCGATGCGCGCCCGGCGCATCGCCGTACAGAGCGCGCTCGGCGGCATGCTGATGTCCCTCGCCGCCATGGCCGCCGCCGCCTTCGGCCTGCTACCGCCCGCCATCGGCGCCCTGCTCCAGGAAGCCATTGACGTCGCCGTCATCCTCAACGCCCTGCGCGCCCTACGGCCCGGCCGCACCGCCCTGCCCGCCATCGAACCGGCCACCGAGCAGCTCCTGCAACGCTTCGCGGCCGAACACGACGACCTGCGCGAGGTCATCGAGGTGGTCCGCGAAGCCGCCGACCACCTGACCGACGTCACCGACCCGCGCGCCCTGGACACCGTCCGCCACGTCGACCGGCTCCTCACCGATCGACTCCTGCCACATGAACTCGCTGAGGAACACCAGCTCTACCCGGCCCTCGCCGCTGCCCTTGGCGGGCCGGAGGCCACCGCCACGATGAGCCGCGCCCACACCGAGATCCACCGCCTCGCCCGCCGCATCGCCACCCACCTGCAACTCGCCGACGCCAACCACGACCGCCTGCGCGACGAACAACTCGGCGACCTGCGGGCCTGCCTCTACGGCCTCCACAGCGTGCTGCGCCTGCACTTCGCCCAGGAGGAGGAGAACTACTTCTCCCTCGCACCCTGACCGAACGGAGAAGTCCGGGGGTGGTCGAGTCGACCCGGGAACGCGGTCCCGGCAGGCGGGCTTCCGACAACCGGTGCGGTGGTGGCTGTGAGCGTCGCGATGTGTGCCGTCGCCACCGCCAACGTACCGGTGACCAGAGCGCGTATCGGGTAGGCGCGTACCGGGTAGGCGATCATCTCAACCTCCTCGGCGAACACCCGATCGGGCGCCCCGCCCAATCACACCGAGGCACCCCGGATGCAGCGATCCGGCACCCCCCGCGCGTTCCTGCCCGGCCGGCGCCGTCCGACAGTGGACACCAGCCGGACGCCGGACCACGTCTGCTCCTCCCGCCGAGCTTCCCGCGACACGCACCGGCTCCGAGTGGCATGCCGCTTCCGGCGTAATGGGCGGCCCGGGCAGCCACGCCATGCCACGCTGTGGTCTCGTTCGATCGCGGTCGTGTCGGGAGGCCGGGGTGCGCCGCTCGTGGGAGAGAACGCCTACGCGGATCCAGCGTGACCGCAGAGGTGGACCGGTGCTTTTGACACGAAAATCGGCCCCGCGCTGTCAAGCGAACCAGACCGCGGTCGCCGGGGCATCGGCAGCTACGCCGCTGCTGGAGCGCGAGCAGCCCCCACCGTGCACTGGCCTGCCGGAGCCGGTGGCGGGATCGCTCGGCGCGAGACGACGGGAGGGACGCGAAGGCGCGTCCATCCGGACCAGCGCCGACCGCCGCCGGCCCGGAGGCGTCGAGATCGGCCACGAGGCCACCGGTCGCGGACGATGACGGGGAATCGGGGAGACTCCGGGAAGCCACACGTCCCCGAGGTTCGCCTGCGACTGGGCGTCGAGCTGGAGCAGATCGCCGAGCAGCTCAAGTCACTGGCCCGCGCCCAGGACCAGCTGAACGACCTGTACGAGGCCGTTCTCAGCAGGGACGTCGAACTGCCCGTCGTACTGCGCCTGATCGTCGCCACCGCGATGGACCTGCTCGGTGCCCGATACGGTGCGCTCGGCGTGCTCGACGAGCGAGGCGAGCACCTCGCGCTGTTCGTCCCCGCAGGGCTATCGGACCAGGAGATGGCCGACCTGGCCGACGTGGAGCTCCCGCACGGGCGCGGCCTGCTGGGGCATCTGATCGCCCATCCCGAACCACTGCGCGTCGAGGAGATCTCCGCCCAGCCGGACTCGGTGGGCTTCCCACCCGGTCATCCACCGATGCGCACCCTACTCGGAGCCGCGATCAATATCCGCGGCAAGATCTACGGGGACCTGTACGTCTCCGAACGACGCGACGGACAGCCCTTCGACGCCCACGACGAAGCACTGATCGTCGCGCTGGCCGGCGCGGCGGGTCTGGCCATCGACGACGCCCGGCTGTACGAGCAGTTCCGCCTCGACGCGGAACAGTTCCAACGACTGCTGCTTCCCCGGCTACCCGACCTGCGCCCCTTCGACGCGGCCGCCGTCTACCGGCCCGCAGCCACGCCCGGCCACGTCGGCGGCGACTGGTACGACGCCCTCCTGGCACCGGATGGAGCCTGCGCGGCCGTCATCGGCGACGTCGCCGGACACGACCTGCAGGCCGCCGCAGCCATGGCGCAGATCCGCAACATACTGCGCGCCCTGCTCTACGACCGGCGTACCCCGCCCAGCGCCGTCCTCGTCCAGCTCGACCGGATCCTGCACGCCATCACCGACAACCCCGTCACCACGGCGTGCCTCGCGCGCATCGAACCCGGGGAACGAGGCGGATGGATGCTGCGATGGAGCACCGCGGGCCACCCTCCGCCGCTGCTCCTCACTCCTGACGGAAGGGCCGACTACCTGTACGCCGACCCCGACCTTCCCCTCGGCGTGGACGCCGTCGAACCACGCCATGACCACACCCATCCGGTACCCCCGGGTGCGACGGTGGTCCTCTTCACCGACGGGCTCTTCGAGCACCCCCACCACTCCGTCGAGGCGAGTCTGGACCGCCTCGCCGCGCTCGCCGCCGCCCACGCCGCCCTGCCACTGCAGGACTTCGTGCAAGCACTGGCCGACCACCACCCCAGCGACGCCCACGACGACATGGCCATCCTCGCCCTTCGCGCACCCCCTGCCTGAGAACGGCCTCGGCCTCACCGGTGCGCAGGCGGCTCGTTCGCGGCGGCGTCGGCCGTGCCGGCGCGGAGCAGCTGGTTTCCGAGGTCGACCAGGGCGCGTCCGGCGGCGTACTCGTCGCCGATCTCCGGTACGGGCGGGTCGTGCGGGTTGCGAAGGAGACACCGCAGAGCACCTTGACGTTGCGGGTCAAACAGCCGTTCTCGGTGGGTGGCGCCATGTTGGTGGCGGCGGTCGTCGATCCGGGCTCGGTCATCGGTGCAGGGTACCCAGGAGACGGCCGGCCGCCGGGGTCGCGCCCCGGAATCCCCGGTTCGATGAGGCCACCACTGCCGCCCGGCTTCACCAGCCGCCGCCGTGGACCACCGCAGAGGTCCCGGCGGACGGCCCTGTCCAGGGTGACAGGGAGGGCCGCACGTGGACACTGAAGTGGGGGAATCACCCACAGGGGAGTTCTACTGGTGCGATTCCGCGACTTCTTGGCACGGTTCCGCCCCGCCGGTACACCCGGGGCGGCCACGACCGGCGTCCCGGCCGACCGGGCCGCTGAGCTGGCCGCTGAACTGGGACCGTCCCTCGCACAGCTGACGCAGGCCCAGGAGGAGGCGGCCGCGATCCGGGCCGAGGCCGCCGGGCAGGCCGAGCGGATGCGCCGGGACGGCGCCGAGCAGGCGGCGGAGCTGATCGCGCAGGCCCGGGCGCGGGCACCGAAGGTGCGGGAGGAGGCGGCCGCAGCGGCTCGGCGAACGGCTGATGCGGAGGTGGAGCAGTTGTCGAGCGCGGCCGAACGCGGGGCCGAGCAGACGCGCCGACGGGCCCGGGAGCGGATGCCCGCTCTGGTCGAGCGGATCGTGGAGGAGGCGTTCCGGATGCCGGCGGAGACGGAGGGACCCCGGTGAGCGCCGGGTGGGTCGGCGGCGCGACCCGGGCGAGAGGTCTGCTGTCCCGCTGCCTCGGGACCCAGGCAGCAGGACACCTCGCCGCCTGCGCGTCACTCGGTGAGGCCCTGCGGCAGCTGACGGCCACCCCGTACCGCCGGTTCCTGGCGGCCGACGCCACGGTGGCCGAGGCACAGCGGGCCGTCTCCGCGACGCTGCTGTGGCACCTGCGGGTGCTCGCCGGTTGGCTGCCGCGGTCCGGGGCGAACGCGGTGCGCGTGCTGGCGGCAGGGTTCGAGATCGCGAACACCGAGGACCGTCTGCGAGCCCTTGAGGGGATGCCGACGCCGCAGCCGTACCGGCTCGGCGCTCTGGCCACGACGTGGAACCGGTTGACGCGGGCCGGTAGCCCGGGTGAGGTCCGGGCCGTGCTGGCAGCCTCGGCCTGGGGTGACCCGGGTGGCGAGGACCTGGCGACCACGGGCACGGCGATGCGGATCGCGGCCACCGTCCGGGCCGCCGAAGCGGCACCTCCCGCGCAGCGGTGGGCGGCGGGCCGGGCCGCCCTGCTGGCGGCCCGTGGGCGGTTCGTCACCGGCCGGCCGCTGACGGGTCCGGCCGCCCGGCACGCGGCCCGGCTGCTCGGCCGCAGGGCCGTCGAGGCGGCCTCCTTCGAGGAGTTCCGGCGACAGCTGGCGCCGGCGGCACGCCGGGCGGTGGACGGCATCGAGAGCCCGGACGAACTGTGGCAGGCCGAGGCCCGCTGGTGGACGGCACTCGACCGGGACGGCCGGGAGCTGTTGCGCGGTGCCCGGTACGGCCTCGAACCGGTGGTGGGCGCCGTCGCCGTACTGTCCGCGGACGCATGGCGGGTACGCGCCGCCCTGGAACTGGCCGAGCGTGGCGGAGGCTCCCCGGAGGTACTCGATGCGCTGGTCTGAGACCGTGGCTCCGGTACGCATGCAGCGGGTGGCGATCGTCGCCCCGCAGGCGGTGCTGCGCGAGGTACTGGTACGGATCGCCGATGCCGGATGCGTGGAGATCGACCGGATCGAGGAGGCCGCCCCGGGGCCGGCGGGGCGGCGGCTCCAGCGGATGGCGGCCACCCGGTCCGGGCCGGCTGTCGTGGCCGGGGCGCCGCCGGATCTCGACGAGTTGGAGCGGGAAGGGCGTCTGGACCTGCTGGCGGGAGAGGCCCAGGTCGAGGAGCGCTCCGCGAGTGCGGTCCGCAACGGCGAGGCAGTAGCGCTCGGCGGCTGGTGCCCGGCGGCCGAAGTGCCGCGTGTGGCCGGGCGACTGGCCGCCGCCGGGGGAAGCCTGGTGCCGCTGCGGAGGCCGCGCGGCACCGATCCGCCGACGCTGCTGCGCAGCCGGGGCCCGGTGCGCCGGGCGTTCGCCCCGCTGGTGACGACCTACGGCACGGTGCCGTACGCGGACCTGGACCCCACCTGGCCGACCGGGATCGCGTACGTGGTGATGTTCGGCCTGATGTTCGGCGACGCCGGGCACGGGGCGCTGCTGCTCCTGGCCGCTCTGCTGCTTCGGCTGGGCCGCCCGCGTCGGCTGGCGTCGCTGCACGGCCTCTGGCCCTTCGTGGCGGGGGCCGGACTGGCGAGCACACTGGCCGGGACGGCCTACGGGGAGTTCTTCGGGCCGACGGGTGTGCTGCCGGTGCTGTGGCTGAACCCGCTGGATCAGCCCGAGCGGCTGCTCGCCGCAGCGGTGGGCCTCGGCGGAGTGCTCCTCTCGCTCGCCTACGCGGCCGGGACGGTGAACCGGTGGCGCGAGGGCGGTCCGGCCAGAGCCCTGTGCGCGACCTCCGGAGCCGCCGGGTTCGCGCTCTTCCTCGGCCTCGGTGTCACCGGCGCCGGGCTGTACCTGCACCAGCCACCGTGCACGATCGCGGGGCTGGTGCTCGCCCTGGGCGGACTGGCGCTCGCGGGCGCGGGTCTGTACGGAGACAGCGCAGGCGGCGCGGGCGGTGTGATGCAGACCGGGGTCGAGCTGCTCGACACGGTGGTACGGATCTTCGCGAACACCGTCTCGTTCGCCCGGATCGCGGCCTTCGGTCTCACCCATGCGGCTCTCGGCCAGGTGGTCTGGCGCGGTACGTCCGCCCTGGCCGGGCGAGGGGCGGGCGGGCTGGCCGGGGCGGTGCTGGTGTTCACCGTGGGCAACGCGCTCACCTTCGCGTTGGAGGCTCTGGTGGCCGGGGTCCAGGCACTGCGACTGGAGTTCTACGAGCTGTTCTCCCGGGTCTTCGAGAGTCTGGGCCGTCCCTTCCGTCCCTGGCACCCGCCCGTTCGGCACACGGAGGTCAACCGGTGATCACCTGGCTGATCGCGCTCCCGGCCCTGGTCGCCGCGCTCGGCGGCGCGCACCTGCTGACCCGTCGGCGCGGGTGGGCGGCGGTGCGCTGGTTGATCGGAGTGAACGCCGTGCTCCTGGCCGGCGCACTGGTGCTGCTGGTGGCAGCGCTCGACGGCCCCGCGCGGGCCGCTGCCACTCCCGTGGCCGCCGCGAGCACCGGGCTGGGTTCGGCCGCGCTGATCGGCGCCAGCATCGCGGTCGCCGGAGCGTCGATCGGTGCGGCGCTCGCCGTGGCGTACACCGGAGCTGCGGCCATCGCCGCGCTCAGCGAACGACCCGAGCTGTTCGGTCGGGCGATGGTCATCGTCGGCCTCGCCGAGGGCATCGCGGTCTACGGGCTGGTGGTGGCGATCCTGCTGATCGGGAAGGCCTGACGGTGGGCGCGGTCGTCGCCCTCGGGGAACGGACCAGGGTGGCCGGGTGGTCCCTGGCCGGAGTGACCGTGCTTGTCGCCGATCACCCGGAGGCGGTGCGGCGGGCCTGGGCGGACCTGCCCGAAGGAGTCGAGTTGGTGATCCTCACTCCGGCGGCGGGCCGGGCTCTCGGCTCCGCGCTGTCGGAGAGCGGTCGGCCGCTCTCCGTGGTGATGCCGTCGTGAGCGCCGCACCGGGCACGGATGCCCTGGAGCCGGTCCGGGCCGAGCTGCTACGGGCAGCCCGCGCGGACGCCGAAGCACTGCTCGCCTCGGCACGCCGGGACGCCGCCGAGGCCGTGGCGGCCGCTCGGGCGAAGGCTGAAGCGATCGTCGAATCCGCCCGGAGCGAGGGCACGGCGGACGGGGAGAAGGCCAGGTCCGAACAGCTCGCCCGGGCTCGCCGCCAGGTCGGAGCCGACGAACTCACCGCCCGGGGTGAGGCATACGCACAGCTGCGGCGCCGCGTCACCGAGCGCCTGCGCGAACTCTACGAGGCGGACCAGGCGATCGGTGAGGGACTGCGGGCGCGGGCCCGCCGACTGCTCGGACCGGACGCGCAGCTGAAGGAGCACCCGGAGGGCGGGGTGGTGGCCTCGGTTCCCGGCCGGCGCGTCGATCTCGGCCTGCCGGCGCTGGCCGCGCGGGCACTGGACCGGGTCGGCGTGGAGGCGGAGACGCTGTGGGTGCCGTGAGCCGGATCCTGCGGGTGGCCGGGCCCCTGGTCGAAGTCGTGTACGCCGGTGACACCGCGATGCACGACGTGGTGCTGCTCGGCCCGGACCGGCTGCCGGGGGAGGTGGTGGCGATCGGCGGCGAGGTGGCGACGGTGCAGGCGTACGAGTACACGGGCGGTCTGGCTCCGGGACACCCCGCCCTCCCGCAGGGCGGCCCGCTGCGGGCGGTGATGGGGCCCTGGCTGCTGGGCGGGGTCTTCGACGGTCTGCTGCGCCCGCTCGGCGGTGGTGGCGACTGGCTCGTTCCGGGCGGGGGCGTCCGCGGTGACGGCTGCACCTGGCGGTTCGTCCCGGGGGTGACGGTGGGCGAACACGTGGGGGAGGGAGGTGTGCTGGGTGAGGTCAGTACCGGTCCGGTGCCGTTCCGTCTCATGACACCACCGGGGCACGCCGGAACGGTGGAGCGGATCGCCCCCGAAGGCCGGTACTCCGCAACGGCGGTGCTCGGCGTGGTGGGCGGTACCGAGGCCCGGATGGCGGTCGAGTGGTCGGTCCGCCGCCCGCGTCCCGCCAGGGAACGGATCGAGGCCCGGGTACCCCTGAACACCGGTCAGCGCGCCATCGACCTGCTCTTCCCGGTCGCCCGGGGCAGCACCGTAGCGGTCCCGGGCGGCTTCGGCACCGGCAAGACCATGCTGCTGCAGCAGATCGCCAAGTGGTGCGACGCGGACGTCATCGTCTACGTCGGCTGCGGGGAGCGCGGCAACGAAATGGCGGACGTCATCGCGGAGTTCGCGGAGCTCGACGACCCCCGCACCGGCGGGAGGCTCGCCGACCGGACCGTGGTGATCGCCAACACCTCCAACATGCCGATGATGGCCCGCGAGGCGAGCGTGCACACCGGCGCGACCGTGGCCGAGTACTTCCGCGACATGGGCCTCGACGTGGTGGTGATCGCCGACTCGACCTCGCGCTGGGCCGAGGCGCTGCGCGAATTCGCCTCCCGGATGGGCGAGTTGCCCGCCGAGGAGGGCTATCCTGCCGGTCTCGCCTCGGAGCTCGCGGCCTTCTACGAACGTGCCGGCGCCGTCCGCACCCTGGGCGGCGCAGCAGGGTCCGTGACGATCCTGGGCGCGGTCTCGCCGCCGGGCGGGGACCTGGCGGAACCGGTCACCGCGCACACCGAGCGCTTCGTCCGCTGCCTGTGGACGCTCGACCGGGAACTCGCCTACGCCAGGCACTACCCCGCCGTCTCCTGGTCAGGCTCGTTCTCCCGGGACGTCGCCTCACTCGCAGCCTCGCACACACGCTCCGGCGACCCGGCCTGGCCGGAGCGCCGCGAGCAGATCACGGCACTGCTCGCCGAAGCGGACCGGCTGGCCGACCTGGTGGACCTGGTCGGCATCACCGCACTGCCCGCGCGGGAGCGGATCAGCGTGCTCGGCGGCCGGCTGGTCAGGGAAGGAGTGCTCCAGCAGAGCGCCCTGTCGCCGAAGGACGCGTACTGCCCGCCGGAGAAGACCGCCGCACTGGCCGAGGCCGTACTCGCGGTCGTCGCCGAATGCCGCGAACTGATCGACTCCGGCACCCCCGTGGACACGGTGGAGGAAGCGGACTTCACCCCGCTGCTGCGCGCCCGCGAGGAGGTGGACCCGCAGGACGCCGCCGCCGTGGCGGTCCGCCGGGACGCCGTGCTCGCCGCGCTCCGGGGGCTGCCGTGACGGCGTGGGGCGAGGTCGAGTACACCGATGTCCGCGAGCTGCGCGGGCCGCTCCTGATGGTGGGCCAGGTGACCGGAGTCGGCTGGGACGAGTTCGTCCGGATCACCCTCGACTCCGGCGAGCAGCGCCACGGCCTCGTCCTGGAAGTGGACCGCGACCTCGCCGTGGTGCAGGTCCTGGAGGACACCACGGGCATGGACCCGGCCGCCACCAGGGTCGCCTTCGCAGGCGCCCCGCTGCGCATCCCGGTCGGCACCGGCTGGCTCGGCCGGGTCTGCAACGGCCGGGGCGAACCCGTCGACGGCGGCCCGCCCGTCTTCGGAGCCGTCGACGCGGCGGTCGGTGGCGCCCCGATCAACCCGGTGCGCCGTAGGCCGCCCGCCGAGCCGGTGCTGACCGGGGTCGCAGCGATCGACGTGCTCACCACCCTGGTGCGGGGCCAGAAGCTGCCGGTCTTCTCCGCAGCCGGCCTGCCGCACCTCGAACTGGCCGTCCAGATCGCGGCCCAGGCGAACTGCGGCGGCGAGACGTTCAGCGTGGTGTTCGCCGGGATGGGCCTCACCCACGCCGACGCGTCCTTCGTCCGCGACGCGCTCGCCGAACGCGCCGGAGCCGGCGAGCTGGTGCTGCTGCTCAACACCGCCGACGACCCGGTGATCGAACGGCTGCTCACCCCTCGCCTCGCGCTCACCGTCGCCGAACACCTGGCCTTCGACCAGGGTCGCCACGTCCTGGTGGTGATGACCGACATGACCGCGTACGCGGAGGCCCTACGGGAGGTGTCCGCCGCACGCGGGGAGATCCCCGCCCGACGGGCCTATCCCGGCTACCTCTACAGCGACCTCGCCTCGCTGTACGAACGCTGCGGACGGATCCTGGACCGCCCGGGATCGGTCACCGTCCTGCCGGTGCTCACCATGCCGGCGGGCGACATCACCCATCCGGTACCCGACCTGACCGGGTACATCACCGAGGGGCAGATCGTCCTGTCCCAACCGGCCCACGCCCGCGGGGTCTACCCGCCGGTGGACGCGCTGTCCTCGCTCTCCCGCTTGATGCGCAAGGGCGCGGGGCCGGGCCGCACCAGGGACGACCACCTCGACGTCGCCGCCCAGCTGCTCGCCGCGCTCGCCCGGACCCGTCAGGTGCGCGAACTGGCAGACCTGATCGGCGAGTCCGCGCTCAGCCCCACCGACCACCGGTACCTGGCGTTGGAGGAGGCCTACCAGCACCGCTTCCTGGCCCAGCGGGCCGACGAGAACCTGCTCCTGGATGCGGCCCTCGACCGGGCCTGGGACGTGCTGCTCACCCTGCCGAGAGCCCAACTCTCGATGATCCCAGCAGAGTTGCTCGACCTTCACGGTGCGGCATGACAGCGCCGCGTCGCACCCCGCCTGGTCGGGCAGGACGACTGCGCCTGCACCACGGCCTTCAGGTCGCGCTGCGCGGCGCGGACCTGCTGGAGCGCAAACTGCGGATCCTGAGCGACCGGCACCGACAGCTGCGGGAGGCCGAGGAGGCGGCGGAGCGGCTCTGGCGCCGCAGGGTGGGCGAGGCCGAGACCTGGCTGCTGCGAGGGCTGGTGCTGGGCGGCGAACGGGCTCTGGAGACAGCGGCCGTGGCCGACCGGGCGGACGTCGCCGTCGAATGGGTCACCGCGATGGGCGTGCACCACCCGTCCGTCGCTCTGCGCACCGATGCCGTCCGGTCCGCTGATGAGCCCGCCCCGGGCAACACCGCCCTGGCGCACGCCGAGACCGCCTACCGTGCGGCGGTACGGGTCGCCGCCGAGTACGCGGTCGCCCGTACCGCCGCGTACCTGGTCGGAGCGGAGAAGGAGCGGACCCGGCAGCGGGTCCGCGCGCTGCGCCGCCACTGGATCCCACGCCTGACCGCAGAGTTGGCCGCCGTGGACCTGGCCCTGGAGCAGGCCGAGCAGGAGGACTCGGTGCGGCGGCGCTGGGCGGCGGGAGCCGGAGAAGGCAGGGCCGAGTGAGGGCGGGACCGGGTGAGGGTGAGATGACTGCCCGTCGTTCGGGCCGGGGGCTCTCGGCCCGCCGTGCCCGGTCAGTGTGGCAGGGTGGGTACGTCCCGTCCGGAGCACAGCCCTGCTTCGAGCCGCCGCCGCACCTCGGCGCTGAACCGGCGCAGTCGGTCGGAGACGGCGACCTCGGGCGGGGTGGGGCCGGCGATCAGGCGTGCGGCGGGCGGGAGCAGGGCGAGGTCGGCTTCGAAGGCGGAGCGGGCCTCGGCGAGCGGACACGGCGGCCGGATGCGCTGCCCGTGGGCCATCACCGTCTCCAGCAGCGGCCGGGCACCGGGCGGCACCGGCTCGTCCCGCAGCGCGATGGTGTCCGTGAAACCCGGGCCGCGGAAGACCTGCTTCGCGCCTGGAGCGGTGGCCTTGGCCGTGGACAGCTTCATCATCGGCCGACCGTCGTACTCGACCAGTTTGTACGCCGCGTCCAGGTACGGCGCGTCCGCCGACACGCCCACCAGCGTGCCGACGGCGAACAGGTCGATCGGCGCCCGCTCGCGGACCAGCCGTTCGACGGCGAACTCGTCCAGGCCGCCGCTCGCCGTGATCCGCACCCCGGGCAGCCCGGCCGCGTCCAGGATCCGCCGCGCCGCCATCGCGAGTGCTCCGAGATCCCCGCTGTCCAGCCGCACCCCGCAGCCCTGGTGCAGCCCGAGCTCGCGCAGCACCCGGGCCGCCACCGCCACCCCGGCCCCGGTGTCGTAGGTGTCCACCAGGAAGGTCACCGGCCCCGGGTGGGCGCGCGCGTATGCCCGGAACGCCTCCGCCTCGTCGCCGAACGCCTCGATGTACGAGTGCGCCATCGTGCCCACGGCGCGCAGCCCGTAGCGGTGGGCGGCGGCGACATTGCTGGTCCCCGCAAAGCCGACCAGCGCGCCCAACCGGGCGGCCTGGTCACCGGCGTCGACGCCGTGGGTACGCCGCAGCGAGAAGTCCACCACCGGCCGCCCGGCCGCCGCGATCACGCAGCGCGCGGCCTTGGACGCCACCACCGTCTGGTGGCACACCTGGTTGAGCAGGTACGACTCGACCAGCTGCGCCTCGGCGATCGGCGCCGTCACCTCCAGCAGCGGCTCCCCGGCGAGGACGATCCGCCCCTCCGGCACGGCCCGTACCTCGCCGGTGAAGCCGAGCCCCCGCAGGGGCGCGAGCTCCGGCGCCGGGCGGCCGAGCGCGGCGGCGAACGCCGCGACGTCCTCCTCGTCGACCCGCACCTCGGCCAGGTGGTCCAGGACCGGTTCCAGTCCGGCCGCGACCAGGAAACCGCGGTCCGGAGGCAGTTTCCGGACGAAGAGGCTGAACGTCGCCGGGGCGGTCATCCCCTCCAGCAGGTACGAGTGCGCCATCGTCACCTCGTACAGGTCGGTGATGCGGGCGTTCGACATGGCACTGACTCCGGTTGTGGCGGGACGGCTCTCCGGGCGTCGCGGGACGGCCGGCGGGTCCGCAGCCGGTACACCGTCGGAGGGTCCGGCGGACCGGTCGGGCGACCACCTCCAGGGGGCTCCTACCCGGCCACTTTTCCACTCCGGCGTCCTTGTGCCATCCGCCTCACGGCCTGTGTCCGGTGGGTCCACCGGCCCTCTCACAGCTGCCTGCTCCGATCGCACCGGCCGACGGGCTGGGGGTGTCGCCCCCGCCGATGGGCCGTTGGACCCCCGGACCGAGGCCCTGGAGCCCCTCGTGACGTGTCCCGGGCCCAGGGCATCGTGGAACCGGCGCACCGTCGCGAGTGTGCCGGGGCAGGTCGTGGGAGAGGTGACGGTTGATGCAGCACCGCAGCGTTGCGGACGTGATGACCCGCGAGGTCGTCCGGGTGGCGCCCGAGACGGGCTTCCGGGGGATCCTGGCCCTGCTCACCGAGTTCGACATCACCGCCGTGCCGGTGGTCGACGGTGACGACCGCCCGATCGGCATCGTCTCGGAGGCGGACCTGATGCGGGTCCAGGCCGCCCAGGACGACCCGTCCGCTCTGCTCGCCGCGCCCGCAGCCGGCAGCGGACGGGAAGCCCCCACCGCAAGGGACTTGATGACCAGCCCGGCCATCTGCACCTCGCCCGGCACGAGCGTGGTGGCCGCCGCCAGGCTGATGAACCGGTTCCAGGTCAAACGACTGCCGGTGGTCGACGACAGCGGCCGCCTGGTGGGCATGGCCAGCCGGAGCGATCTGCTGCGGGTATTCCTCCGTGACGATCAGGCCATCCGCAGCGAGATCGTGGAGGACGTTCTCGCCCAGGTGGCGGGCGTCAGCCCGGCGGAGGTCGGTGTCGAGGTCGACCAGGGCAGGGTGACGCTCAGCGGCACGATCGCGGCACCCTACCTGGTGCCGATCGTGCTGCGTCTGTGCCGCTCGGTGGACGGCGTGGTGTCGGTCACCGACCGTCTGGAGTGGTCCACCGGCTGAGAACGGGCGCGGAACCCCTGCTTTGAGGCGGTGACACCGGTGCTTTGAGGCGGTGACACCGGTGGAGGCGGTGACACCGGTCCCTCGGCGCGGTCAGTCCGCGAAGAGGTGCGGGACCCCGGGTTCCACGGCGCGCGCCTCCTCGGGGCCAGGCTGCGGGTAGTGGTGGACCCTGGCGTCCGGGCCGGGGAAGAACTCCGACACCCGGCCGGTGTCCGACCAGCGAACGTCGTAGGGCGGGCTGCCGTCGGCGTGGTGCAACGCCACGACCTCGCCGTCGCGGCGCGCGACGCCGGGCCGGGTGCCCTCCACGATGATCCGGTCTCCGACTGCGGCTTTCATCTGATACCTCCGAGGAAGCCCCGGCTCCAGCCGGGGGTGGGGGTGCCCCCGCTTGCGGGGGAAGGATCGGACCTCCTGCGCAGCAGGTCGGGAAGCGGCGTTTCGCGACTCATGCTCCTTGACTCACCGGGGCTCCGCCATGTGCCCGGGGCGGGCCGCTGCCTCCATGGCACCGCACCGCGGCACCGCCGGCAAGGGGCCGATCGCCCCTTCGGGTGGGGCCACCGGGCCGGTCAGAGGGTGAAGCGGTGGCTCTCGCCGGGACGGACGGTGACCGGGGAGCCCCGGAAGCGGACCTGGACCGGCTCCTGGCGGCTCTCGCGCAGGCTGACCGTGATCTGCCGGTGGTCGAGTGCGAGCTCCACGCCCCAGTGGCCCCGGTAGCGTAGGTCAAGCTCCAAGTGGCGTAGCGCGGAAGGCAGGCGGGGGTCGAGCCACACGGCGTCCTCGCGGATCTCCAGGCCCGTGTAGCAGCGCTGGAGCAGGTCCACGGCTCCTGCCATGGCGCCCAGGTGGACACCCTCGCGGGTGGTGCCGCCCTGGGCGTCCCGCAGGTCGGCGGTCAGCGCGTCGCGGAAGTAGCGCCACGAGGCCCGGCGGTCGGAGCGGGTCAGCACCCAGGCGTGCACCACCGAACTGAGGGTCGAGCCGTGCACGGTGCGGCGCAGGTAGTAGCCGGTGGTGCGGCGCAGCAACTCGTGCCCGGCCGGGTAGCCGAGGCGGCGCAGCAGGTCGCGCACCTCGCGGGCGGAGAACAGGTACCAGAGCATCAGGACGTCGGCCTGTTTGGACGCCTTGTAGCGGTTGACGCTGTCCCCCTCGGCCTCCAGGATCCGGTCCAGCCTCCTCAGATCGGGGTGCCGCCGCCGGTACGCCGCCCAGTCGAACTCCGCCAGCCGCTCGTAGCCGTCGAACTGGCTGAGCACGCCTTCGTGGAAGGGGATGTGCAGCCGGCGGCTGACCTCCTGCCAGCGGTCCAGCTCCTCCGGGCCGAGGGCGAGCCGTTCCAGGAGCTCCTCGCGCCGGTAGCCGGGCAGCGCTTCGACGGTGTCGAGTGCCCGGGCCAGCACCCAGGAGGCCAGGACGTTGGTGTACGCGTTGTCGTCCACCCCCGGCCGCTCGGCCCAGGGGTAGGCGTCGTGGTACTCGTCGGGGCCGAGGATGCCGCGGATCGAGTACCGCCCGCGCCCGGGGTCGTAGGTGGCGGAGGAGGACCAGAAGCGGGCGATCTCCAGGAGCATCTCGGCGCCAGCGGTGGCGAGGAAGTCGAGGTCGCCGGTGGCCTGGTAGTACTGCCAGACGTTGTAGGCGACGGCGGATCCGACGTGCCGCTGCAGGTGGCTGTGGTCGGGGAGCCAGTGGCCGGAGAGCGGGTTCAGGTGCAGCCGCTGGGACTCCTCGTGGCCGTCGCTCGCGCTCTGCCAGGGGTACATCGCGCCGCGCAGGCCCACCTGGCGGGCGGCCTGGCGGGCGGTGTCCAGACGGCGGTGGCGGTAGCGCAGGACGGCCCGGGTGAGTTCGGGGAAGCGCAGGTTGAGGAGCCTCAGGACGAAGAGTTCGTCCCAGAAGACGTGGCCGCGGTAGGCCTCGCCGTGCAGGCCGCGGGCGGGAACACCGACGTCGAGGTCCACGGAGTGCTCGGAGTACGTCTGGAGCAGGTGGAACAGGTTCAGGTGGAGCGCGCCGATGCCGTCGAAGTCCGCCTCGATCCGGCAGCGGCGCCACAACTCGGCCCAGTGCAGGGCGTGTTCGGTCAGTAGCCGGTCGAATCCCGGGGCCTGGGCGACGAGCAGCCGGGCGGCCCGCAGCGGAGCGCCGATCGCCGGGTCGCGGGAGGTGTACACCGCGACGGTCTTCTCCACGGTGACCGGCCGGCCCGTGAGGGCGTCCAGGGTGAGGAGTTGGGCGGCCCAACCGTCCTCGACCTCCCCGGTGCGCTCGACCGGGACCAGCGTGTTCGCGTGGTGTGCCCGGGTGCGCGCGGCGAGTGCGATGTGCAGCGGTGATCCGGCGGCGGTGACCTCCAGCCGGAGCAGGCCGTCGTCGTCCGAACCTTGGCTGACCGGGACCAGATGGCGGTCGGCCAGGCCGAGGTAGCGGGCGACGCCGGTATTGGCCACCGTCCCGTCGAGCGCGGAGCGGACCTCCAGCCGGCCGGACCAGTTCTCCGGCACCAGTGTGGTCTCCAGCGCGACCAGGTGCGGCTGGGCCTGGCTGGCGATCCTGCGCTGGACCACCCGGGTGCGCAGGCCCCGCGGGTCCGCCACCAGTGCGTGCCGGGTGAGCACACCGCGGCGCAGGTCCAGCTCCAGGCGCTGCCGTACGGGTGGGCCGGTGAACCACTCGCCGCCCTCGGGGCGGAAGGTCAGCGGCAGCCAGTTGGGGCAGTTGACCAGGTCCTCGTTGTCGACGAGGTGCCCGTCGACGGCAGACGTGGCGCGGTCGTAGCACCCGGCGAGGTAGGTGCCGGGGTAGTGGACGCCGTCGGCCCGGGACTCGGGGGCGGCGCCCCGGGTGACCAGGTAGCCGTTCCCCACGGCGCACAGGACCTCGCGCAGGCCCTCCTGGACGGGATCGAAACCCTCGTAGCGCAGCGTCCAGGGGTCGGGCATCGCCGGCTCCGGGGCCGAGCGCGGCGTCCTCCGCGCCGTGGGCGCGGGGGAGTGCGCGCGGGTGTCTGCGTCCACCTGGCTGGCCTCCTCCGCTCGGCCTGCCTCCAGTGTGAGCGGCGCGCCGTCACCCCGCTCAGCGATCGGAGGCCGACGGTGGTGGCGTCTGCTCGGTCCGGATGATCCGGCCGGTCACGGCGGCGGGCTCGATCCGGACCCAGACGTCGCGCTCTCCTCCCGCCCAGGGACTCGGGAAGCCGCGGTCCGTGAGGTGCCCGATGGTCTCCTGGTCCTCCAGGAGCGTGGCGGTGCCGGTGGCGAGGACGCTCCAGCCGGTGCTCAGCGCCTCGTCCAGCCGGTCGACCTCGAAGGCGACGTTCGTGCCCACGGCGGAGGCCAGCATCCCGGTCGCGGTGGTGCGGAAGACCAGGGTGCCGTCCAGCACCCGGTAGTTCACCGGAAGGACGACGGGCCCCTCGGAGGTGCTCAGGGCCACGCGGCCGACGCCGCCCGGAGCCAGCCTGGCCCAGCACTCCGCCGCACCGAGCTCGGCCAGCACCGGACGGGCGCTCGCCCGTTCGCGGCCCGGCGGCAGGTCGAGACCGCCGCCGAGCAACTGTTGGGGGGTGGTGCCGAGCGTTCCGGCCAGCCTGGTGAGCGCGGCGATGTCGACGGCGGCGGGCGAGGACTCCACGTACTCCAGGTACGTCTCGGCCATGCCCGCCCGGGCGGCCGTCTCCCGGCGGCTGAGCCCGAGCTGCTGCCTGCGCAGGGCGATGCGCCGGCCGAGGTCGCCGGCGCCGGTCGGGTGCTTCCCGGCCGAGTCCGCGTGCTGCATGAACATGGCTGCTCCCTGTCATTACCGGTTTCGGGATCCGCTCGGGACCACCACGAGCGGGCGGTGGCAGCGGTTGACCAGGACGCGTCCGGTCGACCCGAGCACCAGGCCCTGGAAGCCGCCGAGTCCCCGGTTGCCGATCACCAGGCAGCGGGCGTGCCGGGCGGCGGTGGCGAGCATCTGGGCGGGGTCGCCGGTGAGCACCTCGTGCCTGACCCGGACGTCCGGGTACTTCTCGCGCCAGCCGGCGAGCGACTCCGAGAGGTCGAGGAGCGACTCCTCCACGAGGTCGGGGCGGTCCGCCTCGCGCGGGCGGCGGACCTCGACCGCCTGCAGGTCGACCTGTCCGAGCGAGGCCTCCTCGAAGGCGAAGCCGATCGCGGCCTCGCAGGCGGCGGAGCCGTCGATGCCGACCACGACCGGGCCGGGGCCGGAGGTGTCCGGTTCGGGTTCGGGGACGAGTACCACCGGGCACGGGGGATGGCCCACCAGGGACGCGCCTTTGGAAGCGATCATCAGGGTGGCCTGCGGCTCGGTCAGGTGCCGGCCGCCCAGGACCAGCTCAGCCGCTTCTTCGGCGGCCTCGCGCAGCACGCGCACCGGTCGCCCCTCGACGAGCCGGGCGGTGATCTCCAGCCCGGGGTGGCGTTCGTCGGCGAGCAGTCGGGCGGTCTCGAGCAGCTCCTCGCCGCGGGCCCGCAGCGTGACCAGCCGGTGGTGCTCGGGCTGTCCGGCCTCGGCCTGCGGGGAGATGCCGGTGGGCCAGTCCTGGGCGTGCAACAGGTGCAGCGGCAGGCCGCGCCAGGCGGCGTCGTCGGAGGCCCAGCGCACGGCCCAGTGGCTGGCCTCGGAGCGGGAGACGCCCACGACCACGGGGCGGCGGCTTCCGGTGCCGGTCGGGGCTGTGGAGCCGTTCATCGGGAGCTCCCTTCGGTTCGGAGCCGGCACTTCACCGGTCTGCTTCAAGCCTCGGCGGCCCAGGCCGCCGCCGGGGAGGGCCGTTCGGGCCGCCGGGCGGGACCGCGCGGCCCCTTCGCGCGGGGCGGCCGGGGAAGTCCCGGGGCCGGTCGGCCCTGTCGGCGACGCGCGGCGGGGACGGATGGTGGAGGTGTACCGGGGAGCGCCATGGACCGAGGAGGTGCCATGTCCACCGCTCAGCACCCGCCGCGTACCGTCGAGGCGCTGCTCGCCGACGGGACCACCGTCTCGATCCGGCCGCTCGGCCCGTCCGATCGAGCGGCCGTACTGGACCTGCACGCGGCGCGGATGTCGGACGACAGCCGCAGGCTGCGCTTCTTCGGCGCGAGCCGGCGTGCCCCGCAACTGGCGGCCGAGCGGCTGTCCGGGCCGTCGAGACCCGAGCTCCTGGCACTGGGGGCCTGGGCGGGCGGGGAGCTGGTAGGGGAGGCCGACTGCGAGACGGTCCCGGGGCACCCCGAGGCGGCCGAACTCGCCCTCGCGGTCGCCGACGACTGGCATCACCGGGGCGTTGCCACCCTGCTGCTGGAACACCTGGTCCACGCGGCACGGCAGAACGGCATCCGTACCTTCGAGGCCGACACCCTCGCGGACAACCGCGCCGTGCACCGGGTCTTCTCCGACCTGGGCCTGCCGGTCCGGCGGCGCTTCGAGCGGGGCGAGGTACGGGTCCACGTCCCGCTCGACGAGGCGGACGAGCACTACCGCGAGGCCGTGGACGAGCGGGGCCGCAGCGCCGACGTCGCCAGCCTGACCGCCCTGCTGCGCCCGGCGTCCGTCGCGGTGGTGGGCGCCTCCCGGCGGCCGGGCTCGGTCGGGCAGTCCGTGCTGCTGAAGATCCGGCAGGCCGGTTTCACCGGCGAGCTGTGGGCGGTGAACCCGTACGCCGCCGAGATCGCGGGCGAGCGGGCCCACCCCTCGCCGAGCACCCTGCCCGGCATCCCGGACCTCGCCGTGCTGGCGGTGCCGCCGGCCGCGGTGGCGAGCGCCGCCGAGGAGTGCGGCCGGGCCGGCGTACGGGCGCTGGTGGTACTCACCTCCGGTCTGGACGCGGATGCCGCACGGCGGTTGATGCACACCTGCCGCCGCCACTCGATGCGGCTGGTCGGCCCGAACAGCCTGGGCATCGCCCAGACCGACCCCGCGATCCGGCTGGACGCCGAGTTCGGCGGCGCCTTCCCGGTGTGCGGTACGGCCGGGGTGGCGGTGCAGTCCGGCGGAGTCGGGATCGCGCTGCTGGAGCGGCTGGCCTGGCTGGGCATCGGGGTCTCCAGCTTCGTCTCGCTCGGTGACAAGTACGACGTCAGCGGCAACGACCTGCTGCAGTGGTGGGAGAGCGACGGCCGCACCGACCTCGCGCTGCTGCACCTGGAGTCCTTCGGCAACCCGCGCGCCTTCTCCCGCACCGCCCGCCGGGTCACCCGCAGGTTCCCGATCCTCACCGTCGACGCCGGACGCTCGCCCGCAGGCCGCCGGGGCGCCGCCTCGCACACCGCCGCGGCCGCCACCCCGACCGTCACCCGGGAGACCCTGTTCCGCCAGGCCGGGATCACCGCGACCCGAAGCATCGCCGAACTCGTCGACACCGCCGCCCTGTTGCACAGCCAGCCGCTGCCCCCGGCACGCTGCGCGGTCGCCGTGCTCTCGAACGCGGGCGGTGTCGGCATCCTGGCCGCCGACGCCTGCGCGGACACCGGCCTGACCCAGCTCGAACTGCCCTCCGCCCTGGTCGCCGAGCTGCGCGACCTGCTCCCCGGCGGCGCCTCGGCCGTGAACCCGGTGGACACCACCGCAGCCGTGACCCCCGGCCAACTCGCCGCCTGTCTGGACACCTTGGCGCGCAGCCGGGCGGTGGACGCCCTGCTGGTCTGCCTGGTCCCCACCGCACTGACCGCCGCAGCGCGGGACGATCCCGTTCGCGCCCTGCTCGACGGCCCCGCGCACCGCCGCATCCCCCTCGCCGCCGTACTGCTCAGCCAGGAGGTACCGGTCCGCCTGCTGACCTGCGCCGACGGCGGGCACATCCCCTCGTACGCCGACCCGCAGGACGCCGCGCGGGCGCTCGCCCACGCCCGCGACCGGGCCCGCCGACTTGCCGAGCCGCCCAGCCCCGAGGTCGCGGCCCCGCCCGGCTGCGACCCGGCCGCCGCCCGGCGCCTGGTCGAGTCCTTCCTCACCGCGAACCCGGACGGCGGCTGGCTCGACCCGGCCCTGACCGTCGAGCTCTTCGACTGCTACGGCCTGCCGCTGACCATCTCGATCTGGACCCCGGACGAACACGGAACCGTCGTCGCCGCCCAGTCGCTGCGACAGCTCGGACACCGGCGCGAGGTCGTACTCAAGGCGTACTGGCCGGGCCAGGTCCACAAGAGCGCGGCCGGTGCGGTCCGCACCGGCCTGGCCACGGACGCCCAAGTCCGCCGGACTTTCCGGGAGTTCACCGAACGGTTCGGCAGTCGACTCACCGGTGTGGTGGTCCAGCCGATGGCCGCACCCGGGCTGGAACTGCTCGCCGGAGCCGTCCAGGACCGGGTCTTCGGACCACTGGTCCTCCTCGGCCTCGGGGGCACCGCCACCGAGGTGCTGGACGACCGGGCCGCCAGGCTCGCCCCGCTGACCGAACGGGACCTGGCCACCATGCCCGCCGAACTGCGCGGCTCCGCACTGCTGTCGGGCCACCAGGGCGCACCGGCCGTCGACCTGGCCGCCGTCCAGGACGTCCTCACCAGGCTCTCCCACCTGGCCACCGACCTCCCACAGCTCGCCGAACTCGACCTCAACCCGCTGATCGCCCGGCCCGACGGAGTGCTCTGCGTGGACGCCCGGGCCCGGCTGGAACCCAGGCCGTCCTTCGACCCCTACCTGCGACGGCTCCGCCGCCCGGCGGCCGCCGAAGAGGACTGAGCACGATGAACCACAGCATCCTCGACGGCACTTCGACCGTGGGCTTCGCCGACCCGGGCCACGCGCGCACCCCCGGCCGGGCCGTCGTCCGGACCTGCATGAGCCGCCCTGCCGTCGCCGTCACCCCCGACACCGACTTCGCCACCATGGTCGCCGCCATCACCGCGTCCCGGCGCGGCGTCCTGCCCGTCGTCTCCCCGGACGGCACCGTCACCGGCGTCGTCGCCGCCTCCGACCTGCTGGCCGCCTACGCCGAGCCGAACACGGCGGAGCTCCTCGCCCGCGACCTGATGACCGCGCCGGCCGTCACCGTGGCGGAGGACCGGACCGTCGCCGGGGCAGTGGCCACCGTCCACCAGAGGTCGATCCACCACCTGCCGGTGGTCGACGGCAAGGGCCGGCTGACCGGCATGGTCTCGACACACGACCTCCTGGACGCCCTGCGGCGTGACGACGAGCAAATGCGCAACGAGGCACTGACCCTCGCCCTCACCCCGGGCACCGGCGTCGTCCCGAGCTCACTGCACATCAGATGCGAGCGCGGCCGGCTGACCGTCGCCGGCCGCACCCGTACCCGCAGCGACGCCGCCGCTCTCTGCCTCCAACTCGCCCGGATCGAAGGGATCGCAGGCCTCACCGACCGGCTCCGCTGGGACCTCGACGACATCGAAGGGCGGGCCGAGGCATGACCGGCTCCGCCGCCACGGTGCTCCTGGACCCGCGCCGCATCAACGCCGCGGTGTTCGACGTCGACGGAGTGCTCACCGACTCCCTGCCGCTGCGCACCGCCGCCTGGCGCGACACCCTGCACGCCTTCACCGCCCAGTACGCCCGCGCCACCGGCGACGTGCGGCCCCCACTGGACACCTCGACCGACCTGCCCGCCCACCTGGCCGGCCTGCTCGACGAGGACATCGCGGCCGCGCTGCTCCACCCGCCCACCCGTCGGGTCGACCTCGCCGGCAACCATCTCGGCCCGGCCGAGGCGGAGCTGCGCCGGATCCTGGCCGACCACGAGGACCAGCGCTTCACGGAACTGCTGGACGCCGAAGGGCTGCACGCCCGTCCCGGCGCCCACCGGCTCCTGCTCGACCTGCAGGCGGTGGGCGTCGCGGTGGGAGCGTTCTCCAGCGGGAGGCACTGCCCGGCGATGCTGCACCGGGCCGGCCTCGACCACCTGGTGGCGGTCAGCGTGGACGCCGAGGACACCGAGCACTACGGGCTCGCCGGACCGCCCAACCCGGCGCTGCTCCAACTCGCGCTGCGCCTGCTGCACACCCGGCCCGAACACGCGGCGGTGTTCGCGGACACGCCCGCCGCCCTGGAAGCGGGGGAGCGGAGCGGGTTCGCCCTGGTCGTCGCCGTCGACCACCGGAACGAGGAACGGGCCCGGGTGCTGGGCGGCCGGGAACCGGTGGTCCACGACCTGGGCCAGGCCGAGGTGCCGGCCGGCCGTCCGATGCCGCTCGGGCTGTGAGCGGGCCATGGCCGGGCCATGACTGGGCCGTGGCCGGGCGACACCTGCCCGTACGGCCCTATCGGCGCTGTGTCGGGCCCGAAATCCTGCCCATCCGAGCGGTTCTGTGCAACAGATGGGCCGGTGGCGGCCAGGGCCGGCGGCAGAGGTCCGCGGCACCGGAAGAACCGGAGAGGGAGGTACCCCGCAGTGAAGTGGCTCGGATCGGAAACGGCTGGTGGAACCCCGGCACCCGCGGGCGGGCGCGGGTCCATGACTGACGAGCGGACGCCCTGATGAGCGCCCCGGCCACTCCGGCAGCCGACGAGGCCGTGATCGACCGAGAAGGCCTGGCAGCCCTGGTCGACGTCCTGCGCTCCCGAGGTTTCACCGTGATCGGTCCGACCGTACGGGGCGGTGCCATCGTGCTCGACGAGCTGGAGTCCGCCGAGAGCCTGCCGTACGGCTGGGGCGTCGAACTCGAGGCAGGGCAGTACCGGCTGCGGGAACGCACGGACCCGGCGGCCTTCGCCAACGCGGCCGGACCGCAGTCGTGGAAGACCTTCCTGCACCCCGCCCGGGTCCGGCAGTGGCGGGCCGAACGAACCGACGGACAGCTCACCTTCGAGGCGGACGACACCCCGGTGCCCCGCTACGCCTTCCTCGGTGTCCGACCGTGCGACCTGCGGGCCATCGCGATCCAGGACCGGGTGCTCACCGGAGGCCGGCACGCCGATTCGACCTACCAGGGCCGGCGCTCGGGCGCGTTCCTGGTCTCGGTGGAGTGCACCGAGCCCGGAGGCACCTGCTTCTGCGTCTCCATGGGCACCGGGCCGGCGGCCGGCCCCGGCTACGACCTGGTGCTCACCGAACTGGTCGACGACGAGGGCGGCCACCGGTTCTGGATCCGAAGCGGCAGCCCGGAGGGCGCCGACGTCCTCGCCGAACTCCCCGGCAGGAGCGCCGACGCCGCCACCCGCGCGGCCGCCCGCGCGCAGGTCTCGGCCGCCGCCGACCGGATGGGCCGCACCATGCCCGAGGCCGACCTGCACCAGCTGATGGCGGGCACACTCGACGCCCCGCGCTGGGACGACGTCGCGTCCCGCTGCCTGACCTGCGGCAACTGCACGATGGTCTGCCCGACCTGCTTCTGCACCACCACCCAGGACGTCACCGACCTGACCGGCGACCACGCCGAACGCTGGCGGCTGTGGGACTCCTGCTTCGACCTCGACCACTCCTACCTGCACGGCGGGACGGTGCGCGCCTCCTCGCGCAGCCGCTACCGGCAGTGGCTCACCCACAAACTGGGCACCTGGTACGACCAGTTCGGCTCCTCGGGGTGCGTCGGCTGCGGCCGGTGCATCGTCTGGTGCCCCGTCGCGATCGACATCACCGAGGAGGCGGCCGCCCTGCACGACTGGGCCGGCCGGCCGGCGGACGACGGCGAGGAACCGGCATGACGGAGCTGCCGTTCCTGCTCGACGCGCTGCCGCAGGCACACCGGGACCGGCTGCTCGCCCTCGCCCGCGACAGCTCCTTCCCCCCGGGCAAGCGGCTGTTCGACGAGGGCGAGCAGGCCGACCGCTTCTGGCTGATCCGCTCCGGTGAGGTCGCCCTCGACCTGTACGTCCCCGGCCGCCCAGCGCCGGTCGTGCAGACCGTCGGGCCGGGCCAACTCCTCGGCTGGTCCTGGCTCTTCCCACCGTACCGCTGGCACCTGGGCGCCCAGGCCCTCGGGCCGGTGGACGCCTGGGAGTTCCCCGCCGACGAGGTCCGCGCGCTCTGCACGGCGGACCCGGTTCTCGGGTACCAGCTGACCCTGCGCTGCGCCGAGGTGATCGGCGAACGGCTCCGGGCCACCCGGATCCGCCTGCTGGACCTCTACGCACCTCGCACGGGCGCGCCATGAGTACCGTCACGCCACCGCACCCGTACCGGGTGACCGCCTTCCGAGCGGAGACGGCGGACGCCGTGTCGCTCGAACTGCGGCCCGTCGAAACGGCGCTGCCGGTCTTCCTGCCGGGGCAGTTCGCCATGGTCCATGCCTTCGGCGTCGGCGAGGTGCCGATCTCGGTCAGCGCGATCCGAGGCCGCGACGGCGCCCTGGTGCACACCGTGCGCGAGGTCGGCGCCGTCTCCGGAGCACTGTGCCGACTGCGCCCCGGCGAGGTCGTCGGCCTGCGCGGACCGTACGGCACCGGCTGGGACCTGGACTCGGAGACCGGAACGGACGTCGTGGTGATCGCCGGTGGCATCGGACTGGCTCCACTGCGCCCGGCGGTGCACCAGGTGCTGGACCACCCGGAGCGGTACGGCAGTCTCCGCGTCCTGGTGGGCGCCCGCACCGCCGAGGACCTCCTCTACCGGGACGAGCTGGAAAGCTGGCGGACCTCGGCCCAGGTCGAGGTGACGGTCGACCGCCCCACCCCCGGCTGGCAGGGCGCGGTCGGCGTCGTCACCGGACTGCTCGACCGGGCCGGACCGCTCGACGCCGACACCCGCGCACTGCTCTGCGGACCTGAGGTGATGATCCGCCACACCGCGCAGGCACTGCTCGCCCGGGGTGTGCCCGCACGGCACATCCAGGTGTCGCTGGAGCGGAACATGAAGTGCGGCACGGGCCATTGCGGCCACTGCCAGCTAGGACCGCTCCTGCTCTGCCTGGACGGACCGGTGGTCGACTACGCCCGATCCGGGCCACTGCTCGCCGTGCGGGAGTTGTGAGATGACCGACGACACCCTCCCCACCCTCGCGGTCTGGAAGTTCGCCTCCTGTGACGGCTGCCAGCTGACCCTGCTCGACTGCGAGGACGAACTGCTCGGCCTGGCAGACCGGGTGCGGATCTCGCACTTCTTGGAGATGTCCGGCGCCGAGGGCACGGGTGATGGCGGGCCGGCCGGCCTGGAGGGCGTCGGACCGTACGACCTCTCCCTGGTCGAAGGGTCAGTCACCACGGCCGAGGACGCCCGGCGGATCCGCCGAATCCGGCAGATCTCCCGCCGCCTGGTCACCATCGGCGCCTGCGCCACCGCCGGCGGCGTCCAGGCCCTGCGCAACTTCGCGGACGTGACGGAGTTCCGCGCCGCCGTCTACGCCCACCCCGAGTACATCGCCACGCTGGCCACCTCCACCCCCATCTCGGCCCACGTACCGGTCGACTTCGAGCTGCGCGGCTGCCCGATCGACCGCCGCCAGCTCCTGGAGGTGATCACCGCCTACCTGGCCGAACGCAAGCCGAACATCCCGGCGCACAGCGTCTGCTACGAGTGCAAACGCCGCGGCACCACCTGCATCACCGTCGCCCACGGCACCCCGTGCCTCGGCCCCGTCACCCACGCCGGCTGCGGCGCCATCTGCCCGGCCTACGACCGAGGCTGCTACGGCTGCTTCGGACCGTCCAACACCCTGAACATTCCGGCGATGGTGCGCCAGCTCCAGCACGACGGCATGAGCGAACGGGACGTCATGCGGGTCTTCCGGACCTTCAACGCGGCCTCCCCCGAGTACGCCGAGCTACCCGACCTCGTCAACCAGGACACCCCCACCGACAGGGAGACCCGATGAGCCACCGGGGAGAGCGGATCCTGCGCCTGGACGCACTCGCCCGAGTGGAGGGCGAAGGCGCCCTGCACCTGGTGATCAGTGACGGCGAGGTAACCGACACCCGCCTGCGGATCTACGAACCGCCGCGCTTCTTCGAGGCATTCCTGATCGGCCGAGGACACACCGAACCACCCGACATCACCTCCCGGATCTGTGGAATCTGCCCCGTCGCCTACCAGATGACCGCCTGCCAGGCCATCGAGGCCGCCTGCGGTGTGACCGTCGACGGCCAACTCGCCGAGCTGCGCCGCCTGCTCTACTACGGTGAGTGGATCGAGAGCCAGTCCCTGCACGTCCACCTCCTCCACGCCCCCGACTTCCACGGCCACCCCAGCGCCGTCGAACTCGCCCGCGAGCAACGCGAACCCGTTGAGCGGGGACTGCGGATCAAACAGGCCGGCAACGCCGTCATGGAACTGCTCGGCGGCCGCGCCATCCACCCGGTCAACGTCCGGCTCGGCGGCTTCTACCGGGTACCGACGCGAAGCGAACTCGCGCCGCTGGCTGAGCAGTTGCGCCGAGTGCGGGACGACGCACTGGAGACGGTGCGCTGGGTGGCGGGTTTCGACTTCCCCGACGCGGAAACCGACTGCGAACTGCTGGCCATGCAGGAAAGCGGCCGGTACGCCATCGACTCCGGCACACCCACCGTTCTGAGTCTGCCCGGCGACACCGCCCCGAACCAGGTGGGCTCACAACGCCGGTTCCCCGTCGGTGAGTTCGAACAGCACGTGGTCGAGGAACACGTCCCCCACTCCACCGCCCTCAGATCGAGCCTGGACGGCAAACGCCACCTCACAGGCTCACTCGCCCGCTACGCCATCAGCGGCCGCTGGCTGCACCTGGCCGCCGCCGAAGCCGCACGGGCGGCCGGACTCGGCGACCCGTCCACCGGCGCGGTCTGCCGCAACCCCTTCCGCAGCATCATCGTCCGCGCCGTCGAAGTGGTGCACGCGGTCGAGGAGGCGTTGCAGATCATCGGCACCTACGAACCGCCACCCCGACCGCATGTCGACGTGCCGCCGCGCGCGGCCGAGGGCTGCGCCGCCACCGAGGCGCCGCGCGGCCTGCTCTACCACCACTACGCCATGGACGCGGACGGCACCCTCACCTCCGCCCGGATCGTCCCGCCGACGGCCCAGAACCAGGCGGCGATCGAAGAGGACCTGCGGCGGCTGGTACAGGCGCGCCTGGACCGGCCCGGCGATCCCCCCACCGACGAGGAGCTGACCGGTCTGTGCGAACGGGCCGTCCGCAACCACGACCCGTGCATCTCCTGCTCCGCCCACTTCCTCGACCTGACCGTGGACCGGGCATGACGGGACCTGGCCGTGGACCGGGTGTGACGGGCCGCGTGGTCGTGATCGGCGTCGGGAACCCCTACCGCCGGGACGACGGAGCAGGACCGGCCGTCGTCGAAGCGCTGAGCAGCACGGTGCCCGAGGGCACGGTGCTCACCGTCAGCGACGGCGAGCCTGGGCGGATGCTCGGCCTCTGGAACGGCCGTGACAGCGTGATCGTGGTCGAGACCGTACACGGGCACCCGGGCGACCCGGGGCGGCTGCACACCCTGGACGCCGAGGCGACCGCCAGGTGCGCGAGCGGCCCGGCCAGCAGCCACGGTCTGGGCCTCGGCGAGGCCGTTGCCCTGGCAGCCGCGCTCGACCGGATGCCCTTCGAACTCGTGGTCCACGCAGTGGAGGGCGAGGACTTCGGCCTCGGCCCCGGACTCAGTGCCCCGGTCCGAGCGGCGCTCGCGGAACTGGTCGACCGGGTGGCCGCGGCCGTCCGGGACGCGCACCGGCGCCAGCGCTCCCGGTCAGGCTGAGCCGGAGTCTCCGGGCCCGCCCCAGGTACATCGACTCAGTCCTCCGGACCACGCAGGACCACCACCGGACAGTGCGCGTGCTGAGTGCAGTGCTGTCCGACGGATCCCAGCAGCGCGCCGGTGAACCCGCCGTGCCCGCGGTTGCCGACGACGAGGAGGGAGGCTCCGTCGGCGGCCTCGAGCAGCACTTCCGCTGCCGGGCCCTGGCTGACCTGGGACTGGATCTCCACGGGCCGCTCGGGCCCGACGACCTCGGCGATGGTGGCGCTCAGCACCGAGCGGGCGACGCCCTCGGGAGTGGGCTTCTCAGGGGTGGGCGCCCACGAGGACAAACCGTAGAGCTGCGGATACTCCCAAGCGATCACGGCCTGAACCACACCGTCGACCAACCGGGCTTGCCGCACCGCCCACCGAAGGGCCTCCTGGGACGGCTTGGACCCGTCCACCCCGACGACGATCCGCTCCTTCTCGGCCATGGTCTCTCCTCACGTGGAACGCTGCGCCCAGCGTGCCCCGCAAGTGCGGTGTTCGCATCAGGGTCGCCCGCTGCCGATCGGCCCGTACCCGCCGCTTCAGCGCGCCAGGACCCGAGGAAGGCAAGGCGCACCCCGGCCGGGCCGTCGAGTACGGCGCCGCGTCCTCCGCCGCCGAGACCCACCAGTGGTCCCGCCCGGAGCGGTCGCTGTCTCCCGGACCGGACCGGTCCCGGCAGTGGGACCGAACGGCCCTGTGCCGACCCTCGGCCCGGGGCGGAGAGTGTGAGGTAGGGGACACTCGTGGAGGAGTGAGGACCATGCAGCACCGCACTGTTCACGACGTGATGACCCAGGAGGTCGTCACCGCTCGGCCGGACACGCCGTTCAAGGAGATCGTGGCGTTGTTCCATCGGAACGACATCACCGCGATCCCGGTCATCGACGACCAGGAACGCCCGCTTGGCATGGTCTCCGAGGCCGACCTGATCCGCAAGGAAGCCGTCCTCCCCGATCCCGAGGGCCGTGCCCCCGGCCGCTGGCTGGATCCGCAGGACCGGGCCCGCGCGGAGGCCGAGACCGCCGGCGGCCTGATGACCAGCCCCGCCGTCACCGCCCGGGCCAGCTGGTCCGTACCCGAGGCGGCACGCGCCATGGACAAGCACAAGGTCAAGCGGCTCCCGGTGGTGGACGAGGTCGGCCGGCTGGTGGGTATCGTCAGCCGCCGTGATCTGCTCCAGGTCTTCCTGCGGCACGACGCGGCGATCCGCGAGGAGATCACCCACGACGTGTTCGGCCAGACCCTGTGGGTCGCGCCCGGTTCCGTCCAGGTCGCCGTGCACGATGGCGTGGTCACTCTCGCCGGACGGCTCCCGCGCAAGAGCCTGGTCCCGATCGCCGAGCAGCTGTGCCGGGCCGTGGACGGTGTGGTGGCGGTCCACCAGAATCTCGACTGGACCGAGGACGACACCGAGGTCCAGCTCGAACACCCCCACCCCTATGAGGCTGGCCGGCGCCAGTGACGCCCGGGACGGTCGTCGTCACGCAATGGTCGCGATCAGGGTCTCGACGCTGCGGGTGAAGCTCCCCCCTGATCCTGGAGACCGGGTGCTATGCGGCCGTGGTGGTACAGCAACGGACGCAGCGGCGGTCATCGCGTTCGTGTCCGGCCATCAGGACTCCTTCCCGCCGTGGAGAGTGGTGCGGCGTGGAGAGTGGAGCGGATCGCCGGTCAGACGCGCATCCGCAGGGTGTCCAGCGGCTCGTCGCCGTGCAGCAGGCTGATGGCGTCGGCGAGCAGCGTGGCAATGGAACACACCTTCAGCGGGAGGACACTGTCCGGGTCCGGGGCGAGGGTGTCGGTGACGTACAGGCGGCGGACCGGGATTTGCACCAGTCGGTCCTCCGCCGGGCCCGCGAACAGGCCATGGGTCGCGGCGACGGCGACGCCGGGCACGGCGTCGTGAGCGAGCAGTACCCGTACGGCGGCCTCGATCGTGCCACCGGTGCTGATCATGTCATCGACCACCACCGCGGGACGGCCGGCGACCTCGCCGACCAGTTCCTCGGCCTGCACACTCGCGCCCGAGACACGGGTCTTGCGGACCACGGCGACCGGCCGGTGGAGCAGTGCGGCGAAGTGTTCGGCCAGTTTCACCGCGCCGAGGTCAGGCGAGACCAGTACCGCGTTGTCGGGTGTCAGCTCGGCCAGCGACTCGGCGAGCAGCGGTACGGCGGTGAGCATCTCGACCGGGATGGCGCTCATCGCCTCCAACGAGGCGGTGTGCGGGTCGACGACGACCAGCCGGTCGGCTCCGGCCGCCGCGAGCGCGTCGAGCACGACCCGGGCGCCCACGGCCTGCCCGGCCCGGGTACGGCGGTCCTGGCGGGCGTAGCCGAAGTACGGCACGACCGCGGTGAGTCTGCGGGCCCCTTCCCGCCGGCAGGCGTCCAGCAGCAGGAGCAGTTCGGCCAGGTGCTCGTTCACCGGCGGCCCGGTGGGCTGGAGCACGTACACGTCGTCGCCGCGTACGGCACCGACCACCGGTTGCAACTCTCCGTCGGGGAACTGCTCCACCTCGCACTGCGCCAGCTCGATGTCGAGTGCTTCCGCCACGGCGTCGGCCAGTGCGCGGTGGGCTGTCCCGGAGATGATCCGCAGGTGCGTCATCGCTTCCTCCGCAGGGTGTGGGCGAACGTCGTTCCGGTGTCCGGGCTACAGCTGCGGTACCTGGAGGGGGCGCCGGGTGTCGTCCGCGCGGGCCAGTGCCGCCAGGGAGTTCTGGTATTCCGGCGGCCCGATCAGGCCGGTCAGGAGGGCATGGACGAGAAGTTTCTCGGCCCCCTCGCAGGTGATCGCGACTACGCGTGCGGCGGTCTGCGAGCGATGGTCGAGGTCGGGTCGGTCTGCCGTGGCCTGTCGGCGTCTTGGGTGCAGAAGCCGCCCGGCGATGGCTCTGGCCGATCTTGCCACGAATCGGCCCAGACGCCTGATCAGTGTTGCGATCATGGCTGCTACCTCCCGGTAGGTCCTTCTGTTCACCAGCCTGGCACTTGGTCGAGCCGGTGGCGCCAGCCGGACGCCCCGCTCTGCGGGGCCGGGCGGCCCAGCCGGACGGCACCAGGGGCCCTTTGCGCGCCCGGCCTGCCGCTCAGCCGTACGGGATGACGGCGAGCGGGCAGGCGGCGTGGTGGACGGCGGACTGCGTCACGGGCCCGATCCGGGGCGCCAGACCGGCACGGTACCCGCCGCGTCCCACCACCAGGAGTTGCGCGCCGGTGGCGGCGTCCACGACGGCTCGGGCGGGGCTCTCGTGGTTGAGGTGTTCGACCACCTGGACGGTGGGGAACTTCTCCCGCCATGGGAGGAGAGCCGAGCTCAGGGCCCGTCGGTCGGCTTGCTCGACGAAGTACGGCAGCCACCCGTGCAGCGAGGAGCTCGCCATCCCGATCGTCCCCAGGCAGCCGGACGAGTTCGTCTGCGCCCGCTGCTTCACGGTTCACCACCGCAGCCAGCTCGTCGGCCAGACCGCGGACGGCCAGACCGTCTGCCGCGACTGCCTGCCCTGACCGTGCGATTTCCCGTGATTCGTCTCCTCCGGAAACCGCAGGCGTGGGCTGCCTCGCATTGGGGCTGCAAACGTTAGGAATGCGTGCCGTCGGGTCGACGCGGTTCCGGACGGAGCTGAAACTGAGAACCCACTCCGTTCCCACCAGCGTGGAGGGCGGACTCCACGGCGAGCCCGCATTGTGGGACCCGAGGACGCCCTTCGGAGGTCGCCATGACGACAGACGCCGCCACACCCCATCCGCGGCCCCGGCCGGGGCTGTTGACCTTCCTCGGCGGTGTGGGCACCGTCACGGGCAGCAAGTTCCTGGTGGAGACCGACCACGCCCGGGTGATGGTCGACTGCGGCCTGTTCCAGGGCCTCGCCGAGCTGCGGCGGCGCAACTGGCGACCGCTGCCGCTGGACCCGGCCGATGTCCACTGCGTGGTACTCACCCATGCCCATCTGGACCACTGCGGCTATCTGCCGCGCCTGGTCCGGGACGGCTTCCGCGGCCCGGTGTTCTGCACCCCCGACACCGCTCGCCTCGCCGAGCTGATCCTGCGCGACAGCGCCCACCTGCTCGCCGAGGACGCCGACCACGCCAACCGACACGGGTGGTCCAAACACCGGCCGGCCCGGCCGCTTTACGACGAGCATGACGTCGGCACGGCCCTGGAGCGGTTCGATCCCCTGCCGACCGGCACCGACGTGGAGATCACGACCGGCACGGTGCTCCGCCTGCACCGCGCCGGACACATCCTCGGCTCCACCTGGGCGCACCTGACCCTGGAGGACGGGCACACCCTGGCCGTCAGCGGCGACCTCGGCCGCCCGGTCCACCCGCTGCTCCGCCCGCCCGAGCCCTTCACCGGAGCCGACGCCCTGCTGATGGAGTCCACCTACGGCAGCCGCTACCACGAGGAGCCCGCCGCTCGAGAGTGGTTCGCCCGCGCGGTTACCCGCACACTCGCACGCGGCGGCACCGTGGTCATCCCATCGTTCGCCGTCGACCGGACCGAGGTCGTCCTGCACCAGCTCGCCGAGCTGCGCCGCACCGGGCGGCTTCCGTCCGACACGCCCGTGTACGTGGACAGCCCGATGGCGCTGGCCGCGCTGCAGATCTACCGCGAAGCCTTCGCCGCCCACTCACCCGAACTCCGCCCGGACGTCCTGCGCGAGGGCGAAGCGGCCCTCGACCCGGAGCCCTTCTCGGTGATCCACTCACTCCAGGAATCCCTGGAGCTGGAGCGTTCCGAGGGCCCGTCGGTCCTGGTCTCGGCTGCGGGGATGGCCACCGGCGGCCGTGTCGTCCACCACCTCCGCCGGCTGCTCCCCGACTCGCGCAACACCGTGATCATCGTCGGCTACGCCGCCGAGGGCACCCGGGCTCGCGACCTGGTCGACGGCGCGCGAGTGCTGAAGATGTACGGCACCTACGTCCCGGTACGGGCAGAGGTGGTCAACGTCCCCGCGTTCTCTGCCCATGCCGACGCCGCCGAGATCATCGAATGGCTCCGCCACGGCCCGCCTCCCGCCGTTACCTACCTGGTCCACGGGGAACCCGAGAGTTCACACGCGCTGCGCGACCGGATCGACCGCGAACTCGGCTGGACCGCCGTCGTCCCGCGCTCGGGCGAGCGGGTCCTGGTTCGGTGACTGGGCGCTCTGCGGCTTCCACGTGCGACGGCAACGGATCGGTGTGACATCTACCCTTCCGCGAGTGGGCTGAGAGCGAGCGCGGGGAGGAAGCCGAGTGTGGTGAGCCGTGGACGTCGTCCGTCAAGGCGGCAGCCGGAGCGGTCGGAGAGCGGCGGGCGAGCGGTAACGGGGTTCAAGGTGCGGGAGGCCGGGCGGGGCGGCCAGGGCGGAAGGTGGCGACGAGCCAGCTCGCCCAGCCGATCGGCTGGAGAGCCCAGTAGCTGATCGCGCGGTACAGCAGTGTCCCGGCGATCGCGGGTCCTGGGGGCAGCCCGTACAGGACGAGCAGCGCGGACAGGCTTGCCTCGGCCACCCCCAGGCTGCCGGGCGTCAGTCGCAAGGAGCCCGGGATCTGCGTCAGCCCGTAGGCGAGCAGCAGGCCGTGCCACGGTACGCCGCTGCCCAGCGCCCACAGGCAGGCGGCCAGGCAGGCCGCGTCGAAGACCCAGTTCAGCAGCGCGAGTGCGCCCGGGAGCAGCCACGGCCGGACGCCGGGCTGCAGGATCCTGGCCTGTTCCATCACGTGTGCCAGTCCACGCTGGGCCTGCCGCACCCGGGCGGACCGCCGGCCTGCGCCCTCCCAAACCCGCCGCACCGCATCACGGAAGCCGGCGAAGCGGGACAGGCCGACGGCCAGCAGACCGACTGCCGACGCCAGGAACAGCACGCCGGCGACCGGGCGCAGCACGGTGGCGGCACCGGCCGCGCCAACGGCGAGAAGGCCGATCACGATCAGGATGCCCACGCCGAGTGCCGACAGCGCGCCGCCGACCACCAGCACGGCCGCCGCCAGGGCCGGTGCCACACCCCGACGGCTCAGTTGCCGGAACAGCCAGGCGCTGGCGAAGGCCGCCCCGCCGGGCAGCGCACCGGCCACGGCGTTGGCAGCCACCGCGATCACCGTCACCCGCCGCAGGTCCCACCGCACCCCGCCCGCCCGCAGCAGCCGCCATGGCACGGCGGCGAAGCACAGCATCGACAACGCCTCGCAAGCGACGCCCACCCCCAGTTGGGGCAGCCGTACCCGGGCGATCAAGGTCAATGCCTGCGCCAGCTGATGCCGCCGCCAGACGGCAGCCAGCACCGCAGCCGCCACCAACAGGACCGCGCCCAGCCACCGCACCCAACCCAGCCAACGGGGATGACCGGTTCGCCGACCCACGCGGGAGCCGGCTGCGGGCTCCGACCGCTCGGACACCGGCCGTCACCACCGGTAGGCGACGCGGCGCACGGGCCGGACGTGGGCGGCCGACCCGCCGCTCGTGCCAGGCCGGCCTCGCCGGGCGTACGGCCCTGCTGGCGGTGAAGCATGGGAGCGGATGGCTTTCACGACCCTCCTCCTGACCGGATGTTCTGGTCAGCCCATCATCAGCGCGTACCAACGGCACGACGCCACGCATGGCCGTCCGGGAAGCTGCGGCATGCCGAGAGAGGCGGCGACCTGGAGGAGGAGGGAGGCAGTGCTGCCGCTCACGACCTCGACATCGCCCGCGATCGGGTACTGCTCGGGGATAGGGGGCCCTCCAACGCCCTGCTCTCGGAGGAGTGCCGTGCGGTCACCGTGCACGAGTCCGGACACGCCCTCGTGGCCGCCCTGTGCGAGCACGCGAACCCGGTCGCCAAGGCGACCATCCTGTCGGCCGGCATGTCCCTCGGATCGACCGAGGAACTCACCGATGCTGAGCGGAACTCGTGCGTCCACGCCGCCGTCGACGACCACACGCGGGAGCCGGGGGTGGCGGCTCGTGACGGCGGACTGCAGCGCGCCATCGTTGAGGGCACGTGCCGCTTGCCGGACGGAGTGGCCGCCGTCCGCCGGATGCTCGGTTACGGGTTCGACGACAGCCGCATCGACCCGGGGAAGCCGGTGACGCGCGGCGTTATCGGCCCGCGCTCGGCGCCCGATACTGCTTGCGGAGGCCGGCCAATTGCTCCTCCACCTCCCGCCGTTGTCCGGCCTCGATCTCCTCCGGAACGGGCTCTCGTTCCGGAGCCTCAGCCGGCACCGGCATCTGCCACGCGCGCAGCACCTGCAGCCGGGCGCCGCGCAGGGACGCCTCGTCGAACGCGAACTCCATGGCGCTGAGTGCGGTGACCCGTCGGTCCCGACCACGACCCGGTGATGACCGGTGGTCAGCTGGCCGACCACCACCACCGGGCCTGCGGCGTGGCCGGCGACCTGCAGACCGACGGATCCGAACAGAAGGTTTCCCAAGCCCCCCTCGCCCCGTGCCCCGAGAACAGCGGATCTCGGTCCCGGCGAAGTTCGCGATCATGATGCAGCCGGTCTCGGTCTGCCACCAGTTGTCGTGGATCGGCAGGCCGAGGATCTCCTGCCCCCACCGCACCGCCTCCGGATTGAGGGGCTCGCCGACGCTGGCGATGAACCGGAGCGCGGACAGGTCGAAGGACTTGGGAAGGTCGGGCGGCCTTCCGCGCGGGCTCACCCGCATCAGCATCCGGATCGCGGTCGGCGCCGTGTACCAGACCGTGACCCGTTCCGAGGCGAGGATGCCGTACCAGCGTCGGGCGTCGTACTCGCCCGCGTCGACGACGAGGGTGACGCCGTGGGTGAGCGGGGCGATGACGCCGTACGAGGTGCCGGTGACCCAGCCCGGGTCGGCGGTGCACCAGAAGCCTGCCGGTACGGCCCGGCTCCAGGTGACTCCGGCCTGTTCCGGGGCAGTCGGTCTGTTCGAGCGTGAGGTCACCCTACGGTCGTGGAGCGAGGAGATCGGTCCTCTCTGGGCTGGCCGGATCCTCAGAGGCAGGGGTCACTCGGCGGGTGTGATCAGGCCGTAGTGCCCGTCGTACCGGCGGTAGAGGACGTTGCCCCGCCCGGTGGCGTCGTCGGCGAAGAACACGAACGGCTGCCCGAGTGTGTCCATCCGGCGCTTCGCGTTGACGAGGTTCAGCCGGGGTGCGGGGGCCGGGCTGACGGTGATCGGGATGGCGGCGGTGCCGAGTGGCTGCGGGTGCACCTGGGCGAGCCGGTAGCCGGTCGGCGCCGCGCGGTAGAGGACGCTGTCCTCGCCGGTGGCGAGGTCGGTGAACAGGCGGAAGCCGTAGTCCATGGTGTCCATTTCGAAGGCGGCCTGGTCGGGTGTCTCGCGCGGCAGCGAGACGGACTTGTGCCGGACCACCTTGCGCAGCTCCGCCGGGCGCGGACAGTGGTGGGGGCGATGCGGGGGCTCCGTCCGGAGCAGCCGTTCGTACTCTCCGGCCTGCGCCACACCTTCCCGTCGGGCCTCCAAGTGCCGACTCACTCGGGAGAGTTGAAGAACGATTCGCTCGCGCAGCAGGGCGATGGCCTCACTCATGGTTTCAGCGGCGACCTGGGCGCGGGCGCGGCGGCCGTTGACGTCGAGGTTGGCCTGGGCGAGGCAGGGCCGCTCGGCCGCGGGGTCGTCCATCCGGGTGAGCCGGATCCGGGCGGACAGTACGGGCTCGCGCGTCTCCTCGAGCAGGGCGAGCACGGTACTGCGGGCGAGCTCCGCCGTTCCGGGCGGCAGGTCGCCATGGATCTCGACCTGGACCTCGGGCGTCTGCCCCGTCATGGACTTGTTCACCATCGGATCTCCTAGCTTCGCTCCGCCCACTCGATCAGGACCGGCCGACCGGGCGCCGGCGAGCGGTTGCCTGGCCTGTGCCCAGGGCGGCAGCCGTACGGTGGCCGACCGGCCGTCGAGGGAGAGTCCCGTCCCTTCACCAGCCTGGCAGGCGAGCGAGGCGGAGGCATCGGCTGAACGCCTCTGTTCGTTGGGAGCCCGACGGAGCTGACGGACAGCGCGATTTCAACGAGGCCGGGTGGGACAATGGAATTGGGAAGGACTCCGGGTCGAGACGCGGAGTAGCGGCGAGCTAGCTAAGCCGCGCACCGCGCAATCGTGTTCCGCGAGAAGCGGACAGAGTCCTTCTCCTTCGTGTCTCTCCCGTCTTGTAGCCGGCGGGTGCTAACACGACACAAGGCATCGCCCGGGCCCGTGACCGGGTAGATGAGTGGCCGGTCGCCGACTCAGGTGGCAGAGACGGTGCCGACGGACGCACCGCGTCCGTCGGCGTCCGTTCCGATGGGGTGTGTCGCGGCCTCAAGTACCGCTGGTGATCTCGACCCGCCGTGGCTGCTTCTTCTCCGCCTTGGCCTTGGGCATGGGCGCTTTCACGGTCAGCACGCCCTTGTCGTAGCTGGCGGTGATGTCCTCCTCCTCACATCCTTCCGGGAGCCGGATGCTGCGCGTGAAGGAGCCGTAGTGGAACTCCGAGCGGTGCTTCCCCGTCTTCTCCTCGCGGCGTTCGGCGTGGACGGTCAGCACGCCCCCTTCAACGGTGATCTCGACGTCCTTGGCCGGGTCGATCCCCGGCAGCTCGGCCTTGATGACGTACGCGCCCTCCTCCTCGCTCTCCTCGACACGGATGATGTGCTCTTCCGGGGAGATACGCAGGTCGAAGGGGAAGTCCTCGAGCAGTTCCGGGAACGAGGGCCACCAGTGGCCCCGCCTGCGAAGCAGTTCACCGGCCATCGTCGTCCTCCTTACGCGATTGACCACTTCCTTCATCCTGCGGCACATCCCTGGGCATCCGCGATGCGAGTGGCCTGAGTGCGTCGGCTGGCCCGGACAGGCCTCGCCACAGCCAATACACGGGATGCCGCCGAGCAGCGAAGCCGGAGGCCTCGTCGCCGAGCCCCCGCCCGGCCTTCCGATGCGCGGCGCCGTCGAAGCCGCGCAGGCCGTGGCGGACCCGCGGCTCCGCGTCGTGTCAGCTGCACGGAACGATCGCGACCGGGCAGTGCGCGTGATGGATCGCAGCGTGCGCGACCGGGCCGAGACGCGGTCCGATGGGTGTCCGGCGGGTGCGGCGGCCGATCACCAGAAGCCCGGCCTGTGGTGTCTCCTCCAGCAGCGTGATCGCGGCGCTGCCGAGCGCCACGGTCGTCACGACCTCCACCTTCGGATACCGCTTGCGCCAGGGCGACAGCTGCCGCTCGACCGTATCCCGTTCGATCCTCGCCATGTCCTTCTCCAGACCGCCGATGGAGCCGAACGCCATGTATTCGGTGCCGCTCGGCGGGCCCCAGGCGCGGACCACCCGCAGCGGCGCCGAGCGAGCCGAGGCGGTCTCGAAGACGAAGGCCAGTACCTCGTCGCACGGGTGCCTGGTGTCGAGACCGAGCGCGATCTCGCGGTAAGGGATGTCGGCTGGAGGTCCCGCTTCCGGTGACGCCGGGTGCTCGTCGGCCGCGGTGGTGCCCGCACGGACGAGCACCACGGGGCAGGCGGCCTGGGCCAGGACCTCCTGGCTCACCGAACCGACCAGGAATCCCCGGATCGCGCCGAGGCCGCGCGAGCCGAGTACGAGCATCGTGGCGTTCTTCCCAGCCGCCTCCAGGACATCGGCGGGCACTCCACCGGGGATATGAGCAGCGGTCACCTCCAGGTCGGAGTGCAGTGCCCGGAGTTCCACCTCCTTCCGGGCCAGCTGCTGCTTGCCCCATCGCTTCGCCTCGTCGCTGCCCAGCGGCTGGCCGTGCTGCCAGGGCCAGGCCTGCAGCAGCTCCAGCGGCAACCTGCGCCGCAGCGCCTCCCGGGCCGCCCAGTCGGCGGCGGCCTCACTCTCCGGCGAGCCGTCGAAGCCGACGACGATGGGTCCGTTCATGGCGACCTCCGGAGGAAAGCCCTGAGATCCACCCATCGTCCCGCCCGGAGCGGTCGCTGTCTCCCGGACCGGACCGGACCGGCCCCGGCAGTGGGACCGAACGGCCCTGTGCCGACCCTCGGCCCGGGCGGAGAGTGTGAGGTGGAGCACATCGTGGAGGAGTGAGGACCATGCAGCACCGCACTGTTCACGACGTGATGACCCAGGAGGTCGTCACCGCTCGGCCGAACACGCCGTTCAAGGAGATCGTGGCGTTGTTCCATCGGAACGACATCACCGCGATCCCGGTCATCGACGACCAGGAACGCCCGCTTGGCATGGTCTCCGAGGCCGACCTGATCCGCAAGGAAGCCGTCCTCCCCGATCCCGAGGGCCGTGCCCCCGGCCGCTGGCTGGATCCGCAGGACCGGGCCCGCGCGGAGGCCGAGACCGCCGGCGGCCTGATGACCAGCCCCGCCGTCACCGCCCGGGCCAGCTGGTCCGTACCCGAGGCGGCACGCGCCATGGACAAGCACAAGGTCAAGCGGCTCCCGGTGGTGGACGAGGTCGGCCGCCTGGTGGGTATCGTCAGCCGCCGTGATCTGCTCCAGGTCTTCCTGCGGCACGACGCGGCGATCCGCGAGGAGATCACCCACGACGTGTTCGGCCAGACCCTGTGGGTCGCGCCCGGTTCCGTCCAGGTCGCCGTGCACGATGGCGTGGTCACTCTCGCCGGACGGCTCCCGCGCAAGAGCCTGGTCCCGATCGCCGAGCAGCTGTGCCGGGCCGTGGACGGTGTGGTGGCGGTCCACCAGAATCTCGACTGGACCGAGGACGACACCGAGGTCCAGCTCGAACACCCCCACCCCTATGAGGCTGGCCGGCGCTGGTGACGCCCGGGACGGTCCGGACGGAGTCCAGCGGGGTGCCGCTGGGGTCCCGACCGCCGGCCATGACCGGATCCCCTTGCCGGTGCTGCGCCGCGCACTTGCGGACCTCACCGTGGAGCGAAGATGAGCCTCATGCCCGAGCGGGCCACTGAGTGGTCCCACGACCGGATCGTGCTGATCGGCGTCGGCGACGAGTACCGCCACGACGAGGGAGCGGCGGTGGCCGTCATGGCCGAACTGGCCGCCGATCAGCTCGCCGTCGACCGGATGGCCCTGAGCGACGGCGAGCCGTCCCACCTGATCGAACTCTGGGAGGGTGCCGATCTGGCCGTGGTGGTCGATGCCGTGCACGCGGGCCCCGGCCGGCCCGGCCGACTCCACCGGGTACGGGTGAGCCCGGACGACCCCGGCGGCGCGGTGGCCGAGAGCCACGCCGCCGGTTCGCACGGCCTCGGCTTGGGTGAGACGGTCGGACTGGCCGCGGTCCTGGGCCGACTACCCCGTGAACTGCTGATCGTCGGCGTGGAGGGCGCGGACTTCACCACGGGCGAGGGCCTTAGCCCGGCCGTGGCCGAGGCGGTGCCACGCGCGGCGGACCTGGTCCGAGAAGCCGTCGCCGCCCACCGAGCGGAGCAGGACGGACAGGCCTGATCGCCGGGCACCGTACGGCGGGCCGACGCCGCTCGGCGGCGGCCATGTGCAGCTTCATGGCGGCGAAGCTGTCCGGAGCGGCCGAGAGGGCGGCGATCCGGGCCACTCCCGGCGCAGGAAGGTCGACCTCCGGACCCACGATCACTGTGGCTCCGGCCGCAGCCCGGAGGCCGGACATGTTGCGTGGCCCACGTGGACGCCCCACAGCTGCCGCCCGAACGCACCGAGGCGCTGCCCGCGGTGGTGTCCCACCGCACGGTCCACAACTCGCTCGTCCGGCGGCCCGAGGTGACCATCGGATTGAAGGAGCTCGAGAGATGCGCGTCGCCGACCTCATGACCGCACCGCCGGTCACCGTCACACCCCGCACCACCGCCACGGATGCCGCCCGGCGGATGGACGAGGAGGCTGTGGGATGCGTGCTGGTGGCCGAGGGCGGCGCCCTGCACGGCGTCCTCACCGACCGGGACCTGGTGGTCCGGGCACTGGCACGCAACGCGGACCCCGAGACGCGGGTGTCCGAGCTGATGTCCGCCCCCGCCGTCACCCTCGACACCACCGACGACCTTGCCGCCGCCTACCAGGCCTTCCGCCGTACGGGTGTGCGCCGCCTGCCCGTCCTGGACGGCCACCGCCTGGCCGGTGTCCTGACCATCGACGACCTCTTCCTGGACGTCCTGCAAAACCTCGCCGACCTGCTCGGTCCGGTCTCCTGGAGCGCCCTGCGCGAGGGCAGTCCCGGCCCGGGACCGGCGCCCAGCCCGCAACTGTAAGGAGCACACTGTGGAACAGCGCTGGGACACCGTCGGCGAGGTGATGACCCACGCCGTCGTCGCCGTCGGACGCGACAGGAGCTTCCAGGAGGTCGCCGAGACCCTGCGACGCTGGCGGATCAGTGCGATGCCGGTCCTCACCGGCGACGGCAGGGTGATCGGCGTGGTCTCCGAGGCCGACCTGCTGAGTGCTCAGGACCGCTCCCCGGAGGCCGCCGCCGACCTGACGGCGGGACAGCTGATGTCGGTCCCGGCCGTCACCGTGCACGCCGACAGCCCGACCGCCGAGGCCGCCCGGGCGATGGCCCGTGGCCACCTCAAACGCCTGCCCGTGGTCGATGCCGAGGACCGCCTGGTCGGCATCGTCAGCCGCGGTGACCTGCTCAAGGTCCACCTCCGAACCGACGATGACCTCGCCCAGCAGGTCCGTTTCGAACTGCTCGCAGCCCTCGGGCCCACCTACGCGTCGGGGATCGACGTCCGAGCCGAGGAAGGCGGGATCACCCTCGTGGGCACCCTGCCCGAAACCGCGTCGGCAGTGCTGCTGGAACGCCTGATCCGCACCGTGCCGGGCGTGGTGGACGTCGAAGCCCGGCTCGACGCCCCGAGCGGGAACCAGACGCCGGTGACCCCGTGAACCGGCCGGTCCTGGCCGCCGTCGACGGCTCGCCCGAGAGCCTGGCCGCCGCCCGCTGGGCCGCCGACGAAGCGGCCCGGCGGGGCGTACCACTGCGCCTGGTCCACGCCTGGCCCTGGCCGCAGCGCGCGGCCCCGGGACTGCCGGGCGTCAGCGAGGTACGGGGACAGGCACTTGGGATGCTGGCCGACACGGCGGCGGAACTCCGCTCCGGCCACCCGGGTCTGGAGGTGGGCACCGCGCTGTTGGAGGACTCCGCGCGCCGGGGGATCGTGGCCGAGAGCCGGGACGTCGGCCTCGTGGCGCTCGGCTCACGCGGACTCGGTGGCTTCGCCGGATTCCTCCTTGGCTCGGTGGGCCTGGCGGTGGCCGCAGGCGCGGACTGCCCGGTCGTCCTGGTCCGGGGCCATGCCGTCGACACCCCGGCGGCGGAGGAGGTGGTGGTCGGCCTCGACGCCCACCACCCTTCCGGCGCGGCCCTGGAGTTCGCCCTGGGTACGGCCCGGGCCCGGACCGCGGGCCTGCGCGTCGTACACGCTTGGACTCCGCCACTCTGGCGGAGCGACCCCTCCGAGGAGGAGCAGGCCCACTGGGCTAGCCGGGAAATGCGAGAACTCCGTCAAGTGCTGCACGACCACCCACTTGCCGGTGTGCGGGTCGTGGAGGACGTACGCCCGGGTGGCGCTGCCGGGGTACTGCTCGACGCGGCCGAGCACGCTGCCCTGCTCGTGGTAGGCCGGAGCGGCGATGGCGGCTTGGGCCACCGCCTCGGATCGGTCGCCCACGCGGTGATCCATCACGCGCGGTGTCCGGTCGCCGTGGTGCCGCACGGCTGACCTCGCCCCGTGCGGACGGCCGGGTCCGTCGCGCCGGGATCGGGGGGACCCCGGATTCGAACAGCTGCAATCAGGTCGGGCGGCAGTGCCCGGTGCCTCGGCTGCGGAGAGCCAGCCAGGACGGCCTCCTTCCGGACGGTGGCGCACCGCCCACCTGGTCAGGCTGCCCCCTTCGGCCCACCGCCGACGCCTCGGTTTCGCGGGTCACTCGGCCTCGGTAGCGCCGTCCAACGGATCCGTCTCGTCCGGGCCCATCCGGTCGGCTCCCTGGGCGGCGCGGGTGGCCTCGGAGCTCGGCGGCCCGCGCAGGATCCAGGCGAGAGGCACCGCGAGGGCTGCCCCGAGGAGCGGCCCGAGCAGGTAGACCCACCATGGACCGCCGTGTCCGCCGACCAGGACGGGAGCCAGGCTACGGGCGGGATTCATGGACGCACCGCTCGCCGGGCCGGCCCACAAGCCCGCCAGGGAGATGTAGCCGCCGATGGCGATGGCCGCGTTGTGGCCGATGTTCCGTGCGCCGGAGGAGGTGCCGAGGATGACCGTCATCAGCCCGAGACTCAACAGGACCTCCACCACGAACGCGGTACTGGAGCCGACACCGGGTCCGGGCCGGCTCGCCCCCACACGGCCCACCGTCCCGAAGAGCCCGCGCAGTACGCCCGCCGCCGTCAGCGCTCCGGTCAACTGAGCGGCCACGTATGCCGGCACGCGGCACCACGGGAAGTGCCCGCGGGCCGCGAACGCCATGGTCACCACCGGATTGAGATGGGCACCGGAGGTTTCGCCCAAGGTGTAGATGAGTGCCAACACCATCACGCCCGGTGCGATCGCGGCTGCCGCCCGCCCGACCTGACCGCCGGTGACGGCGTCGACGACCTGCGCCCCGGCCGCTACCAGGACCAGGAAGAACGTTCCCACCCCCTCGGCGGCCAGCCGCCGCCACCCGGATCGCCGGACTGTGGCCATCTCGCTTACCTCCCGGGTCGCTGTGTCTACTCTCGACGGTGAGGGTGGTCGTCGACCAGGGCCGTCCAGGCCATCCCACCGCGCGGCGAGGCCGTGGTAAGCCCCAGCGTCCGGTGCGTCCCACCCGGCGCGCGCGCAGACTCGAAGGAGAGCCGCAGCCCGGTCAGGAGACAGCAATGGATGCCACCGACCCCAGCGAATCCGGACAGCCCGTGCGCGTCTTCCTGCTGGACGACCACGAGGTGGTCCGGCGCGGAGTCCGCGACCTGCTGGAGGCGGAGCCGGACATCGAGGTGGTAGGCGAGGCCGGCACCTGTGCCCAGGCGCTGGCTCGGGTGCCGGCGCTGCGTCCGCGGGTGGCCGTGCTCGACGTGCGGCTGCCGGACGGCGACGGGGTGACCGTCTGCCGCGAACTGCGCGACCGGATGCCCGAACTGGCCTGCCTGATGCTCACCTCCTTCGATGACGACGACGCTCTGCTGGACGCTGTCATGGCCGGGGCCGCCGGGTACGTGCTGAAGCAGGTCAAGGGTGCTGATCTGGTCAGCGCGGTACGGACGGTCGCCTCCGGCCAGTCGACGCTGGACCCGGCCACCACCCGCAGACTGATGGAGAGCCTGCGCCACCACGACGAGTCGGACACGGACGCCGCCCTCGCCCAGCTGACCCCGCGGGAGCGGGAGATCCTGGCACTGGTCGGTGAGGGCAAGACCAACCGGCAGATCGGTCAGGAGCTCTACCTCGCCGAGAAGACCGTCAAGAACCACGTCTCGCGGATGCTCGCCAAGCTCGGCGTCGAGCGGCGTCTCCAGGCGGCCGTCCTTGCCGCCCACGCCGAGCCCGGGCACCCCGGGCACCCACATGAGCCGGGCGGCCCGGTACATGGATCCGAACGGCCCAAGCGCCGCCGACCGGACCGGTCGCACGATGGGTCATGAGGGCAGCAACCTCACCGCGCCGTAGCGAGGAGGCCCGCGATGTACTGGCACGACCATGGCATGAACGGGTGGGGTTTCGGCCTGATGGCCGTCATCATGCTGCTCTTCTGGGTGCTCATCGTCCTCGGCATCGTCGCCTTGGTCCGCTACCTCGGCCGCGCGTCGCAGCAGCACACCGCCGCCTGGCCCCCGACTCCGCCGCCCGCCCGGCCCTCGCCGGAGCAACTGCTCGCCGAACGCTTCGCCAGGGGCGAGATCGACGCCGACGAGTACTACCACCGCCTGGAGGCCTTGCGTTCCGGACAGGGGCCGACGGGGCCGACCCCAGGTTGACCGAACCTTCCAGGAGGCCGCCATGGCCACCTTGGCTCTGGATGGCGCCGCAGTGGAGGAGCTCGTCTCCGCTGCGGTGGCCGCCCCTTCGATCCACAACACCCAGCCGTGGCACTACCGTCTGCACCCGGAGACCAGCACCCTTGAAGTCCGCTCCGCGCCCGAGCGGTCGCTGCCGGCCACCGATCCGCAGGGCCGGGCGATGTACATCTCGGTCGGTGCGGCGGTGCTGAATCTGCGCACCGCTGCCCGCCACCTCGGCTGGGCACCGGAGGTGTGTCTGCTGCCCGATTCGGCCGAGCCAGATCTGCTGGCCGCCGTCCGTCTGGAGGAGCCGTCCCGGGCACAGCTGCCGCGGACGGCCGAGCTGTACGACGCGATCTGGCACCGGCACACCGTCCGCACCCCGTTCACCGGCCCGCCGATTCCACCAGCCGTACGGAACGAACTGGTCGAGGCCGCGCACACGGAGGAGGCGGTGCTCTACTTCCCCGAGCAGGAGGAGATGGCCAGACTGCTCCACCTCACAGCCGAGGCCGAGCGCCGCAACGTCACCGATCCGGAGCACCGCAGCGAGAGCCGCAGCTGGATCCAGGGGCCGGGCGGGGGACCGTACGGCATCCCGGCCACCGCCCTCGGTCCGCAGGACGCCGCCGAACACCTGCCGATGCGGGACTTCTCCGCCATCCACCCCGCCGAGCACCGGGCCCCCGAGGCGTTCGAGGCCGAGCCGTGCATCGCGGTGCTCGCCACCGAGCACGACCACCCGGTGGACTGGCTGCGCGCCGGACTGGCCCTGGAGCACGTCCTGCTGACCGCCACAGTCCATCAGGTGCGCGCTTCGCTGCTGCACCAGGCGATGGAGTGGCCCAACCTGCGTTGGGAGACCCGCAGCCCGCATCGGGGACCGGGCTTCGTCCATATGCTGATCCGGCTCGGCTACGGACCGGAGGGGGCGCCCACACCCCGGTTGCCGGCCTCGGAGGTGCTGGTGGTCGACGGTAGCTGAGGCCGTCGGGCTCACTGGGGCGGTAGTGGGACCCGCCAGAGGAGCTCGGTGCCTCCGTGGGGGAGTGTGTGTACCTCGAAGGTGCCGCCGAGTGCGGCCGCCCGCTCGGCGAGGTTCGCTCGCCGGACACCACCACCCAGCCTAGAAGGACCGAACCGGGCACGCCCCGCGTGACCACGGCGCCTTGGGTCCTCAGGCCCAGTCCGGGGACCACCCGGCCCATGGCACATCTCGGCTTCCTGAAGAACCCTGGACTGGAGGGGCGATGACCTACTTCGCACCGCCCGACCGACGTCTGACGGAAGTGATCAAGACATGAAGGCGCTGACCCGTGGTGGACCGGGCCGCCGCACCTGGGGCGACGTTCCGGACTCGGGGATCCGGCGCCCCGAGGATGCCGTCGTCCGGGTGGACGCGGTCGCAGTCTGCGGCACAGGTCCTTCCGGACCTGGCCGAACTCCATCGGGAGAAGAGGAGTCACCGTGAGCGAGAACGCCCAGTCCATGGACGCGGCTGCACAGTCGGCCGAGCCGGGCCTCATCGCCCAGCGCATTGCCGAGCGGCGTGCACAACTCGGCATGAATGAGCAGGAGTTGGCGAAGCAGGCCGCCATGTCCACCCGCTACCTCTGGCATCTGGCCGACGCGGGGCCCGAGTTCGACCCCGGCGGCTTCCTCCGCATCGCCGCAGCTCTGCACATGACGTACCAGGAGCTGCTCGAAGGGCGGAGCGACGCCCCGCCCGGGCAGCCCGGGGCAGCCCCGCGTCCTGCCCTGTTCCGCCTCACCGAGCCCGAGTGCTGGGAGAAGCTCGGCGCCCACGGCATCGGCCGGATCGCCCTGCCCTGCGAACCGGGCCCGGAGGTCTTCCCCGTCAACTATGTGATCGACGCCCGAACGGTCGTCTACCGCACCGATCCCCGGGGCGCAGCCGCCGCCGCGGCCGGCGCCTCGGTGTCCTTCCAGGTGGACCACATCGACGATCGCCTGAGCCAGGGCTGGAGTGTGCTCATCGTCGGCATGGCACAGCACGTCGATGACGCCGACACCATTGAGCGCCTTGCCCGGCTGCCCGGTACACAGCCGTGGGCCGGCGGGAACCGTCCGCTGTGGGTCCGCATCCCGCCGGAGCGGATCACCGGCCGACGCATCGGCACCATTTGAGCTGTCAATGCGCCTGGCTGGGGTTTCGGTTGAACGCCTTGCGCAGACCGTAGGCGGCAGCTCCGAGCGCGAGCACGGCCGCGCCGGAAAGCACCGACGCCAGGGACGGCGCCACGGCGCCGACCGCCACAGCGGGTGATCCTCGAACCCGACCACGATCGGCTCCCCATGAGTGCGCCGGCCCTGCGTCCTCACCGCTCACACCGCGGTGAGGTGCTCGACGACCTCGGTCACGTTGTCATCACCGGGCCGCTCGTCAGAGGCGCGACAAGGGTGTTGTCGCCGGTTCGGCCCGTCAGGTGGTCCCGCACGTTCGCCACGGTCGCGGCGATGATCTGGTCCAATGCGTCCCGGGTGAAGTACGCCTGGTGCGAGGTGATCACGACGTTGCGGAAGGTCATCAGGCGGGCGAGCGTGTCGTCCGTCATCACCTCCAGCGACTTGTCGAGATGGAAGAGCCCGGCCTCCTCCTCGTAAACGTCGAGGCCGACACCGTCGAGCCTGCCCGCACGCAGGGTCGCCACCAGTGCGTCGGTGTCGATCAGGCCGCCGCGGCTGGAGTTGATGAGGATGGCGTCGTCCTTCATGAGGTCGAGCGCGGCTGCGTCCACGATGTGACGGGTTTCCGGGAGGAGCGGCAGGTGCAGACTGATCAGATCGGCCTCGGAGAAGATCCTCTCCCGGTCGGCGTAGGTCATCCCGAGTCCCAGGCACTCGGGGTTCCCGGCCACGTCGCAGCCCAGCAGTCGCATCCCGAAGCCGTGGGCGATCCGCGTGAAGGCGGTACCGATCTTGCCGGTGCCCAGCACGCCGACCGTGCGGCCGTGGAAGTCGCGACCCAGCAGTCCGTCGAGGCGGAAGTCGAACTCGCGGGCCCGGACGGTGGCGCGGACGATCCGGCGGTTCACGGCGAGCGCGAGCGCCCACGCGAACTCGGCGACGGCGTACGGCGAGTAGTACGACACCCGGGCCACCGTCAGGCCCAGCCGGCCCGCTGTGCGCAGGTCGACGTTGTTGTAGCCGGTCGAACGCTGGGCGATCATCCGGGTTCCGCCGTCGGCGAGTTGCCGCAGGACCTCGGCGTCGAGGGTGTCGTTCACACTGCTGAGGACGATTTCGGAGCCGGCCGCCGTGGGCGCGGTATCGCGATCGAGGTCCAGATCCAGGCACCGCAGCCGGCAGCTGACGGAGAACGCTTCGTCGAAGGCCGCCTCCAGCAGTGGCCGCTCGTCGGCCAGGACGCCGTACGCGATGATCTCCATGGATCCCTCCGCAGCTCAGGACCGCTCGGCGGCGGCGACGTGCTGCTTGACGGTGGCGAAGCTGTCCGGGGTGACCGAGACCGAGTCGATGCCGGCCTGGACCAGGAAGCGGGTGAACCCGGGGTCGTTGCTGGGGCGTTGGCCACACAGGCCGACCGGGCGGCCGGCCGCGTGGGCGGTGGCGATCAGGCTTTCGATCGAGCGGGTGACGGCGTGGTCGGTCTCGTCGAAGAGGTGGGCGAGCAGGTCGGAATCGCGGTCCACGCCGAGGGTGAGCTGGGTGAGGTCGTTGCTGCCGATCGAGAAGCCGTCGAAGCGCATCGAGAACTGCTCGGCGAGCAGGACGTTGGACGGGATTTCGGCCATCACGTAGACCAGTAGACCGTTCCGGCCGCGCGCCAGTTCGTTGGCGGCCATCTCGGAGAGCACGCGGTCGCCCTCCTGCGGTGTGCGGCAGAAGGGGATCATCACGACGACGTTGGTGAGCCCGAGTTCGTCGCGGACCTTGCGCAGCGCCTGGCATTCGAGCGCGAAGCCCTCGCGGTAGCGATCGTCGTAGTAGCGGCTGGCGCCGCGCCAACCGATCATCGGATTGGCCTCGACCGGTTCGAAGGGTGTACCACCGACGAGCCGGGCGTACTCGTTGGTCTTGAAGTCGCTGGTCCGGACGATCACCGGGTCCGGCCAGCGGGAGGCGGCGATCAGGGCGACTCCCTGTGCGAGGCGGTCGACGAAGTAGTCGGTCCGGTCGCGGTAGCCCTCGGTGAGGGCGTCGACCTGGCGGCGGTCCTCGGGGGAGAGCCGTTCGGGGTGCACCAGTGCCATCGGGTGGACCCGGACCTGGTGGGCCACGATGAACTCCATCCGAGCCAGGCCCACGCCGTCCGCCGGGAGCCGCCACCAGCGGAAGGCGGCGGCCGGGTCGGCGAGGTTGAGCATCACCCGGGTCCGGGTCTTCGGCAGTGAGCCGAGGTCGGTTTCCGACTCCTCGAAGTCGACCTGCCCGGCGTAGACATGGCCCTCGGCGCCCTCCGCGCAGGAGACCGTCACTTGTTGCCAGTCCGTGAGCACGGTGGTGGCGCGGCCGGTGCCCACCACGGCGGGTACGCCGAGTTCACGACTGACGATCGCCGCGTGCGAGGTACGGCCCCCGTGGTCGGTGACGATCGCCGAGGCACGCTTCATCAGCGGCTCCCAGTCCGGGTCGGTGATCGCCGTGACCAGCACCGCTCCGGCCGGGAAACGCTCCAGGTCGACCGGGTCGGCCAGCGCGCACACCGGGCCCACCCCGACCGCCTCGCCCACCGCGATCCCGTCGACCAGCCGCTCACCGGTGCCGGTCAGCCGGTAGCGTCGCAGCACCGCGCCGCGCCGCCGGGACTGCACCGTCTCGGGGCGGGCCTGGACGACGAACAGCTCACCGCGCGGGCCGTCCTTGGCCCATTCGATGTCCATCGGGCACCCGTAGTGTTCCTCGACGGCCACGGCCCACTGCGCGAGCGTCCGGATCTCCGTGCCGTTCAGCACCAGGCGCGACCGCTCCTCGGGCGTGGTGTCCACCGTGCGGGTGAGGCCCTGCTCGGCGTACACCGCCTTGCGGCGCTTGGGACCGACCGAGGCCTGCAGCACCGGGTTCAGCAACGGGTCCTTGAGCAGCGGCTTGAAGACCACGTACTCGTCGGGATCGACCTGTCCGCTGACCACCGTTTCGCCCAGCCCCCAGGCCGCGCTGATCAGCACCACCTCGGGGAAGCCGGTCTCGGTGTCCAGGGTGAACACCACCCCGGCCCCGCCCAGATCCGAACGGACCATCAGCTGCACCCCGACCGACAGCGCGACCGAGAGCTGGCCGAAGCCCATCCGCTGCCGGTAGTCGATCGCCCGGTCGGTGAACAACGAGGCGTAGCAGCGCCGACAGGCATCCAACAGCGCGTCGCGGCCCCGGACGTTGAGGAAGGTCTCCTGCTGCCCGGCGAAGCTCGCCTGCGGCAGATCCTCGGCCGTGGCGCTGGAGCGCACGGCGACATCGGGGTCGGTCCGCCAGACGTTCCCGCCGAGCCGCTCGTACGCCTCACCCAGCTCGCGCTCCAGCGCCTGCGGCAGGGGAGCGGACAGGACGGCGGCGCGTATCGCGGAGCCGACCTCGGCAAGCGGCTCGCCCTCATGCAGCCGGTCAAGCTGCGTCGCGATCCTCTCCCGCAGACCCGGAGTGTCGAGGAACTCGCGATAGGCCTCGGCGGTGGTGGCGAAGCCGTCGGGCACCCGTACGCCTGCCGGGCCGAGTCGAGTGATCAGCTCGCCGAGCGAGGCGTTTTTGCCTCCGACCAGGCTGACGTCCTCGCGGCCCAGGTCGGTGAACCAGATCACACGGCGCATTGCTACTCCCAGCAGTCAGTACGGCGGCAGGTGGCCGGAGATCCACAGAGCGGCGACTGCAGCTGCAGACGGAGCGGGGGCCTGCCGGCCCTCACTCTCCGACCCGATCGGGGCCCGCATCGACCGGCCGGGCGGCTTACGACACGGTGGGGCGGTGAGGGGGCACCCGCTTCTCGCGTTCCTCCGTTCGAGGTCTCCCCGTTGCTTCCAGGAGAACCCTGGCGACCTGCACCCGAAAGGGCCGGTCGGCCCCATCCCCGGGCTCGGCCGGTCCATTCCCCCCTGGGGGCGCTGTGCTGGAAGCCGAGGACCGCCGTCCGGCAGGGCGGCCCACGACAAGAGCGGGCCGGCGTGAGCGCGCGCAGGGAGCAAAGCCCGGGTGCAGCCCTGCAGCCTCAACTACGGGGTCGCACCCGGGCTATTGACGACACAGGCCGAGGCCCGGTCGGGGGTCGTCTGTACCAGTGGCTACGGCTGGCGCACCAGGCGGTCGAGTCGTTTCAGCGTGGATACCGGGGGCAGCTGGTGTTGCGGCGTGGAGCCGACGACCAGGGGGCGCATCATCTCGATGGCACCCCCTGTCGAGGCGCCGTCCTCATGGGAGAGGATGTGGCAGTGCCAGACCGAGGTTCCCGGGATGGTGTACGTGCCGACCCAGGCGGTGATGTGGTTCGGAGGGGACACAAAGGTGTCCTTGGGTCCGGACTCATAGGCGTTTGCCGGTTCGAAGGGTCCGATAGTGCCAGGTACGGGCCTGCCGTTGGCATCGAACTGCCCGACGTGCCATCGTCCGACCAGTCGGAGTTCGACGATGTGTTCATGGAAGGGATGCGCGTCCGGGCTGTGGTTGCGCATGGCCCAGACTTCCGTGGAGTTGAGCTGAGGCGTCTCGGTGGGCTGGTCGAAATAGTTGAGCAACTGGTTCTTGTGCCCGAGCTGGGGCACACCAGGCGTGTTCTCGCCGGCCTGAACCGTTCGGAGACGGGCAGTCTTCAGCTTGTGATCGAGTGGCTCGGAGTTGTTGGTCTCACGGATTTCCTTTGGTACGCATGAATGGTCCGGAGACGTCACATCGGGGCCCACGTCGAATCGCATCAGCTGAGGAACCAGCGGCGCTGAGTTCGGCCCCGGGTAGGGCGCGGGGGCGTCGTTAGCCAGCACCCAGTTCTGCGAGTGGTGGCCGGTGAAGTCGACGACCACCCTGTAGCGCTCTCCGGGTGCGATGAGCAGATCGCTGACCGGCGCGGGATGCCGCAGGTAGCCCTCGTCATTGCCGACGACGGTCATCGCCGGGGCGGCCGATGGGGATCCGGCGGCCTGTTGGAGACTCAGGTGGTAGAAGCGGGCGTCGGAGCCGTTGACCAGGGTGAAGGTGTAGCGCCTCGGCTCCACGTCCTGCTTGGGCGCGATGGTCCCGTTGATCACCGGGAGGTCGCCGAAGAATTCCGGGTCGGTGTGCGTGTAGCACAGCGAATAGTCGGCGTTGAACGACTTGTCCTGGAGCACGTAGGATTTGGCGAAATCGCCCCGAGGCAGCCCGAACGACGGCTCACGCTTATCGGTGTTGGGCGCCAGCCCCGCCAAGCCCTCGTAGACGTGGTACGAGTCCATCGCATCGGCGTGGTCGTGGTACCACAACGGCGCCGCAGCCTGGTCGTTCGGATAGTGATTCGTCTGCGACCCACCTGGTGGGACTTCTACCCCGTTGGGTGCAGGGACGCCGTCGCTTTCCACGGCCTGGAGACCGCCGTGGCGGTGTGTGGTGATGGTGTTGTTGTTGGGCTGGTCGAAGGGAAAGACAGGTGTGCCCGCTGCGGGCAGGTTGTTGACGACCCGCACCTTGATGGGGCGGTCCTCCCGGGTGACGATGGTTGGTCCGAGGTAGTCCACGGTGGCATTGGCCGCGCTGTAGCCCAGCGTCTTGGTCGGCCCCCACTTGCTGCTGAATCTATGGGTGTCATGCACGTCCACTGTGAGCGTGTAGTGGTCGTTCCCGTCTGGGGCGGCAACCGGTGGCTGCTGCACATTATCGATGAACGGCGTCACCGTGGGCGAGGGGCCGCATGGCGTACTTGCAACAGCAGCCGGCGAGGTTGTCGTGAACGGTCCGCCCGTCATCAGCGAACCGGCGCCGACCACAGCCGCGCTGGTAAGGCCTGCCAGGATGCGCTGCGGTACCAGGTGCTTGGGAGACCACCCGTGCTGCCGATGGAATGTCGTTCTGAGCAAGAAAGACCTCCCGCAAAAGCGTTACCGGCGTTCGGGCGCCGTCAACGAATTGAACCGGTCGTCATCAATCCGGTGCGAATGGTGGGCGCCGACGCGCCTATGAACCATTCAGAGAGATTTCTGCGACCGGTGCGCAATTCGTCGGATCAGGGACGCATGCCGTGCACGTAACCCCTGCGGCGCGCGTCGGCTTGAGTGCCGAGTTCGCGGTAAGACCACTCGATCAGGGTAAGGCTGGTGACGGCCTAGGGCATGCGATCGGTCGTGGTCGCGGCTCCGCCTGGGTCGACGACAGACGGAGGGCGGTACCTCCTCAGCCAAGAACGCGACTGGTGGACGCAGAACCGACTCCATCCATTCCGGAGCCTGAGTGCCCCCACCGTAGGCATGTCCGGAAACCTCGCCGGTCGAGTGGAGTGCTGCCCTGGCTCGATGACGTTGACGGCGCACTACTCCGCGGCATCACCGGATCCGGCGTGACTTGTGCCGAACTTCCACTGCAGTCACATCAGCCGGTGGCCGTTGTCGTATCCGGTACGCAGTCCTTCCCGGCCTGCTGGGCGAGGCCCATCGGCGCATGCTGAAGCCAGGTACGCACGCCCGCCGGGAAGGTGATCGTCATGATGTGGTACGAGGGCGGCTGGCTCCCGATGGCCGTGATGATGGTGTTGTTCCGGGCCTTGGCGATCGCAGGGATCGTCGCGCTCGTCCACTACGTCACGAGCACCCACCGCAGTCACCGGCCCACCCTGCCTCCGCCTCCGGGTGAGCCTCGTCGTCGGCGACATGGGCCCGGGCATGATGAGCAGCGGATCTGGCCCGTACGGCAGAAGGATGATGCGCCTGGCGGTCCGTCCGGCCACCGTTCCGAGCGGGGCGGTGTCGCTGCCCGGGAAGGACGTGACCAGGAATGAGCCTCATCCGTCGCATCGCGGCACTGTTCAAGATCAAGGTGGGGAAGGTGCTCGACCGCGCCGAGGACCCGAGGGAGGTCCTCGACTACTCCTACCAGCGCCAGGTGGAACTGCTCCAGACGGTTCGCCGCGGGGTGGCGGACGTCGCCACGAGCCGCAAGCGCGTCGAGCTCCAACGGGAGCAGCTGAAGCAGTCGGCCGCCAAACTGCAGAGCCAGGCAGAACAGGCACTCGCCGCCGGCCGGGAGGACCTGGCCCGCGAGGCACTGACCCGCCGCACCGCCGTACTGGCCCAGGACCACGACCTGCAAGGACAGGAGGCCTCGATCCAGGCCGAAGAGGAGAAACTGACCCTCGCCGCGCAGCGGCTGCAAGCCAAGGTCGACGCCTTCCGCACCCGCAAGGAGACCATCAAGGCCTCCTACACCGCCGCCGAAGCCGAGACCCACATCCGCGAGGCGGTCACCGGCATCTCCGAGGAGATGGGCGACATCGGCACGGCCATCCAGCGCGCACAGGACAGGACCGAACAACTCCAGGCCCGCGCGGGAGCGTTGGACGAACTGATGGCTTCCGGTGCCCTCGAGGACGCCACCTCGCCCATCGCCCACGACGACCTGCAGTCCCAGCTCGACGCGATCACCGCAGGCGGCGACGTCGAGGCCCAACTCACAGCGATGAAAACCCAAATCCCCACTGCGGCACCGGCAACCCTCGAAGCCCGTTCCGCGCCGGAGACCACCGTCCACGGGGCACCCGGCAAGGAGACCGAACCGTGACCGTCCGAACCCTTCGCAAGCGGCCGGGCACCAACGGCGGACGGGCACCCGACCCCAGGCTGAACGGGTGAGATCCATGCGCTCCCGCTTCGTGCCCGACCGGCAGCTGACGGCCCGGATGCTGACCGTGCTGTTCCTGCTCGGGCTGCTGTATGTGGTGTTCGTCACCGCGCTGATCGCCCTGCTGAAATCCGCGGCACCGGTCGCGGTCATCGCCGCAGGCATGCTGGCCGCCCAGTACTGGTTCTCCGACAGGCTCGCCCTGTTCGCCATGCACGCCCGCGAGGTCACCGAAGACGAACAACCACACCTGCACGGGACCGTGGACCGCCTCTGCGCGCTCGCCGACATGCCCAAACCCCGCGTGGCCGTCGCGATGACGGACCTGCCCAACGCCTTCGCCACCGGGCGCAGCGCCGACCACGCCGCCCTGTGCGTCACCGCGGGGCTGCTGCGCCGCTTGGACGGCGAGGAACTCGACGGGGTCCTCGCGCATGAGCTCTCACACATCGCCCACAGGGACGTCGCCGTCATCACCATCGCCTCGTTCCTCGGCGTGCTCGCAGGACTGCTGATGCGCTTCGCCTTCTACTCCGGGCTGTTCGGCGGCCGTGGCCGACGCGATCAGAACACGGCCATACTCGTTCTCGGGGTGCTGACCGTCTCGGCGGCCGTGTATGCGCTGAGCTTCCTGCTGATCAGGGCGCTGTCCCGCTACCGGGAACTGGCCGCCGACCGCTCCGCCGCCCAACTCACCGGCCACCCTTCCGCGCTGGCCTCCGCCCTGGTCAAGGTCAGCGGCGAGATGGCCCGCATCCCCACCAGAGACCTGCGCACCGCCCAGGCTTTCAACGCCTTCCTCTTCACCCCCGCCCTCGCCGAAGGAACCGCCCTGGCCGCACTCTTCTCCACCCACCCCAGCCTCCAACGCCGCCTGGACGCCCTGGCCAGACTCTCCACCGAGTTGGACGAATCCGCCTGAGAGTCGGGGCACACGCCACCGGCCAGTTCGCGGTCGCATGCGCACCCGCACACCACTGCAGAGCGGGTCGAAGGAGGCGATACCGAAAAGGATGCGGTTCAGGGACGGTGACCATCACCCTGTGCCGCGACCCCTCGGACGGGGGAGGTGCCCGCCGCGGACGCTCCTCCGTCACGCTGAGCGCTGATCCACCTGATGGCCGCTGAGGTCGAGGATCTCCTCGACAGGCCGGCGTGGCGTGGGGTGTCCGGGCGGTCCGAAGCCGAGCCGCATGACGAGTTGGACGTGGCCGGGGCCCTCGGCCGGATCGCGCAGCCGCCACCGCGTTTCGGGCCATTCGACCGCCTGGTGCAGGATGTTGGCGCGAAGCCCGTGGGTTGTCGCCAGCAGCCAGACCCGTTCCATGGCCTGACCGGTGCGCAGCCAATCGATCGGGTGGTCACCGTGTGTCTTGATGACGGCGACCTGCGGTAGGGCTTCGAACCTTTCGGCCGGCATGGCGGGGCGGGGCGGGTGGCCGGTGAAGCTGCGCATCGGCACCCGGGCGTCGAGGTCCAGCGGGCCGAGTGCCTCGAGGGGGATGCCGTCGCTGGCGGGCTCCTCCGGGCGAAGCCAGCTTCGGGTCTCGGCCTGCCGTGTGACATCCTCGGCGATCCGCTGCTCGGCCTCGGTGGTGAGAGCCAGGACCCGGCGCGCGCCGTCCTCCTCCAGAACCTCCAGGGTCGTTCCCTCGTCGGCGGCGGCCTCGATCAGCTCACCGATGACGGCTTCGGGGACGTCGCGGTTGGTGAACGGCTGGCGGCTGGAGTGGCGGCGGGCGATCGCGTCGTACAGGTCCGGGACGTTCTCGCCACCTGCGGGGAGTGGCTCGGACAGATCGATGATCGCGGCCAGGTCCGGTCGGGGAGGCTCGGGGCTCAGCCGAACGGCGGCCTGGCGTCCGAGGTGGCGGGCCGCGGTGCGGAGGTTGAACACGGCCGCGCCGACGGAGATGAGCATGGCCCGGCCGTCCGGGTCCGAGACGGGTACCGCCCTTTCGGGGTCCGAGTACACCAGCATGCCGTACGGGTCGGAGGTCGGGCGCAGGCGCCAGGGCTGGCTGTTGTGCACCGAGGGCGCGGCGCCGGCCGCGGTCGCGAGTAGTCGCAGTTCGGTGAGGGTGAGAGGGAACTCGGTCATCGTGGTCACTCCTTCGACCCGTAGGAGTCGCCGTTGCCCCGTTGTCGATGTGTCCGTCGCGCAGTGACCGGGGATGGACGGCGCCGGCACCCCAGCCGTGTGCTGTGACCGGCCGGGACCTTCGACCAACGCGGTCTGGACGAATGGGGTACGCGCGGTGACCCCGGACCTGGTCGTCTCCATGGAGTTCCGCCGTCTTCGGCACGATCACCGCACGCACCCCGCCGTGGTGCTTTCATCATGTGCCGCACACTCCGGTCCGGCGACCTATAAGACCGAGGCTGGGACGTCCCCTGGACTCGGCCGTTGATCAGGCGCCGCGAGCCGACGCATCGCTGGTGACCATGCCGACGAGGCCGTCCGGTCGGGAGGAGGCAACGGTGGTGGTGATCGCCGGCTGAGCCAGTCAGCGCCGCGTGCGGTAGTAGTCGCGCCAGATGAGGCGGTAGACCCTGGTCCAGCGGGGGATGGACCGGATGCCGGGGATGAACGGCACCAGGGTCAGGGCGAGGCTGAGCACGGCCATGATGGCCCAGATTTCGGCGTCCGCGTTCTTCGAGGTCGTGAACGGGTCGATCTGGTACCAGAAGGTGTAGAGCCACAGCCAGGCCTGTCCGGGGTAGTCCCCGGTCTCGTTCATCATCCCCCACTGGCTGGCGGTCAGGTGCTCTTCGGTGGCCCGGTCCGACAGGTGCGAGCCGTCGGCGAGGAAGAGCATCGGCTTGGTGTAGTCGGTCTGGTAGAAGCGCCCCCGGCCCAGTAACCGGCCGTCGAGTGAGCCAGCCCGGCCAAGCGTCAGCAGGCGGGCGGTCAGTACCGGTACCGGGCCGTAGTCGCCGGGGGCGACCTTCGCCGGATCGCCGTCCGGTGCCTTGCTCAGAGCGTCCGCGTAGGTCGAGCTCCAGGACTGCCGCTGGTCGGCGGACGCGGCGTTCCACTGGGCCAGCGCAGCGGTGACCTCCGGCGGCTCTGCGGAGTGGCGCAGGGGTTGCAGTACGAAGTCCTCGGCCGGGTCGACGGGGATGCGGACACCGGCGGCCTGCTGCAGGCTGACCGGGCCGATCTTCTGGCCGGCGCCCGGGGTGTGGTTGTAGGGCGGGCCGTACTGCGCAGAGGTGCTGGTGCCGGCGAGTTCGGCGACGGCCGTCGCGGTGAAGTCGTTCGGCGCAGCGGTGGACCAGGAGGCCAGAGTGATCGGTGTCTCGTCCGGGGAGGAGAACAGACCGGCCAGCCCCGCGCTGAGCAGGGCCGTGATCACCAACGCGATCGTGAACTCCTTGACCAGGTCGTAGCGGCGGACGGGGAAGGCGTCCGACCCGGGCACCTGGGCGGGCTTCACCGCTCGTCCCCGGGCGCGGTGGCGCCGATCGGCGGGACGATGCCGCGCACGCGCACCAGCAGGACGTGCCAGGCGGTCAGCAGCCCGATCGCGAGCGGGAGCAGGGTGATGTGCCACATCAGCATCTGGCCGAAGTCGAGGACGTTGAACCAGGCACCGATGCCGACCGCGTTGAGCGCGTCCTTGGCCTGCCCGGAGATCCACTGGGAGTCGAAGTTCTGCTGGACCAGGTAGCCGGTGAACGCGGTGCCGATCGAGACCAGGAAGGTGACCGCGCCGGTCGCCCACGTCAGCGCCCGTCGCCCGCGCCAGGCGGCCATGAAGAACTTGCCCCACAGGTGGATCACCATGAACGCCATGAACAGCTCCACGCTCCACAGGTGGACGCTGTTGACGTACCTGCCGACAGTCGAGCTGTGCCACCAGGCGGGGCCCATCAGCGCGAGCACACCACCGGAGACCAGGACCACCACGAGCGCCGACACGGTGAGCACACCGAAGACGTAGATCCATGACGCCATGTAAGCCGGCTGGGTCTCCGGGAGGAGCTTCTCCGGCGGCAGCCTCCGCAGGGCGTAGCGCCGCACCGCCCCGGTCCAGCTACTCGCCATCACGCCGCCCGCGCGGGAAGGGCAGCAGCAGCGCGGCCACGAAGACCAGGACCATCAGGCAGATGACCGCCAGATTCGCCACCGAGATCTGAACCACGCCCCAGTGCACGTAGTGGCCCGGGTGATTGAGGTCGACGGGCGCCGCGAGGACGCTCGTCGTCGGCGCTGCTGTCATCGCCGCTCCCTTCCGACCGCCGAACAGGATCTGGTGCCAGCCTGACGCGGCGGGTGCGCGCCGGCACGTGCAGTGGTCCGAACGCGCGGGGATTGGCGCCACGCGAGGGAAGTGGTCGGGCGAGGTCCGCCCCCCACAGCGTGCTGCGCCTGCACTTCGCCTAGGAAGAGGGGAACTACTTCTCCCTCGCACACTGGTCGAACAGAGAAGTCGGGGGCGGTCGAGTCGACCACCCCCGACTTCTCCGACACCGTCCGGGTGGGCTTTCGGCGGGGAACCCGCCCAGTATCGGGGGCGGTCACCGTTCGGTTCAGCCGAGGCCCTTGCGGGCGGCCTGGAACGCCTGGGCGTGGCCGGCCTCGTCGGTGGCGTTGTGCTGGAAGAGGGTGGCCGCGGCGGTGTCGCCGGCGGCCTTGGCCTGTCGGGCGAAGGTCGGGTACATCGTCTTGGACTCGTAGGTCTCGCCGGTGATGGCCGTGGCCAGGTTCCGGCTCGTGGTGCCGACCGTTCCGGCCAGCGCCGCTTCGCCGGAGAGGTGCTCCTGCAGCTCCACGTTGGAGACGGCGGTGAACAGGCGCGCCAGGGCGGTGTTGCCGCTCTGCTGGGCGCGCTGGGCGTAGAGGCCGTACTTGGCGTGTGCCAGAGCCTCACCGTGCATGGCGGTGTCGAGGTTGGCCTTGGTCGGCGCCGAAGTGACCTTGGGCTGCCCGGCCGGTACCGTCACGGGGCTGACGGCCGGGGGTGCCGGGATGGCGCCCTTGCCGGTGCGGATTGCGGTGAGCGCGGCCTGGTACGCGGCCCGGTGGGCTGCCTCGTCCTTGGCGATCTCGGTGAAGAGGTCGGCAGCGGCGGTGTCGCCGGCCGCCTTGGCCTGGCGGGCGAACGTCGGGTACATGGTGGTGGACTCGTACCCCTCGCCGTTGACGGCGTCGGTCAGGTTGGCCTCGTTGCTTCCCACGAGAGCGCTCAGCGAGGCTTCCTCGGTGAAGTGCTCACCCAGCTCCACCCCGGCCGTTTCCCGGAAGAGGTCGGCCACGGCCGAGCGGCCCTCGCGTTGGGCCTGGGCGGCGAAGAGCGTGTAGGAGGCGTTGGCGAACGCCTCGCCCCGCATGGACTGCTCGAGGTTGGTGCGCGTCTGTTGCAGCACAGCCGGGGTCGCGGTCCCGCCAGCCGTAGCGGCGGACGCGGTGGCGGTGGCGACGGCACACATCGCGACGCTCACGGCCAACGTACGGGAGATCAGAGCACGTATCGGGTAGACGGTCATCTCAACCTCCTCAGCGGACACCCGATCGGGCGCCCCCGCCCAATCACAGCAAGGCACCCTGGACGCAGCGACTCGACATCGCCCGTCCGGGCGAATACCGCAAGGTGACGACCGGCTTGCAGGCCGACCCGGCAGCTTTGGGCGTCGCACTGTGCACTGGCCGCACCGTGGCCAATTTTGGAGTGCTGCGGGTCGCAATCGGGCCCTGAGGGTCGACCCCCTTTCGAAAATACCCTACGGGGTATATTGAGACGGGCCCGACCGCGGGCCGCCCACCGCCTGAGAGGAAACCTCACGATGTGCCGACCGGTCACCTGCAGCACCTGCAACAAGATCACCTATGCCGGATGCGGCCAGCACGTCGACCAGGTGCTGGCCGGAGTGCCCAAGTTCAACCGCTGCGACTGCGCGAGAGGGAAGCGAAAGCTCGGCCTGGGCTTCTGGAGGCTGTTCGGCCGCGGCTGACCACCGGAATCGGTCGCCCATGCGGTTATCCACCACGCCCGGTGCCCGGTCTCGGTGGTCCCGCACGGCTGACCGCGGTCGCATCGTGGACCGGGCCCGTGGAGAGCCCGGCCCACGGCTTCGGTCCGTCGAGCCTGGCCAGGCCGCATGGGCCGCATGGGCCGCCCGGCCCCTGTCCAGGGCCGGGCGACGGCGGTGTCGGCGTCCCTAGCGGTGCGAGCGTCCCGGGAACGCAGAATCAACCCCGGTTGCCGGCCTCGGAGGTGCTGGTGGTCGACGGTGGCTGAGGCCGTCGGGCTCACTGGGGCGGTAGTGGGACCCGCCAGAGGAGCTCGGTGCCTCCGTGGGGGAGTGTGTGTACCTCGAAGGTGCCGCCGAGTGCCGCCGCCCGCTCGGCGAGGTTCGCCAACCCGCTGCGCCGTCCGCCCTGGGGGAGCCCGACACCGTTGTCCGTCACGGTGACCGTCAGCTCTGCGTCCGCTGCCAGCGAGACCTCCACCGAGGTCGCATCGGCGTGCCGGGCGGCGTTGGACAATGCCTCCTGCAGGACGGCGACGGCTTCGTCCGCGATCTGCGGTGGCACGGTGACGTCCAGCAGGCCGGACATCCGCAGGCCGGGAGTGAAGCCGAGCACGGCCGCCGCCCGTTCGACGACCTCCACCACCCTGGCGCGCAGCCCCTTGGTGGCAGGTCCCGCTTCCCGGGCCCGAAGGCCGAAGATCGTGGATCGGATGGTCTTCGCGGTCTCGTCGAGGTCGTCGATGGCGCGCAGCACCCGGTTTCCGGCTTCCGGGTGGTCGATGAAGCGGATCGCGCCTTGGAGGGTCATGCCGGTGGCGAACAGCCGCTGGATCGCCAGGTCGTGCAGGTCGCGGGCGATCCGGTCCCGTTCTTGGAGTAGGGCGATCTGTTCGGAGTCCCGGCGCCGCTGCGCCAGCTCCATCGCCAGCGCAGCGTGCCCGGCGAAGCTCAGTAGCGGCCCTGACTCATCGGCCTCGAACAGTGGATCACCTTCTGCGCGGGCCAGCATCAGCACGCCGCGTACGCCGTGTTCCGGGGTACCGATCGGGACTGCCACGGCGGGCCCCAGGCCCTGCCAGCGCGGTGGCCCGGCGGTGATCCGCGGGTCCTGCTGCACGTTCGTGCTCACCACCAGTTCACCGGTGCGCGCCGCAGTTCCCATGAACGAGCCGTCCAGGGGCAGCACCAGAGCGCGGTGCTCCCGCTCACACAGCCCGACGGCGATTTGGACCTCCAATTCCTCGGAGTCGGGCACGGGCAGGGCGACCACTGCGAGGTTGGCTCCCGCGATCTCACTTGCTCTGGTGACCAGTAGGTCCAGGACCTCTTTCTCGGAGTTTCCGGACAGCAGACTGCCGGTGATCTCCGCACTGGCCGCCAGCCACCGCTCGCGCAGCCGGCCCTGTGCGTACAGGCGGGCGTTGTCGATCGCCACCCCTGCTGCCACCGCGAGCGTGGACAGTACGGCTTCGTCCTCGGCGTCGAACTCGCCGCCGCCGCGTTTCTCGGTCAGGTACAGGTTGCCGAACACCTTGTCCCGGACCCGGACCGGCACCCCCAGGAAGCTGTGCATGGGTGGGTGGTTGGCGGGGAAGCCGTAGGAGGACGGATGCTCGGAGATCTTGCCGAGCCGCAACGGCACGGGGTGCCGGATCAGCTCGCCCAGCAGACCGTGGCCCGACGGCAGTGTGCCGATCCGCTTCACCTGTTCCTCGGTCACTCCGACCGGGATGAACTGCGACAGCCGGTGGTCCTCGCCGATCACCCCGAGAGCGCCGTACTCGGCGTCGACGAGGCTCACCGCCGCCTCGACGATGTGTTGTAGTGCCTGGGCCAGCTCCAGATCCCGGCCGACCGCGAGCACCGCCTCCAGCAGGCTGTGGATCCGGTCGCGCGTAGTCCGGGCGGCGTTCAGTCTGGCCTGCAGCTCGTCCAGCAGATCGTCCAGACGCAGCTGCGGCAGCGGTACCGAACTCTCCGATGCGCTCCCCACCGGTACCTCCGAGGCTCGCCGGACACCACCACCCAGCCTAGAAGGACCGAACCGGGCACGCCCCGCGTGACCACGGCGCCTTGGGTCCTCAGGCCCAGTCCGGGGACCACCCGGCCCATGGCACGCAGTCCCACCCTGGACAACCCTGGCAACACGCCGGGCAAGGAGACCGGAGCCGATCGGCTGCGCAGCCGCGTCGGCCGACCCCGACACCGTCGAGCGCCTGGCACAACTGCCCGGTACACAGCCGTGGGCCGGTGGACACCGTCTGCCGTGGGTGCGCATCCGGCCGGAGCGGATCACCGGCCGGCGCATCGGCACGTTTTGAGCGGTCGACGGCTCCGGCTCTGAACCAGGGTTGTCCCGGTACCCCGCTGACTCGGCGCCGGCCGCGCGCTCGGGCGACACCGGTCGGTGGTTCGGGACGAGGGACGTCAGATGCCCGAGGCGTGGGCGAGTTGGCCGACGGCCGCGGTGACGGCCATGGCGAGCCCGCCGCCGAGAACCACCCGTAGAGCCGGGCGCAGCACGCCTGCGCCTGCTGTACGGGCGGCCAGCACGCCGGCAGCGGCCAGACCGCAGAGGGTGACGACGACGATCAGCCACAGGCGTGCGGTGGTGGTGGGGGCGAGGAGGCCGAGGAGGGGGACGGTTCCGCCGGTGAGGAAACTGGCGGCGGAGGCGAGGGCGGCCTGCATCGGGTTGGCCGCGGTGTGTTCGCTGTGGCCGAGTTCGTCGCGCAGATGGGCCTGGAGCGGGTCGGCCTCGTGCAGGGCCTCGGCGACCTGTCGGGCCAATGCCGGCGGGACGCCGCGGTTCTCGTAGATGGCGGTGAGTTCGGCGAGCTCGGCTTCCGGGGCCTCGGCGAGTTCCCGGGCCTCCTTGGCGCGGTCGGCCTTCTCGACGTCGACCTGCGAGCTGACGGAGACGTACTCGCCGGCGGCCATCGCCATCGCACCCGCGGACAGCCCGGCGAGACCGCCGGTGACCACTGCGGAGGTACTCGCTCCGCTGGCCGCGATGCCGACCATGATGCTGGCAACGGAGACCAGCCCGTCGTTGGCGCCGAGGACGGCGGCACGCAGCCAGCCGGCCCGGCCCGCGGCGTGGCCTTCCGGGTGGGGAACGCGCTGGTCCGGGAGAGTCATCGGATGTGATGCTCCCGTAGGGGTCTCATGGTCACAGTCTCGGCAGGACCCGCCGGGGTGTCGTACCCAGTGAGCCGTTCGTGGCCGATGCGGGCGCCCTCTCGGCTACCGCCTGCGCGCGGCCGGCGCTGCCGATCGGGCCGCGAACACGAGCCGAACGCCCTGGAGCCACTCGAGACCGGCCGTCTGTCCGTCGTCCGCGGTTGGTGCATCCGGAGATCACCGCTGCCCGGCCGACTCGGAATGCCGACCGCCACCGGCCCGGCCACGCCCAGCGGTCAGCCGATCTCCCGTGCCCAGGGCAGAAGGACGGCTTCGCGCATGCACATCTTCGGGCGGGGTGGCAGCGTGGAGGCGTTGAGACCCGGATGCGCGGGGACGGCCTGGATGCACGGAATGGACAGCCACGCCCCTGGGGGCACGGAACCGAGCGGACCGGGGGAACACCGGTCCGCTCGGGGTCGGCTGCGCTCGCGGCTGGAGGTGCACAGTGTCGCCGGGCAGGTGTTCCTGTGGCTACTGATCGTCGTGGTGCTGCTGGTCGCCGCGGCGCTGACGACGTTCATCCTGCAGGCCCGGAACTACGCCACGAGTGACGCCGAGCACCGCACGCGCGCCGCAGCCATCACCTTGGCGCAGACCCCCACGGTGGTGAACGCTCTGGGCAGTGCCCATCCGACCGCGGTGCTGCAGCCGCTGGCCCTGGACATCATGAAAAATGGCGGCTTCGACTATGTCGTGATCGCCAGCCCCGAGGGGATCCGCTACACGTCCGACAACCCCGCGCTGATCGGGAAGCACCTCATCGGCCCGTACCAGCCGGCCCTCAAGGGGCCGATCACCATCAGCTTCACCGCGCCCATCGGACAGGTCGTGGAAAGCAGTGCGCCGGTCACCAGGCCGGACGGTTCGGTCGCCGGCCTGGTCCAGGTCGGCTACACCGTCGCGCACACGGCCAGTGCGGTGAGTCGGCAGTTGCCGGTCCTGTTCGGTGGTGCGGCGGCCGCGCTCGCTGTGGGTACGGGCGGGGCGGTGCTGGTGCGGCGACGGTTGCGCCGCCAGACGCACGGCCTGGGCCCGGCCGAGATGACGCGGATGTACGAGCACCACGACGCGGTGCTGCACGCGGTCCGCGAGGGAGTGCTGATCGTCGGCGGGGACGGACGGGTACTGCTGGCGAACGACGAAGCCCGGCGGCTGCTGGAGCTGCCGCCCGATGTCGAGGGGCGGCCGGTCACCGAACTCGGGCTCGATCCCGGGCTGGCCGACCTGCTGGCATCCGGGCGGGCCGCCACCGACGAGGTGCACCCGGCCGAAGACCGGCTGCTCGCCGTCAACAACCGGCCCACCGCGCCGTTCGGCGGAGGGCCCGGCAGCGTCGCAACCATCCGGGACACCACCGAGCTGCGGGCACTGGCCGGTCAGGCCGAGGCGGCCCGGGCCCGGCTGCGGCTGCTCTACGACGCGGGGGTGCGGATCGGCACCACCCTGGACGTGATGCACACCGCCCAGGAGCTCGCCGACGTGGCGGTTCCGCGGTTCGCGGACTTCGCCACGGTCGAGCTGGCCGAGCCGGTGCTGCGCGGTGACGAGCCGCTTGCGGACCCGCTGGGCACCGCGCAGCACCCCCAGATCCGCCGCGCGGCGGCCAGCGGTATCCGGGACGACTGGCCGTTCTACCCGGTGGGCTCGCAGATCAGCCCGCTGCCCGGCACCCCGGACGCCACCGCCCTGGCGAGCGGGCGCGCCACGCTGGCCGCCGACCTGCACCAGGCGCACGCCTGGCGGGCGCGCGACCCGCAGACCGCCGACCGGCTGCTCACGTACGGGGTCCACTCGCTGCTCTCCGCGCCGCTCAAGGCGCGCGGTCTGACCCTGGGCACGGTCAGCTTCTGGCGCGCGGGAAAGTCCGAGCCGTTCGGGGAGGAGGACGTCTCCTTCGCCGAGGAACTGGTGGCCCGCGCGGCGATCTGCATCGACAACGCCCGCCGCTACACCCGCGAACACCGGATGGCCGAGACACTGCAGCGCAGCCTGCTGCCCCGCGGCCTTCCCCGGCAGAGCGCCCTGGACGTCGCCCACCGCTACCTGCCGGCACTGCACAGGGTCGGCGGGGACTGGTTCGACGTCATTCCGCTGCCCGGCTTCCGTGTGGCACTCGTCGTCGGCGACGTCGTCGGCCACGGCTTGCACGCCGCCGCCACCATGGGCCGGCTGCGCACCGCCGTACTCAACTTCTCCACCCTCGACCTGCCCCCGGACGAACTGATCGCCCGCCTCGACGAACTGGTCGCCCGGCTCGACCAGGACGAGGCGGCCGCAGGAGAAGGCGACATCGAGGGCGAGCAGGCCGCCGTCACGGGCGCCACCTGCCTGTACGCGATCTACGATCCGGTCTCCGGACACTGCACGATGGCACGGGCGGGCCACCCACCGCCGGCGCTGGTCCGCACCGACGGCAGCGTGGAGTTCGTCGCCCTGCCCGCCGGGCTGCCGCTCGGTGTCGGCGGCCTGCCCTTCGAAACCACCGAGCTGCGGCTGGCACCCGGCACCGCTCTGGTGCTCTACACCGACGGGCTCGTCACTGACCGCGACCGCGACCTGGACAACGGACTCACCGCACTGCAGGCCGCTCTGGCCGACCACCATGCCGACGGATCCCCGCAGAACACCTGCCGGGCCGTGTTCGACGCGCTGGTCCCACCACGCCCGAGCGACGACATCGCACTCCTCATCGCCCGCACACGCCTCTTCGAGCCCGATCAGGTGGCCACCTGGAACGTACCCGACGACTTCGCCGCCGTCTCCCGCATCCGCAACGCATGCACCGACCAACTGACCGCCTGGGGCCTGGAGGAGCTGACCTTCACCACCGAACTGATCCTCAGCGAACTGATCACCAACGCCATCCGCTACGGCACCGAGCCGATCCGCGTCCGCATGCTGCGCGACACCAGCCTGGTCTGCGAGGTCTCCGACGGCAGCAGCACCGCCCCACACCTGCGCTACGCCACCACCACGGACGAGGGCGGCCGGGGCCTGTTCCTGGTGGCCCAGATGGCCGAGCGGTGGGGAACCAGGTACACGGCCCGCGGCAAGGTCATCTGGTCCGAGCAACCACTGACCGCACCCGAGTTCCAGTTCGAGGCGATGCTGCTGTAACCCCCTGCGGCACCGCGACCCCGACGGTGCGCTCACCGAGTTATGGGGTTGTTCAGCGGACCCAGGTGCTGGTGAGGGTCTGGACTGCGGAGCCGTCGAGGTCGGCGAGCGTGGTGGCGACGAAGTCGCGGGCCCACTCGGAGGTCTGGATCCGGAAGGCCGGGCGGTCGGCGGTCAGCGCGTCGATGATCGGGGCGGCGGCCTCGGCCGGGGTCTGGGCGTTGCCGTAGGAGCCCCGGGTGCGGGCGATGTACGCCTCAAGGGCCGGGGCATAGGGCCCGGCCTCGGCGAGCAGGGCGGGGATGTCCAGGCTGATGTTGGCGACGAACTCGCTCGCGACCGCGCCCGGTTCGACGACGGTGACGTCGACGCCGACGGTGGCGGCGACGGGGGCGAGGTCATCGCCGAGCACGGCCGCCTCGACGCACTGGTCAACAACGCCGGCGCCGCCCAGGTCGGCACCGATGGCGATGGCCACGCCGATGCCGGAGGACGTGCCGGTGATCAGAACCGTCTTCTCGCTGGTCATCAAGGGTTCTCCCCGTCAAGAGTAACTGGCGTGTGCCATTAAACGGGGAACTCCCCGGTTAATACTGCAACGGTAACCGGAGAACTCCCCGATTGTCCAAGTAGACTGAGCTCCTGACGAAGGGAGAAGCCTTGACCACCCAGCCGAGCCCGTTGCGCGCGGATGCCCGCCGCAACCGGGAGCGCATCCTCGAAGCGGCCGTGCGCGCCTTCTCCGAGAAGGGCGCGGATGTTCCGATCGACACGATCGCCAAGGCCGCGGGTGTCGGCTCGGCCACGCTCTACCGGCACTTCCCCACGCGCGAGGCGCTGGTCGAGGCGGCCTACCGCAACGAGCTGGCCCGGGTCTGCGACAGCGCCGCCGAGTTGCTGGCCGATCTCCCGCCGGACCGGGCGATGCGCCTGTGGATGGACAGGTTCATCGACTACCTGGCCGCCAAGCACGGCATGGCGGACGCCCTACGGGCCGCGGTCGCCTCCGGTGCGGACCCCTTCGCCGAGACCCTCGACAAGCTCCGCACCGCGATCGACATCCTGCTGCGCGCCGGCGCCGAAGCCGGTCTCCTGCGCTCGGACATCGACCCCATCGACGTCGGCCTCAGCCTCAGCGGCGTTTCACTGATCACCAGCACTCCCACCCAGCGCGAACGGGCCGGCCGCCTACTCGATCTGCTCCTCGACGGGCTCCGCTACCGGAATTAATCGCAGTGCGCCGGGCTTCAGCCCGGTGGTGAAGCGATTCTGAACGCTGGTCTGAGCTGGGTCCGGCGCGCCCTCCCGCGCTGTGGACCTCGGCTCAGGCGGGCCGGTTTTGCTGCTCGATGTACTGCCGGACGATGCTCAGGGCTGCGCCGCCGACCGATCCGGCGAAGTACGACCCGGACCAGAGCCGCGTGCTCGCCAGTAGTGCCGGACCAGGTCGGGGAACTCCTGGCTCTCGCTGTCCGCCGCCTCAACGATCATCCTTGGCTTGCAAAGCCTGAACTTCTGGGCTGGCTTGGCCTTCGCCCTCGTGGCACTGGTTACCCTGCTGGGGCCGTTGAGTCGTTCTTCAACTGGAGATCGCGCTGGGTGTTGATGTCAGAGTGTATGGGCGCATCTGAGCGAGGGCTGGCTGCAGGAGCGCCGCGCGCTCAACTCCTCCTCTGGGAGCCAATGAGCCTTCGCCGTCGGCTCCCTAAGATCACCTGACGCAGGAGGCGATGGCCACCCCCGACGAGGGGTTGCCGCTAGGGTCCGTCTGATGATTGATCTTGTAGGCCCATCCGACAGGGCTTTGCGCCGCCTGTCAGGATTGAACGCGCCGTTCGGCGCCGCCCGGACGGTCCGTGAACTCGGTGGTGCATCGGCGTCATGGCCTTCCTGGAGGAGGGCCGCCGACTGGCCATCAGCGACTGACGGACCCGAAGGGCGCCGAGCCGTCCGAGAGTTCGGTCGCCCGGGCGTCCGCCGGCGCCCCCTCGTGCCGGCCGCCGGGCAGCACGACGACCTCGACGCCGGCGGCGTCCTGGGCCAGGGCGGAACGCGCGTGCGCTGGGGCGGGCCGGGCGGCCCCCCCCGGCGCTCACCGTCCGGGGACCGTCAGGATGCTCAGGGGACGGTCGGGTGCGAGATCTCGCAGCCGCCCGCGCCGTTGTTGTAGTCGTTCGCCCAGGTGCCCTGCATGGCGAAGGAGCCGGTCGCGAAGGTCACGTTCTGCGCGCCGCCGACACCGCCGGTGCCCTTCCAGGCGCACTTGTCGGCGTTCTCGGAACCGGACGAGTCGGTCCAACCGCCGGCCGGGTTCTGGTCGGTGATGGTCTCCGCGTACTCGTGGCCGAACACCATGGTGACGCCGTCCAGGGTGCCCGCGCTGCCGGAGTTGACGTAGTTCTGGCCGCACGAGGTGCCCATGTCGGTGACGTACGGGTCGTTGGTGAACGCGATGTCACCGTACGGGGAGCTGGCGGCACCGCCGGAGAGCGTGGTGTCGCCGTTCCAGTCGTGCCAGGCGCAGAACTGGCCGGTGGAGGTGTTGAAGCCGTCCGGGTGGGTGCCGGTGGGGGAGAGGACCACGTACTGCACGTTGCGGTTCGAGGCGGCGGTGGTGTTGCCGAAGTGGCCGGCGGCCTTGATGGCCTCGGCGGCCAGCTGGTTGCCGGTGGCCTGGTTCGGCGCGGCGGCCGACTCGTCGACCCAGACGCCGGCCAGCGCACCGCCGGTCGGGTAGCCGACGTGGGCGGCGGTGGAGGAGCAGCTGGTCGAGCCGGTGGCGACACCCTGGCAGTACTGCGTCATGACGCCGGACCAGGTCTCGCTGTTGGTGCCCAGGCCCTTGAAGAGCTGCTGTGCGCGGACGGCCTCGCCCATCGGGTCGCCGGAGAGGGTGGTGTAGCCGTTCGCGTCGGTACCCTGAGTGCCCCACTGGGAGCCCATGAAGACCAGGTAGACCTGAGGAGCGCCGGTGGTGACGCCGATGCCGTCCACACCGCCGCCGAACTTCAGGTTCGAGGTCCGGTGCACTGCGGCGCCGGCAGCGTCCTTCGCCATGACGACGCCGTGCCGGTAGGGGTGGCTGGGGCCGGCGAACTCGCCGCCGGGCTGGCTCGCCTGGGCGGGGGCGGCGAAGCCCGCACCGGTGATCATCAGCGAGGCGACGCCGGTCAGGACCGCGATTCTCTTCTGGCGGGGTGCACGGGAATTACCCATGATGAGGGTTCCTCTTTCATGCCGACCGCACGCCGGTCGGGCGGCGGCGGACCGTGTGGGGGTATGGGGGAAGTCGACTGCCTGCGTCCGGCACCAGAATCTCTGCACGCCGGAGATCCGTCCGGCTTACGCAGGGCCATGAGTGACGGTCGTTCAGCGCTGGCTAGGGGGGGCTGCCAGCAGCCGTTCCGAAGCAAAGCAGCACCGCTGGAAGTAAGTCAATAAGGCTGACGAGCAACAGGATCGACGTGACCGAGCGCGGATCAGGAAACAGCAGGTGATCGCGCATTGATGCGCGTAGCGCGCTCTTTTAAAAACTGTAAAAAGGGCTCCCTGAACTGTATTCATCCCGGACTTCGGCCCGGCGGGTGCCGGAAGAGCGGGTGTTCCGGTCAAGGGGGCGGCGCGAGCGGTCGCAGTGGTTGTCGAACTCGCCCGACGCGCGATGAGATGACGTCGGGCCCGGGGACGATGCAAGTTGGATGTACGTACTTCGGCCTCCCCCCGTTGTCGGGGCCGGCATCCGCGACGGGCACGACGGGAAACACGCCGTGCCCGTCGCGGGGGTGGGGACTGCTCTCGACCGGGCCGCGGCGGCGGTGGTCGGGGCCCGGAGGCCGTCACCTGCACTCGCCCTGAACCGCCAGGGCGTGGTGCCCCGGTGGTTCGGGGCAGGGGCCTGGATGCCCGGGGATGCGGTGATGTCCCGTCCGATCCGAGTCGGCAGTCGGTCGAGGTCGGTCGAACCGAGAGCCGGGCGTACGGGCCTGCGTGCCGTGGCCCGAACTTGTCTGATCAAGTTCGACTGGCATTCTTCCGCCGGACAGCACCGGCCGGTACCTATGTCCCGTCCATGGCGCACGCCATGGCGATCACCCTCACCAACGGGACGAGGTATCCCTATGCGACTGCGCTCGAACTCCCTCGGCGGGCTGCTCGCCGCCCTACCCCTCCTCGGCGCGCTGGTCATCGCCGCCCCCGCCCAGGCGGCGGGGAGCAGTGGCAACCTGATCGTCAACGGTGACGCGGAGGCCGGCGGCTACTGCACCAACGACTGGAGCGCGGCCACCACCGTCCCCGGCTGGACGGTCCAGGCCGGCGGCGTCGACGTCATGTGCTACACGGCAGGCTCCTTCGGCCAGCCGAACGACGGCAACACGCCCGGAAAGGCCTTCTTCGGCCCCGGCAACTTCGGGGACGGCTCGATGGCGCAGACCGTCGACGTCTCTTCGGCCGCCACGGCGATCGACGGCGGCGGGGTGCACTACAACCTCGCGGGCTGGCTGGGCGGTTGGACGACCTACGGCGGCTACGCCGCCGTCAGCCTGCACTTCCAGGACGCGAACGGCCACCCGGTCGGCGCGACCGCCAAACTGCCGACCGTCTCCGCGACCGACCGCGGCCTGTCCACCAAGTTCCTCTCCCGCAGCGCCACCGGCTCCGTCCCGGCCAGGACGAGGTCGATCCAGGTCGAGGTGCAGTTCCTGTCCACCTCCAGCGAGACCGGCTACCTGGACGACCTCTCGCTCACTCTCGACACCCCGGTCACCGCACCGGCACCGGTGGCCCCGCCCGCGTCCAGCGTGCCGGGCTACGATCACGTGTTCACGGTCATGATGGAGAACACCGACTACTCCGAGATCATGAACGACCCGGCGGACACGCCGTTCATGCACAGCCTGATGTCCCAGGGCGCCACCCTCACGGACGCCCACGGCGTCTACCACCCGAGCGACGAGAACTACCTCGCCATAGCGGGCGGCGACACCTACACCAAGGGCGCCACCTACTGGCCCAACATCAACTCCCCGCAGCGAAACCTCGGTGACACGATCGAGGAGGCCGGCAAGAGCTGGAAGGCCTACGAGCAGGGCATGGGCACGCCCTGCAACACCACCACCCAGTACGACGCCAAGTACGAGCCGGACGACGCGCCGTTCATCAACTACACGGACATCAGCGGCAATGCGGCCCGCTGCGCGGCGCACCTGTTCGACACCTCGCAGCTGACCACCGACCTGCAGTCGGCGGCCACCACCCCGAACTTCTCCTGGATCGCCGCCGACGACTACTACGACGGCGAGGCATCCGGCAACGGAAACGCCACCAGCCTGCAGGTGCAGGACGGCTGGCTGAAGCAGACCCTCGCCCCGGTGCTGTCCTCGCCCGCGTGGACCCAGCAGCGCTCGCTGCTCATCCTGACCTGGGACGAGAGCGCGGGCGAGGGCTACAACCACGTCGCCACCCTCGTCCTCGGCTCGCAGGGCACCGTCCCGGCCGGGACCAGCAGCCCGCTGCACTACGACCACTACAGCATCGGCCGCACCATCGAGTCGGCTCTCGGCCTGCCCGGGCTGACCGCCAACGACACCTACGCGACGCCGCTGGGCGCCGCGTTCGCACCGTCCACGGCGACCACGGCGACGCTGGCCGGCGACCTGAACGCGGTGGCGAACGGCGGTAACGTCACCTTCCGCTACGCCGTGCCGAACGCCTCGCAGGTCAGCGCGAAGAACTGGGTCGGCATCTACCCGGCGGGCGTGACCCCGGGCTCGCAGTCCTCGCTGACCTGGGCCTACGCGCCGAACCAGAGCGGCACGGTCACTTTGGCCACGGGCAAGCTGAACGGCGCGGGCAGGTACGACGTGTACTACCTGGCCAACGACGGCTACTCGGTGCTGGCCGGACCGTTCTCACTGACGGTCGGCTGACACCCTCCCGACGACGCTCGCCCGGCAAGGCGCCAGTAGCCGAGCACGCAGGCGACTGCGTGCCACGAGACCGGAAAGGGCGGCGCGAGATGCGCACGAGGCGGGCCCAACCCTCGTGGGTGCGGTTTCCGGACCCAGCGGACGGGCCGTCAATCCTCCTCGCACGCTGGGGGTGAAGGGGGGCGCAGGTTCAAACACTGTTGTCCAGACGTGGGTCGAAGAGGCCGCTGGCCGGGAGAGATCCCAGGTCAGCGGCCTTTTGCAGGACGCCCCGGCAGTGAAACGGCGGGCCTCGAGAACCCACGATCTTGTTGGAGATCGGATGGGGACCGTACCTGAACGCACCGGGCCCGTGCGCCTGCTCCCGGACGACATCGGACCGCGGGCCCGCCTTCTGGCACCACCTCAGCTGATCGGCGTACTGCGCCGGTCCTGGACGGCGGCCCGTTCTCGTGGTGCGGCCGTGGCCGTCGACGGCTCGTCGGGCGGCGAGGCTGGTGAAGCGCGCGTGGCCGTCCGCGGCGGTGGAGAGCGCGCGGCGGGACGGGCTTGACGCGAAATGGAGGCGGCGCGATCGTGAACACGGTCTGACATGTCACATGTGCCATGACGGAGCGGAAGTGGTGAGCCAAGCGCGCCATCGGGGGGCGCGACCGGCTCCCCGGGCGAGGGAGGGGCACCCTGTGGAGTTGGAGCTTCGGCATCTTCGGGTGTTGTGCACGATCGCCGACACCGGCAGCGTGGGCCGGGCTGCCGCGGCGCTCGGGGCCTCGCAGCCCGCCACCAGTACCCAGCTGCGCCGGATCGAGCGGCATCTCGGCGCACCGCTGTTCGAGCGCACGGCCTCCGGTGTGGCGCCGACCGGCTTCGGTACCGAGGTGCTGGCGGCCGCGCGCGAGGTGCTGGCGCGGGCCGACTGCCTCGGGCGCCGGTCGTCCGAGGAGACCGCGCAGAGCCGCCGGGAGCTGCGGCTGGCGGCCACCAACTCGCCGATCCTGCCCGGTCTTCTGTCCCGGTCCAGGGCGCAGATGCCCGACCTGCTGTTCACGGTGAGCAGCGTCTACCGCTCCTCGGAGATCGTCGAGCTCCTGGAGCAGGGCAGCCTGGACGTGGCCATCGCCGTCGACTACCCGGGCATGGAGCTGCGGCACTCCGAAGCGGTCGCGCACCGGGGCATCGTCACCGAACCGAGCTTCGTGGCCCTGGCCGCCGGTCACCGGCTCCGGCACCGCACCGAGATCGCGCTGGCCGACCTGGCAGAGGAGGCCTGGTTCCTGACCCCCGATGACGGCGCCGGATGGCCCGGGGTCTTCTTCACCGCGTGCGCCTCGGCCGGCTTCGCCCCGGCGACGGTGCACGAGTTCCTCGGCGACCGGCTGGAGCTCCAGGACATGATTGCCGACGGCCTCGGCGTCTCCGTCGTCCAGGCCACCACCCGGCCGCTGGCGGACGTGGTCGTCAAACCCCTGATGGGCACGCCGCTCTGGGCCCGGTACCTGCTCGCCTGGCGGCCCGCGGCGATGACCGGGACGGTGGTCGAGGCCCTGTTCGGCGCCGCGACGGCGGCCTACCGGGAACTGATCGCCGGCTCGCCGCACTTCCAGGCCTGGGCCTCGAGAACCTACCGCGCGCCGCGCTCGTGACCACTTGCTCGTGAGCACCGAGCTCGTGAGCACCGCGCCCGGGGTTGTATGCGCGCCCGCCAACTCGCCGTGCCGGCCGGTGTTATGGCGGATCCACACACTCTGATATCCCCTTCACGCATTGTCCGCTCCGGCAGCCCGGTGACAGGATTCCGTCAACCCTCACACCCCTCACCCCCCTGCCTGACGCTCAATGAGCTCCCCCCACCCAGGAAATGGACCAGCAGTGCGTTTACGAACACCCATGTCCAGGTTGGTGGCCGGCGTCGTCGCCGGCTGCGCGTCCGCCGTCGGCCTGCTGCCGGCACCCGCCCTCGCCGCGTCCACCCCGGCGCCCGCCAAGCCGGCTGCCGCGGCGCCCGCCAAGCCGGCTGCCGCGGCGTCAGCCGCCCTCCCGAAGCCGCTGGGCGCCACCATCCCCGGCGGCTCGGAGGACTTCGCCCCGGTCGCCACCCCGCTCCCGCCGGCCCTGCTCGGCCAGGCGGTGATGGGGCATCCGGCCGGTGCCGCCGTGCAGACGGCACAGGGCGGGCCTGCGGCCAAGCCGGCCGCGGCCAGGCCGAACACCCTTGCCGCCCCGCGGGCGCAGAGCTGCACCCCGGCCGACTTCGGCAGCCGGTCCGGCGAGGCGCTGGTCTCGTACGTGGAGTCCTCGACCACCGACTGCGTCAACACCCTCTTCAACGTCACCGGCAGCAGCGCGGGCAGCATCTTCCGGGAACCGCAGATGCTCAGCGTCGCCGACGCCTTCCAGGAACTGGCGACGGGCTACGGCGGTGACGACTCCGCCGGCATCTGGCAGCTGGTGCTGTTCCTCCGTGCCGGCTACTTCGTCCAGTCCAACAACGCCTCCTCCGTCGGCGGTTACGACGCGAAGCTGTCGGCGGCGAGCAAGGCCGGACTGGACGCCTTCTTCGCCAACCCGCACGCGGCGGACGTCACCGCGAGCAACGGCGACGTGCTGTACGACGTGCTGGTGCTCACCGACAGCGCGAACCTGCAGGGCGACTACCTCAACGTCTACAAGCAGGAGCTGAACGGCTACAACAGCTCCTACGACGCGATCCCCAGCATGGTGAAGGCGGTCAACGCGGTGCTCCTCGCGCCGCTGTGGCGCGCCAACTGGAACCCGGACTTCGTCGCCGCCGTCACCGCCGACCCGAGCATCCTCGACACCCTGAGCACCTTCGCGATCAACAACAAGGGCCTGCTCAGCGGCGCGAACGCCTTCCTCGACGTCAACGCGGGCAACGACCTCGCCCGGATGACCGGTGACGGCCCCGCGGTCGAGGCCATCGCGAAGCCGCTGGTGAAGTCGGTGCTCGGCGCCTCCGCGATCACCGGTCCGACCGGCCCGCTGTGGGTGCACACCGCCTACCAGGCCAACGCCTTCGACGGCTCGCAGTGCTCGTACTACGGCGTCTGCGACCTGCCCGCGCAGTTGACCGCGGCGGTGCTGCCGGACACCTACGCGTGCGCGCCGAACCGCACCATCGTGGCGGAGTCGCTCTCGGCGTCCGACCTGGCCGCGGTCTGCTCCAGCCTGCAGGGCGAGGACCCGTTCTTCCACAACCTGGTCAAGGACAACGGCCCGGTCCCGGGACAGTACGACCAGACCATCACGCTCGCGGTCTTCGCCGACAAGGCCGACTACACCACGTACTCCTGGGCCATCTACGGCAATTCGACCGACAACGGCGGCGAGACGCTGATGGACCCCACCGACCCGGACAACCAGGCCGTCTCGGTGATGTACCAGAAGTCGTGGAACGACGGCTTCGTCGCCAACGTGTGGAACCTCAACCACGAGTACACGCACTACCTGGACGGTCGCTACGACATGAAGGGCACGTTCGGCACCGAGATCTCCGTGCCGGACGTCTGGTGGATCGAGGGCGTCGCCGAGTACGAGTCCTACGCCTACCGCGGCACCACCGACACCCAGGCGATGCAGGAGGCGGCGAAGCACACCTACAAGCTCAGCACGATCTTCCAGAACACGTACGACAACTCGGACTCGACCCGGGTCTACCCGTGGGGCTACCTCGCGGTCCGGTACATGTTCGAGAAGCACCCGACCGACATCCACACCATGCTCGGCCACTTCCGCACCGGCGACTACCAGGGCGGCTACGCGGTCTACAACAGCCTCGGCACCGCCTACGACGCCGACTTCGACAGCTGGCTCACGAGCTGTGCGGCGGGCGCCTGCTACGCCCCCGGCCCGACGGCGCTGTTCGGCCAGTCGGTCAACGGCAGCACGGTCAGCCTGACCGACCAGTCCGTCGAGACCGGCAGCGGCAGCCTCACCTCGTGGTCCTGGACCTTCGGCGACGGCACCTCGTCGACCGAGCGGAACCCGAGCCACACCTACGCGGCGGCCGGCACCTACACCGTCGCGCTGACCGTCACCGACAGCTCGGGCAGGACCGCCAGCACGCCCGCCTCGGTCACCGTCACCAGCGGCGGCGGCACCGTCCTGCCGGCCTGCACGGACCCCCGCACGGACGCGATGGGCCAGAACTGCTCGCGCGCCGACCGGGCAGAGCGCGCCGGGAACCTGGACTACCTGTACATCTACCTGCCGGCCGGCACCACGACCCTGAAGGTCTCCACCGCCGGCGGCTCCGGTACCGCCTATCTGTACTACGACCCGAACACCTGGGCCTCGCCGGAGTCGTACACGGCCTCGTCCACCAACCCGGGCGCCACCCAGAGCCTCACCGTCACCAACACGACGGCCGGCTACCGGTACCTCAGCCTCTACGCCGACACCGACTTCAGCGGCGTCACCGTCAGCACGGAGTACTGACCGACCGAGCCCCGAGCAGGGCAGTCACGCATGGAGCACCGTCCGCCGTGCGTGACTGCCCTGCGGCCTGCCCGGGGACCGGTGGCGGTGGGGGCCGGAACCGCAGCAGTACGGGAGGAACAGCCGCTGGGCCTCGGCCCGCGGGGAAATTCCGGCCGAGTCGGAGGAGCATCTTGCTGGAGGCGTATACGGCACGCTACGCCGCCGGCGGGCGACAGGCGGCGCAGTCGGCCCGAGGTGAGGAGGACGGCCGTGATCGTCGACTGCGCGTACTACCGAGACGGGCGCCGGCAGCACGAGGGCGCGATGTCACTGGAACAGGCCGCCGCGTGCCGTGCACAGGGCGGCTTCGTATGGCTTGGAATGTTCGAACCGGGCCCCGACGAACTGGCCAGGGTGCGTGAGACCTTCGGACTGCACGAACTCGCCGTCGAGGACGCCCAGGCCTTCCATCTGCGTCCGAAGGCCGAGCAGTACGAGGACGGCACAGAGTTGATCATCCTGCGCACCGCGCGCTACGACGACGAGCGCGAGGAGGTCGACACCGGCGAGATCAGCATCTTCCTCGGCGAGCAGTTCGTGATCACAGTCCGCCAGGGCATCGCCAGCGAGCTGGCCAGCGCCCGCAGCCGACTCGAACGCCGCCCCGAGCTGCTGCGGACCGGAACCGCCTCGACGCTCTGGGCGATCCTCGACCAGGTGGTCGACAGCTACGCGCCCGTCGTCTCGGAGCTCGAACGCGACATCGAGCAGATCGAGGCCACGGTCTTCTCCGGGGCGGTGGCCCCGACCGAACGCATCTACTTCCTCCGCCGTGAGGCCACCGACTTCTACCGCGCCGTGCACCCGCTGCTCGCCGTGCTCAACCGGCGGTTGCAGCCCGGCAAGTCACCGACCGAACTACTGCCGTACTTCCGCGACGTGCACGACCACCTGCTGCTGGTCAACGAGGAGGTCGCCGCCCAACGCGACCTGCTGGCCACCGTTCTGGAGGCGAACATCGCGGTGATCTCCGTCGAGCAGAACAAGATCAACCTTCGGCAGAGCGACACGATGGAGCGGCTCACGATCCTCGCGACCGTATTCCTCCCGCTGTCCTTCGTGGTCGGTTTCTTCGGGCAGAACTTCGGATGGCTGATCGGGCACATCGCCGGCTTCACGGCGTTCCTCGCCCTCACCGTCAGCGGCCTGCTGGTGCCGTGCGTGGTCCTGTACGTCTGGCTGCGCCGACGCCGCCGCCACCCCGGACCGGGGATGCCGGAGGTGCGCACCGCCGTTCCGCACGCTCCGGCAGGCTCCACGAAATGATCTTTCACCCGCCGTGGCCGGCCACTGAGGCGGCCGTACGCCGTCGTCAGCGACCGCGTTCTCCGCCTGTCCGGGCGGTACGGGAGGTGCGGGAGGTGCGGCGGTCCTCGGCGTCGGACGCGCAGCTGCACCGACCTGTGAGGCCGGGCCTGGACAGGACGGGAGCGAGCAGGTGCCGAGGCCGGGAGCACGTCGGCCGGTGTGGCACGATGCAGGGGGCCGTTCGAAACCGGCGGCCCGCAGGCAGTCGTGAGGTAGGAGGGACGAGTGTCGTCCAGGGGTGCTGAGCTGACGTTCCGTCCGGCCGTGGCGGGGGACGTGCCCGCGCTGGTCGCGCTGGTCGAGTCCGCGTACCGGGGCGAGGCCAGCCGGGCCGGGTGGACCACCGAGGCCGATCTGCTGGACGGTCGCCGCACCGACGCCACGGGCGTCACCGAGGCGATCGAGCACCCGCACGGCCTGGTCCTGGTCGCCGAACGGGACGGCGAGCTGCTGGCCTGCTGCCAGCTCGAACGGCGCGGCCACACCGCCTACTTCGGCATGTTCTCGGTCCGTCCGGAGCGCCAGGGCGGCGGACTCGGCCGAGCCGTGCTCGCACATGCCGAGCACGTCGCACGCGAGCAGTGGGGCGCGGCCGAGCTCGAGATGACCGTGATCGAGCAACGGGCCGAGCTGATCGCCTGGTACGAGCGCAGGGGCTACCGCCGCACCGGCGTCTACCTGCCGTTCCCCTACGGCGACGAGCGCTTCGGGACACCGCGCCGGCCCGACCTGCGATTCGAGCGGCTGGTCAAGGATCTCTGAGCGGGTGTTGACGACCGGGGCGCCGATGGCCGGCCTGCGACATTCGCCCGGCCGGCCCGCCTGCGGCAGAGTGCTGCCGTGAGCGACAACACCGGGAGGGGCGAGCAGTGACGGCGGCTGGGATCGAGACGACGGCCCGGGGGCTGGACGCTGACGGGTACATCGCCCGGGAGGGCGCGCTGAGCCGGGTGCCGGACGCCTTCGCGCCGGTGGTGGAGGCGGCCCGTACCCGGATCGCCGAGAGCTTCGGCCCGTCGCTGCTGCACAGCGCCTACCTGTACGGCAGCATTCCGCGCGGCACCGCCGTTCCCGGAGTCTCCGACCTGGACCTGCTGCTGGCGCTGCGCCGGGAGCCGACCGCCGACGACCGGGCGGCGGCCGCGGACCTCCTGGCGGCGCTCGACGCGGAGTTCCCGCAGATGGTGGGCGGCGGAGTGCTGCTGTTCAGCGAGCCTGTCCTGCTGAGCGAACTCGAACGGTACGACCTCGGCTGGTTCCTCGCCTGTCTGTGCACCCCGCTGCTCGGCGAGGACCTGGCCGCCCGGCTGCCCCGCTACCGGCCGTCCTCGCTGCTGGCCCGGGAGACCAACGGCGACCTGGCAGCGGCGATCCCGCGCTGGTGCGAGCGGCTGGCGGAGGCCGTGGCGACGGAGGGCTCCGAGGACGAGCTCAGGGCACTCGGCCGCAGCGTCTCGCGCCGCCTGGTCCGTACCGGATTCACGCTGGTGATGCCCCGCTGGGGCGGGTGGACCAGCGACCTCGCCGTCTCCGTCGAGATCTTCGCGCGCTACTACCCCGAGCGGGCCGAGCAGATGCGTACCGCCTTGACGGTCGCCCGGACGCGGAGCGGCGACGCGGCGCTGCTCACGGTGCTGGTCGAGGAGCTGGCGCCGTGGCTGGCCGCCGAGTACACCGCCGTCCACGGGGAGAAGGCGCCGCGCGGGTAGGCCGTGGCCTCCGGCCGGTGCCCCACCGGGACGTGCGGGGCGGTGCACTGCCGGGACGTGGTGCCGCGGCAGGGCCGGCCGGTGGCCGGGAACGGGTGCTCGCTCAGTTGCCGTAGAGGCTGCGGCAGAGACCGGCCTGTTCCGAACCCGGTGCCCACTGGCCGAGCCGCTCGGCCTCGGCGCACATCCTGAGCGAGGGGAACAGGCCGGTCGGGGCGGTCGGCGGGGATCCGGCGTGGGAGTCGTGGCGGTGCGGGGCGGTCGGTCTGGACCGGCTGTGCTGACGAGGCTTCCGCGGCTGCTCGGGCTGAGGGTCGGAGTCGTCCTCCGACGTCGCGACGTCGGCCGACGGGCTCTCGGCCGGGGCCGCCGACGGTGTGGGCGAGGTCGAGTCGGAGGGCGAGGCCGAGGGGCTCGCGGAGCTCGTGCGAGGAGCGGCCGAGCGGAGGACCGAGGTTCCTTCGGGGGACGGTTCGGCGGACGGACTGCCGGACACCGGTGAGGTGACCAGCGCGTCGGTGTGTCCGTCGGACGGCCCGCAGGTGGCCAGCAGACCGCCCAGCAGCGCGCACCCGGCCAGGCCGCCCGCCACCATCACCGCCCGCCGGGCCCGGCGGCCCGGGGGCGGTGGGAAGGTGACCGGCGGCTCCCACGGGGCCGACGGCGGTGCCAGCGTTACGGCCGGTGTGCGCAGTGTCGCCGGTGCTGGTGGTGTGGCCGGCGGGGGTGGTGTCGCCGACACCGGTGGTGCGGCCGGTGTGGGCGGTGCGGCCGGTGCCGGTGGTGTGGCCGGCGGGGGCGGGGGCGGGGCGTCCGGTGGAGGCGGGGCGTCCGGGGGCGGCTGCTCCCACTCGTACGTCCACGGTGGCTGCCACTTCTCTTCCACTCGTCCTCCCGCGCGTTCGTGCCCGCGCCGAGCGGCGGGCCGCCGTGTTCAACGAGCCAGGGCCGCAGGGCGGAACGCCCGTTTGGGAGGAGCTTGGGGCCGGTGTCAGGCCCGTGGAGTGCTGCCCGGTGCGTTCCGGGCCGCGGCATGAGGTGAGGCACGATCTGCGGCTCGGGCCGCGGCATCGGGGGATGGCGGGGTACGGCATCCGCACGGCGGTCGTGCGGGTGCGTGAAGCCGCCGCCCCGTCGATGCTGAGTCCATGAGCAGCCACAAGGATGACGTCGCGGCCGAGCAGGAGCCGCTGGTGAAGATCGCCGAGTTCCGTACGGACAGTCGCTACCGGCTGGTGCACTTCCACGGTGTCGGGTGGGAGCCGCTCGCACCCGAGGAGTTCGAGCCCCGGATCAAGCAGCTCTTCCCGGACCTCGACCCGCACGACCCGGTACGGGTGCAGTGGGAGGACCGCCCCTGGGAGTGGCCGGCCTGGCATCCCGGCGAGGCGTGACGCGCGGCGCCGCCGAGCAGATCGGGTGTGACGATCCGGCCCCGGCGGGGCCGGCCGGGCCGTAGTCTCGGACGGTGCGAGCCGCAACGTGGCAGGACGCCTGGACGGGGGGCCGACGGGCCGTCCACCTCGGCAACGTGGCCGACTTCAACGCGCAGTTCCTGCCGCAGAGCGCGGAACTGCGGCGGCTGGGTCACCACTACTCCTGCCTGGCCGCCTTCTACACTCCGCACCCCGCCGTGCTGGTCCTCCCGCTCCAGATCGAGGAGGGCTGGCTGCGCGGGCTGACCGGCGCCCTCGACTGGGAGCCGGTGGAGCTGCACAGCGGGATCGCCGGCGAGGACTCCACGTTCGCCGAGGGGCTCGCGGCCCGTCCCGCACTATGGCAGCGGATCGGTGAGCTCGGGCTGCCCGTCCGGCCGTGGGGAGCGACCCCCGCACCGGCCGCGAAGCCGGGCGACGGCGGCGGCCCGTGGGGCCGGGGCGGCCTGCGGAGCGGGGTGCTGGAAGCCGTACGGCGCTTCGAGTCCAAGGCCGAGTCGCACGCGCTGTTCGCCCGGTTCGCCGCGCAGCACCCCGCCGTCCGGGTGCCCGAGCAGCGGCCGACGGGTTCGCCGCGCGAGCTGGCCAGGCTGGTACGGGAGCACGCCGCCCTCGGACGGACCGTCGTGCTCAAGGCGGAGCACGGCGTGGGCGGTTACGGCACCGCGGTACTGACGGCCGACCGGGTCGCAGCGGCGGGCGGTCCCCGGGCGGCGCTGCGCGAGCTGACGGCAGCGGGCGTCCTGCCGCCGGGCGGCGGGATCCTGGTCGAGGAGTACGTGGCCGCTCACCGCAGCTTCCCCGACCTCACCTTCGACGGGGTGATCGCCGAGGACGGCGGCGTCCATGCCGTGGGCGTGGCGGTGATGGACGTCGAGGGCGTCCACTACCGGGGGGCGACGGTCGGGCCGGGCGTGGTGCCGGAAGTGCTCGCCGGTCCGGCCCGCGCCTTCGGCGAGACGGTGGGCCGGGCGCTCGCCGAGGAGGGCCACCGGGGCTGGTACGACATCGACTTCGTGGTGGACCGGGCCGGCCGGCTCGCCCCGACCGAGACCAACCTCCGGCTCACCGGCCCGGCCGTGGCCTTCATGCTGCGGGCCCGGCTCGACGCCGTACGCGGCCCGGCCGGTCACTGCGTACGCACCATCGACCAGGTGCCGCTCGGGGTCCGGCTGTCGCAGCCCGCGCTGCTCGACCAGCTGGACCGGGTCGCCGCCCGGCTCACCAGGTTCGGGGCGACGCTGCTACCCACCATCCCGAGCGCCGGCTTCGAGGAACTCCCCACCGTGGGCGTCGCGTTGGCCGCCCGGTCGGTCGACGAGCTCACCGCGGCGGAGGCGGTGCTGCGTACCGCACTGCTCGAACCGGCCGATCTGTGGGGCGACTTGGAGAGCGCGGCCGGCTGACCCGGCGGGTGTTGCCCGGGCATCGGGCGGTCCGCGCGGAGCCGTGGGGCGCTCGCGTTCCCAGGCCCGGGACTTCGATCCCGCACGGACGAACCGGAACGGTGGGGAACTTCCTCGTGCGCTGCGCGGCCCGGGGCCGGAGGTCCGTCGTGGCGACCGGACTTCGACCAGGAACCGCCCGGCGGCCGGCCGGCCGGGACGGTTGGATGGATGGGCGGGAACCGACTTGTCGTAGCCGTCGCGGCGGTGCGATCCTTCGGGCATGCCGCAGACAGACCTTCCTGACCATGTGTCAGTCCTGAGGGAGGTGCGGGAGGTGCGGCGAGCGGGCCTGGTGCGGCTGCGCGAGCTGGAGCTGCCGTCGCTGACCAGCGCCGCGAGTACGGTCGAGCCGTCCGCCGGGCCGGAGTACCGCGCCGCCTCGGTCGAGCGGCTGCTGCGGCTGGCGCTCGCCGGGATCGACTCCGGCACGCTCCGGTCGGCCGCCGAGTACAGCCTGGGCCTGGCCCAGGGCACCCGGGACTGGCCCCCGGCCGACCGGCGCAAGCGCGCGGCCGGGGTGTACGGGGTGAGTGTCGAGCGGTTCCGCAAGCACCACGAGGTGATGGTGCTCGGGGAGCTCGCGGAGCAGGTGGTACGGCTCACCGCGCAGGCGGCGGTCGAGGTGGCGCCCGGTACGGACCAGCCGTCGGCCGTCCCGCTCATCGGCGGGCACCGCGAGCTGCGGGTGCGGGTGGGCGGCCGGACGGTGGTGGTCACGCTGCACGTCCACCCGGTCGACCTGCTGCGTGACGTGGACGTGGTGGTCTCGCCGACCAACACCTACCTCGCCCTGCCGGAACCGTACAAATCCTCGGTCTCCGCCTCGCTCCGGCGGGCGGGTGCGCTCCGCGGACCGACGGGGGAGCTCGTCGAGGACCTGGTCCACGACGAGTTGCGGAGGTGGACCGCCCGGTACGGAGCGCCGGGCCGGGCGGTCCTTCCCGGCGCGGTGGCGGCGGTCGGCTCCGGCGCGCTGGCGGAGCAGGGGATCCGCCGGATCTACCACGCCGCGGTCGCCGTACCCAGACCGGGGACCAATGACTACGACGTCCTGCCGGCCGACGTGACCCGGGCGGTCGCCAGGGTCTTCACCCTACTGGCCGAGGAACGAGCCCGGTTCGACCCGCCGCTGCGGTCGGTCTGCCTCCCGCTGCTCGGCTCCGGGCGCGGCGGGCTGCGCCACGAGGTGAGCGTCGCCGCGCTCTGGGCGGCCGTGGACGCGGAACTGGCGCGCGGCGCCGACTGGGAGGTGCACCTGGTGGCGCGCCGGACGGCTGTGGCGGACCTGGCGGAACGGCTGCTCACCGGGGCGGATCCGGTGGCCTCGGTGGGCCCGGTGGCCTCGGTGGCCTCGGTGGGCCCGGTTGGAAGGATGCGATGAACCCGTACCGCGTGCTGTCGGCCGCCGCGGCCGACTGGGAGCGGCTGTCGCGGCTGCTCCCCCCGGAGTCCGTACGGCAACTCGCCGGACTGCTCGAGACCTTGAGGTCGCTCGGCCAGGACGACACGGGCCATGCGGACCTCTCGGCGCGGGCGGCCCGGCTGCTGCTGGACTCGCTGCCCGGGCCGGAGGCCGAGCTGCTCGACCCTGGCGCGGGAGCCCGGTTCGACGGCGCCGCGCAGGAGTGCACGCACCTGGGCTTCAAGCCGGAGGATCTGGCCGTGCTGGTGCTCGACGGCCACCGCATGGTCGGTCCGGTACTCGGCCCGGTGCGTCAACGGCTGCTGTCCGCACCGGCGTTGGACGACGTGGAGCTGCGGCTACTGGGCGGCGACCCGGCGACGCCGGGGCTGCTGCGGCTGCCGGGCCCGGGCGGCACGGAGCGGCTGCCGGAGTTCCAGTTCGGGGCGGGCGGCCGGCCCCGGCCCGCCGTGCTGGAGGTGAACCTCCTGCTGGACGCCGAGCAGGACCCCTGGGCGGTCGCGGACTGGTGGCTCTCGGCCAACGCCTGGCTGGGATCCGGCCCGGCCGAACTGCTCGGCACCGTCCGGGAGGGCCAAGTGGTGGACGCCGCACGGTATCTGGCGGAGGGGGAGTAGCCCGATGGCGAACACGAGGCCGCCCCGGGCGCTGCCGGGTACGCCGACCAAGGTCACCCTGGCACCGGGAACCCCGCTCTACCGGCTGCACTCGGCACGCCGCTCCGGTACGGAGTTCAACCCCGTTCCGGCGCACTGCCTGTACGGCGGCGGCCGGTTCGACGCCACCCGGTGCGACCCGTACGGCTATCTGTACGCGGGCCTGACGGCGGAGGCGGCGGTCTGCGAGTCGCTGCTGCGGTCGGTGCCGTTCGACGTGGACGGTTCGCCGCGGCTGGTGCCGCGGGCCGCGGTGCGCGGGCGGCGGCTGTCGTACCTGCGGCTGGCCGCCGAAGTGGAGTTGGTGTCGCTGGTGACCGGGCGGGACCTGGCAGGCGTCGCGCAGGACTCCTGGCTGGTCCAGGCGGAGGCCGCCGAGTACCCGTTCACCCGGGACTGGGGCCACTGGATCCGCGAGCACACCGACCCCTGGGCGCAGGGCTTCCTCTGGCCCTCCAAACGCGAGCCCGGTGACCGGGCCTTGGTGCTCTTCGGTGACCGCTGCCTGCCGGAGGTGATCGAGGAGGCGCCGGCCGCGCCGGTCGACCTCGACACCGCCGAGGGCCGGCGGTGGCTGGACGCGCTGCTGGAGCCCTACCGCGCGAGGCTCGCCCCGTGACGGCGACGGAAACGGGCGCGGCGGAGAACGGCCGGCGCCCCGACGGGATGTCGGAGCAGGAGATCCGCCGGGAGCGGGACGAGCTGCTCGACGGCCTCGCCGGTGGATCGTTCGACGAGCCGGACGGCTCCGCGCTCTGGGCCCTGGCCGGGGACCTCAGCTACGAGCTGTTCCTCCGGCAGGAGCGGGCGGATGACCTGCGGCTGGCAGCCGAGGCCTTCGAGCGGGCCTTCGCCAGGCCGGACGACGACGATGAGGTCTGGGACGCCTGGCGGATCGTCTACGGACACGTCCTGGTCTTCAGGTACGACGAGCACCCCGATCAGCAACTTCTGGACCAAGCAGAGGAGTTGATCGCCCGCGGCCTGGCGGCTCCGGCGTCGGACTCGCCGTACGAGCACGTCAGGGTGCTCGGCCGCTACCTGCTCTCCCGGTTCGCCCGGCTGCGCTGGCAGCAGGCCGCCGACCAAGACGTGGCCGTTCGCCGGGAATTGCTGGACCGGGCGCTGGAGCTGCACTACGCCGCACTGGCGGACCAGGCGCCCGGCAGCCGGCAGTCCGCCGAACTGCACGAGGAGATCGGCGGACTGCGCCACGAGCGGTACCGGATCGGCGGCGGCGTCCCGGACGCCGAGAGCGCGGCCGAGCACTACCGCGGGGCGATCGCCGCCGCACCGCCGGACAGCGACCTCGGGCTGCTGCACTACGGACTCGCCAGCGCGCTGATGGCGCACGGCCACCTCACCGCGGACCGGGACCTGCTGGAGCAGGCGAGGGTCGAGTTCGGCCTGGCCCTGGTCGAGGCCGGCCGGGCCCCGGCCGAGCGGCCGTGGTGGGGGCGGGAGGCCGCGGCCAGGCAGGTGTACATCCGGGCCCTGCTCTGGAGCAACTGGGACGACCGGAGCCAGGTCGGCGCCGCACTGGCCGAGTTGGAGCCGCTGCTGGCCGAGCCCGGCGCCACGGACGAGCTGCCGCCGCCCCATCTGGCGGCCTTCGGCCAGTTGCTCTACGACCGGGCGGCCGAGAGGGACGACGCCGGCGGCCGCGACCGGGCGCTGGAGCTGGCCCAACTCGCCTTCGAACGCTGGGAACCCGAACGCGATGGACCGGGCTGGCGGGTGGCGGGGCTGGTGGCGATGCTCCAGCAGAGCCGCTACCGGGTGGACGAGGACCCGGAGCGCCTGCTGACGGTGGCCCGGGCTTGCGCCGCGGCACTGGCGGACGACGACTGCGATCCGAACGTCCGCCGGATGATCACGGCGGTGCACGTCTGGTGCCGGCACGAACTGGTGGAGAGGGGCCTCGCGGTCAGGGACGACTCGCTCGGGCAGCAGTACCAGGAGGTGTACCAGAGCTATCTGGAAATGCTGGGGAGCATCGAACGCGGCGAGAACTTCCTCAACCTCAGCGTCCAGGACTTCACCAACCTGGCCAACGACGTCGGTGGGCACGACCAGCTGCTGCAGGAGTTCGACCGCCAGTACGCGCAGTGGCTCACCATGGACCCGACCGGACCGGAGTACGGGTACTTCGCCGGGATGCTGCACCGGCAGATCCCGATGGTCGATCCGCACGGGAACCGGGTCACGGTCGAGCGGCGGACGGCCCTCTTCGAGGCGGCGGCCGAGGCGCACCGGGACGACCCCGTCCTGCTGGGTGCGCTGCACGGTGCCGAGGGCGCCATCCGGCTCAACGCCGAAACGGCGGGGGACGGTTCGGGCCTGGCAGAGGCGCTGCGGCACCTGGAGACGGCCTACGGTCTCGCCGACGAGAACGAGGACCTGCGCCGGAGCATCGAGATGATCCGGTCCTTCGCCACCGGGCACCGCGGTCAGTTGCACGGCGCCGCGGACGACATGGTCGCGGCCGCACAGGTGATGGACCGGGTCCGCAACCAGCAGGTCTACTCGCCCTATTTGAACCGGCTGTTGGAGGGCCAGCTCGCGGGTTCCGAGGCGGTCCGCGCGGCACGCCGCGGTGACCTGGCCGGAGCCGACCGCTGTATCGCCACCCTCGCCGAGGTGTACCGCGAGCTCAACCCCGAGGATCCCTCCCGCGGAGAGGTCTGGACGATGCTGGAGAACTCCAGGGTCGCCCGCGACCACCTGGCCCGCGCCATCGGCGCACCGCTCTCCGTCCGGCCGCCCGGCGGCCCGAGCACGGCCGAACTGCGGCGCCAGGCCGCCCGGTTGCCGCGCGACCGGCGCGCCTGGGTACTGGGGGACGTCGGTCTGGCCCGCACCGGGGAAGGGAGCGAGAAGTCCGATCCGCGCATCCTGGACGAAGGCATGGCCCTGCTCCAGGAGGCGCTGAGCCTGTCCGACGAGGGGAGCGACGACTGGCTGCGCTACGCGGCCTGCCTGGGCGGCGCCCGGTGCGCCAAGGCCGGTGAGCGGCTCGATCGCCCCGGCCTGGAGCCGGGGATCGGCCTGTTGGAGCGGGCCGCACGGCTGGCCGGGGGGCCCGAGCACCGGCTCTGGGCCTCCATCGGCCTCACCCTGGGCCGGGCCCTGCGGTTCCGGGCGGATCCGGCCCGCGACGACCGGCTGCGCGGGCGGCGCCTCGGCCTGGACGCGCTGCGCGGGTACTCCTGGGCGGCGCTGCTGCAGTCCGGCACCGAGCACTCGGCGCAGGCCGCCACCGAGGCCACCACGACCGCGCTGGAGGCGGCCGCCTGGTGCCTGGAGGACGGGGTGCCCGAGGAGGCCGTCCAGGCGCTGGACGCCTGCCGGGGACTGGTGCTGCACGCCGCGACCACCTCGCAGTCGGTGCCCGAGATGCTGGCCGCCGCCGGGCGGACCGACCTGGCACAGGAGTGGCTGGCCGCGGCCGATGCGTCGGCCGCACCGGCCGTGACGGCGACCGGGGCCGGCGACGGGGCCGAGCCCGGCGCGGGCGTCCCCAGCGAACTCCGGCGCCGCGTGCTCACCGCGCTGACCGGACCGGAGCACGGCGGCCCGGAGCAGGGCGGAACGGAACACGGCGGCGCGGAACTCGGCGGCGCGGACCAGGGCGGCCCGGCGCCGGCCCGGCTGCTAGACCCGCCCACCCCGGCCGAGATCGGCACCGCCCTGCGCGCCCTGCGGGCCGACGCCCTGGTGTACCTGATGCCCGCCTCGGACGACCACGGCGGCGCGGCCGTGCTGGTGACCGCCGACGGCGGGGTGCACTCGCTGCCGCTGCCGCTGCTCAAGGAGGACGCCGGACCGCTGCGCGAGTACGGACCCGGCGGCCTTGCCGCCCGCGACCTGGGACCGGCACCGTCGGCCGGCGGCTGGCAGGCCGACCCGCCGCCGCTGCGCCGCCGGCTGGACCGGCTCTGCTCCTGGGCCTGGTACGCGGCGGTCAAGCCGCTGCTGGAGCTGCTGGTGCCGCCGCCAGGACGCACCCGCCCGCCGTCGCTGATCCTGGTGCCGATGGGCGCGCTCGGGGTGGTGCCTTGGCACGCGGCCTGGTGGGAGCCCGAGGCCCCGGGAGTGCGCCGCTACGCGGTCGAGCGGGCCGAGATCTCGTACGCGGCCTCGGCCCGGCTGCTGTGCGACGTGGCCGCGCGGCCGCCGGTACCGCACACCGGCAGCGCGCTGATCGTCGGCAATCCGACCGGCGACCTACGGTACGCGGGCGAGGAGGCCGACGCCGTGCAGCGCGCCTTCTACCCGCAGGGCAGCTACCTCGGGCGGCGCGGCGCCGGGGAGACGGAGGGGGCGGGGACGCCGGCGGAGGTCCTCGGCTGGCTGCGCGGAGCGGGCGACCAGGGGCGCAGCGGCGGTGTACTGCACCTGGCCTGCCATGCGGCGGTCGCCGCCAACCAGCGCTACAGCTCCTACCTCTCCTTCAGCGGAGGGGAGTTGGCGGCCGAGGAGCTGACCGAGGCGGTCGGCCGGCGGGACGCGCGGCTGGAGCTGGTGGTCCTGGCGGCCTGCCGCAGCCATGTCTCCGGGCGAGGCCACAACGAGGCGTACAGCCTGGCGACGGCCTTCCTGGTGGCCGGGGCCCGTTCGGTGATCGGTTCGCTCTGGCCGGTGCCCGACGACGCCACCTCGGTGCTGATGTTCATGACCCACCACTACCTGCGGCGTGAGCAGGAACCGCCCGGGCGGGCGCTGCGCCGGGCCCAGCTGTGGATGCTGGATCCGGGGAGACGGCTACCGCCCGGGATGCCGCCCGCGCTGGCCGCCCGGGCGGGGGAGGTCGAGCCCGACGACCTCTCGGCCTGGGCCGGGTTCACGCACCTGGGCCAGTAGTCCTAGCCAGGGGGAGTGGTGGGCCGGTTCGCAGTCCCGGGACCGGCCCGGACTGCTCCGGCGGCACGGGGAGTCGGTGTGCGGTCGGCCGTGTCGGGCTCCCTCGTGGCGCTGACGGTTGATCAGTCAGGGACGACGGTGCGGAGGGGGAGGGTGAGCGTCGCCCACCGGCCGGGAGCGGCCGGGCAGGCTCCCGCGCCCATGTCCCGGCTGCCGTCCGGAGCGGTCGGGCGGAAGACCCCGTCCGCCCGGCGGGCCGGGTCCCGGCCCGCCGGCGCGTTCGGGTCCCAGGGGCCGAACTGGAACGGTACGGTGTTCAACTCGCCTTCGGCCACGATGAGCTTGAGCCAGTCCCGGACGTGGGCGCCGGGCCGCGGTGTGCGTCCGGCGGGCAGGCTGAGGTACACCGGATCGCCGTCAAAGGCGTGGCCGACACCGCCGGGTGCGATGAAGTGCCCGGGAAAGAGCACCGAGTGGCTGGCGTAGCTCTCGGTGAGGTTGAGCAGGACGCACCAAAGCTTCCGGCTCGCCGAGCGGTTGCGGATCCGGATGGCGACCCGGGGCTCGCGCCAGTCGCCCGGGCCGCCGCCGTAGCTGCACAGCAGCTCGCCGGAGCCGTCGGGCAGCATCGGCTCGTCGCCGTCCCAGGGCGTCACCTCCACCCGGACGAGCGAGCCGAGGACCGGGTCGGGGTTGGTGAGATCCCGCAGGTGGTGCCAGGAGGCCAGGTGGGCCAGGCAGTCGGCGACCCGCCAGGCGTCGGTTGGGCCGGCGAGCGGGAGCGGCTCCACGGCCGCCGAGCCGTCGCGCAGCAGCACCCGCGCCTGGCCGCCGTGCACCACGACCCGCAGGAGCAGGCCGGACGCGTCCTCGGGCCCGGCGGCCGACCGCAGCAGCGGCGAAGGCCCGCCGCCCGGCCCGGCGCTGCCGATGGCCTCGGCCAACTCCCGCGCCGCGGAGGGATCGCCGGGTGCCTCGATCAGGACGGATACCGGCGGCAGGGCGAGTGCGGAGAGCGTCACCGGGTAGCTTCGGCCCGGATCGGGGATCCAGCCCGACGGTTCGACCAGGGTGCGCCCGGCGCGGACGCTCGTGGCCCGCAGGACCGCCCGGTCCGCGTCCGGACCCTCCTGCCTCCTTGTGCCCGGGCCCTCCGGGGCCGCGGCGGAAGCATCCCGGTCGGCGGGGAGCACGGTGAACTCCGTGCCCCGGGCGCCGTCCTCGCCGCCGCCGCGCAGGCCGTGGACGGTGCCGCAGTCCACCTCCCAGCCCTGGGCGCCGTGCCGCAGCAGGTACGGGCTGGGCTCCCGGACGGCCCCGCCGAGGAACGGCCGGTCGGCCGGGCCGCCGGCCTGCTGCGGCAGCAGCACCGGGTGCTGGCGGTCTCCCGAGCCCTGCATCCGGCAGTGCACGGCGGCCAGCAGCCGGCGGTAGGTCAGCTCCCGGCCGCCGACCTCGCCGAGGGCGCCCAGCAGCGCGTGCGTGAAGACCCCGTGTCGGCGGCCGTCGAACCAGTCCTCGTAGGAGCGTTGGTCCAGTCGGCTGGCGGCGAGCAGCACATGGCCGGGGCCGGCCGGTGCACCCTCGGCGTCGCGGGCGAGGGCGGACGTGCGCCAGGACGGGTCCGGCGGGAGGAAGCGGACCGTGCCCGTCGCGTCCCGGGTGGCGCCGCCCGCGTAGCAGCAGTCCAGCACGGCGGCGACATGGGTGCCGCGAGCGGCGAGCCGGTCCAGCAGTACCCGCAGGCGCTTGTCCAGCAGCGGGCCGTCGGCGCAGACCAGTGCCTGGGAGCGGCCGGTGGGTTCGATCGCCGACTCCTCCGGCAGGGCCGGGAACTCGGTGCCGTGGCCGGAGAACCAGAACAGTGCCGTGTCCTCGGGACCGGCCTGCCCGAGGTGGGTCTCGATGCCCTCGACCACCGCGTCCACGGTGGCCTCCGCGTCGAGCAAAGTCCGGACCACCAGACTCGGCCGCACCTGCTGTTCGAGCCAACCACGCGCCGCCGAAACGTCGTTGAGGCATCCGGCGAGCGAACTGCGGCCGCTTCGCGCGTAGTCGTCGATACCCACCAGGAGTGCAAACACGGTCCTCATGGGGAGAAGTCTTCCAGCTGACGGGAGTTGTGATCACCTGTCAGGTGGTCGGATTCCGGGCGGGACGAGGTCGTCTTCCGGTCGAGCCGTACTGCCGAACCGCGTGATGGGGCATCATGAAAACGCTGCCACCGGGGGGTTATGGATCAGAGGCAGGTCTCCCCGTACGGCGGGGTACGGAAACCCGGTTCGCCGACCGGCGGATGGGCGTCCCCGGCCTGGTAGGGTGCTGGTCGCGTTGCGGGAGCCGAGCACGCGCCCTCCTCCGCACGCCCTTCCGTCCGGGCTGTTCCCAACCCGGCGGGCGCCGATCGCGGAGCACCCGGCTGCCCGAAGGGCGGTCAGGCGGCGTGAGGTAGGAATTCCCCGGTCACAACCGGGCAGGAGCCAATATCCTTCTCGACCACGCGCCGGGAACGCGGCGCGGTCGCACCATGACCAGCGGGGGACTCATGGGTTTCATCGAGCAGCCACGCCGTGTCGTCCGCCCGGGGGTGGACGACGCAACCGGGCAGCGGGCCGCGAGCGGTCCGGTCACCGGAGCAGGTCCGGCCCGAACCAGGGTCGGCGCCGAGCGGCTCAGGGCGCGGCCCGAGCAGCTCCTGGGCGCCGTGCGCCGCCTGGACGCCGGGCTGGACCCGGCCGCCTGCCGCGGACTGGCCGACTGGCTCAAGGAGCAGTACGCCACCGCGTTCGGGGACATTCCACTCGGCTTCCTCGCCACCTGTTACCTCGGACCCCCGTACGTCGACCACCAGTTGGACCTCACCCACGCCATCGTGCAGCACTTCGCGCCCGCCGACCCGATGCCGAGTCCCTTCGCGGCGGCCCGGATGCTGGTGCGCACCGGCGCCTACGCCTACGTCGAGGTCTACGACAGCGGGCTGGTCCTGCCGGTGCTCCCCGACGGCTCGGTGGTGCGCCCATGACCTCCGCCCGCCGAACACACCGCCCTGGAACCCGGCAAGGGCGCAAGGCCCCGCGACCGCACCGCAAGGCCTTTCAGTACCGCAGTGCCGTGCAGCACCGCGAAACCCCGCAGTACCGCGAAGACGCGCAGCACCCCGAACGGAGACTCGTATGACCGAGGTCGACCACGTCCTGCGCAACCAGGTGGCACAGGTCAACAGGCTGGTAACCCGGCTCGGTGAGCAGGTCGGCCAGGTGTCGGGCCAGGTCTCCGCGGTCGGCGCGGCCCAGCAGCAGACCCAGAGCGAACTCCAGCAGCTGCGCGCGGACTTCCTGGCCTTCGCCCGACAGGCCGAGCTGACCGCGAACGTCCAGCGGGCCGAGACCCGGATCGGTGTCATCCAGGACCAGGTGGACCACGAGTTCGGCCACCACAAGACCATCCGGCGGACGGCGGTGGGCCTGCTCCAGGCCTTCGACGTGGGCCTGGTGTCCGAGGACACGGTGCGGACGGTGAGCGAGCAGCTCATGATCCAGACTCCGCGCTACTGGCTCGCCCCGACCCTGGTGGCTCTCGCCGCCTGGTCGGCGGACGAGCCGACGCTGTGCGAACGGGCCGTCGAGGAGGCGTTCCGGCGCTCCCCGGAGCGCACCTCGCTCTTCTTCGCCCTGGTGCTGCGCCGGCAGGGCCGTCAGCACAGTGCGGTCCGCTGGCTGCGGCACTACCTGCTCGCCCAGGACCCGGCCGCACTCGGCCGCGAGTTCGCTGTCATCCTGGAGTCCATCTCCCAGGGGGCGTTCGGCCCGGTCGGCCGGGAGCTGCTGAGCGAGACGCTCGACCGCTGGCGCGAGATCCTGCTGCAGGACGACCAGGCGCGGGCGGCTCAAGTTGCGCGCTGGCGCGCGGAGATCGAGAGTCTGCGCACACCCTCGGCGGCCGGCCGGTTCCCCCGGCTGGCGGCCCTCTCGCCGCAGTGGGCGCAGCTGGACTCCGTGCTGTCCTCGGCTGGTGCCCAGCAGGCGGTCCTGACCAAGTACACCGCGCTACTGGCCCAGGAACCGAAGCCGTCGGAGCGGCTGGAGGACGCGATCGACGACATCCTGGACCGGCTGGTCTCCGAGTACGACAACGAGGAACTGCCGCTCAGGCGCGACCTGGCGTTCAACCGGGCCGTGGTGGAGCACCACGGCGACGTCCAGGTGGCCCGGCACGCCGTCGACGTGGACTCGGCCTCGCTCGAGGAGACCCTGGACGTCCTGACGGTGCAGTCCACCGCCGCCCTCAACCCCGCCGCGATCGGAGCCTCCGCGGCGACCCAGCGGCTGGCGGTCGCGGCCTGCCAGGAGTGGTTCGCCGACGCCCACGCCGGGTTCAGCCGGGACTACCGGATGGCCCAGCCGCCGGACGTCCAGGCGGCGTTCACCGCCACCCACACCGCCGGTGCCAAGGCGTTCAACCTGCCGCCGTGGTACGGGTCGTTCAACACCCCGCTGGAGACCCTGGAGCAGTCCCTGTCCCAGCACTGGGACCAGCACGTGCAGCCCTTCCTGGCCGCCCTCGCCTACCCGTGGAGGCGGCAGGCGATCCTGCTCGGCGGGGCGTTCCTGTTGATCCTGCTCGTCATCGGCCAGGCCTCCATCGGTGTCGCGCTGTTCGGTGCGGTACTGATCGCCCTGATCTGGGGCGGCATGATCTACCTGCGCTCGGAGGCCGCCCGCAAGGCGGAGGAGTCCGCCCGGCAGCTGCTGGAGCGCGCCAAGAACGACTCCCTGCACCAACTGCGCGGCGCGGCGGCCGAACTGACCGACTGGCAGCGCGCCTACCGGGACGCCGACCAGGTGGAGCCCGCCGCCCGGGAGTTCATCGCCTCGCTGGCGACGGCCGTACACGCCCAGAGCCCGTTCGACGGGCGTGCCGTCCGCCCCGGACCGGACGGCACGCCGCAAGGAGACGCCAAGTGACCACACCGCCCTACCCCGACACACCGCCGGTGCGCCGCCCGGCCGCCTCCCCGTGGGCGGCCGCACCCAAGCCCGCCGACGAGCGGGTCACCAACCGGCTGCGCCGCATCGTCGACAGCCTGCCCGAGTGGGAGCCGCTGCCTCCGGGAGAGGTCACCGTACGCCGTCCCGGCAGCGGTCGGTGAGCGGCCCGGCCCAACTGGGCGGCCCCTACCAGGCCTGGGCGGACCACCTAGAACGGTGGTCGAAGGGCGAGCCGGTGGACGGCGCAGGCCTGCCGCCGCTCGCGCCCGCGGACTTCCCCGCCGACACCCTCGAACGCCTCCAGGTGCGGATCACCGACGCGCTGGACCGGCGGCTGCAGCGCTGGGCGGACGCGCTGGTCGCCGCGATGAACGCGGCCGACGACGAGTTCGCCGCCGGCCGGGCCCTCGCCCAGGCCCGTGGCGGACTGCACCAGGCCCGCTCATTGGCCGCACACCCGGGACTGCCCGCGGAACTGCGGGAGCGGCTGACCGGGATCCTCGACGACACCGCCCGGCGCATCCAGCAGGACCTGGAGAACGACCTGGCCCGGCTGGCCGCCCAGGGAGCGGACCCGCGATTCGTCGAGGTCCGCCGCCGCACCCTGCGCGACAACCCGCTCACCGCAGTGATCGCCCAGACACCCCCGGCCGACCCGGGCGGCTGGTCCTACGACCCGACGGCCGCGCCCCGCCGCCGCATCATCACCGACTGAGACCATCACCGGCCGAACCGAGACCCGAGGCCCCCCATGCCGAACTACGCCGACAGCCGTGCCGACCTCGACAGCTACCTCACCGCACGGGTACCGGTCATCGGACTGCGCACCATCGAGCAGCAGCGGGCGCTGCGCCTGGTCAAGGAGGTGGCCACCCAGCCGCGCCGGACCAGCCAGCCGTTCTGGATCTACACCCGGGCCACCGGGCTGCGCGACCTGAGGTCCAACGCCACCGTCCAGGACGACCGTTCGCTCACCGGGGCGATGGACTTCGCCGCCGCCCAGTTCACCAGCCGGCCGACGGCCACCCTGATCCTGGTCGACCCGGACGGCCTGGAGGGCGACACCCACTTCACCCGGCACGTCGCCGAACTCGCCCGGCTGGCCGACGCCAACGCCGGCAGCATCGTCCTGATCACCGACAACCCGATCTGGAGCGGACTCCAGCGCCTGGGCATGAGCCTGCGCCTGGACCTGCCGGACGCCGAGGAGATGTTCCGGACCGTCCGGAGCTTCCTGGACGACCACCACGGCGTGGTCCCGATCGAGTGGAGCGAGGACGACGCCCGCCGCGCCTCGGAGTTCCTGCTCGGGGTGACCGAGGCCGAGGCGGTCAACCTGATGGCCACCATCGTCGCCCGGGGCGCGGTACGGCGCGAGGACGTGCTCGCGCTGGCCCAGGCCAAGGACCGGATCTTCAGCGACCTGGCCGGTCTGGAGCGGGTCCAGCTCAAGTCCTCGGACTACTCCGTCGGCGGGCTGAGCAACCTGCGCGACTGGCTGAAGCGCAAGAACGAGCTGATGCACGCCGACCTGCGCGGCACCGACCTGCGGCCGCCGCGCGGGGTGCTGCTGGTCGGCGTGCCCGGCTGCGGCAAGTCGCTGTCCGCCAAGGCGATCGCCTCCCAGTGGCAACTGCCGCTCTACCGGCTGGACATGGCGAGCATCCACGGCAAGTACCTCGGCGAGTCCGAGGGGCGGATGCGGGAGGCGCTGGAGACCGCAGACCGGGTGGCGCCGTGCATCCTGTGGATCGACGAGATCGAGAAGGGACTGGCCGGCAGCCACGACCTGTCCGGCGCGGCACAGCGCATCATCGGCCAGTTCCTCTTCTGGCTCCAGGAGTCGGAGTCCCGGGCCTTCGTGGTCGCCACCGCCAACGACGTCCGCAGCCTGCCGCCGGAGCTGCTGCGCAAGGGCCGCTTCGACGAACTCTTCTTCGTGGACCTGCCCGACCCACAGGACCGCAAGGAGATCATCGAGCTCTACTACCGCCGCTACGTCAAGGCCGAACCCGATCCGGACCAGGTGGAGCGCCTGGTGGACCTCTCCGAGGGCTTCGCCGGCTCCGACATCGAGGCCGCGCTGCACGAGGTCGGCGCCGAGGTCCACCTGGGCGGCGGCGCCAACCGGCTGCGCCCGTCCTTCGTACTGGACACCTTCGTCAACACCACCCCGCTCAGCCGCACCAACCCCGAGCAGATCGAGGAGATCCGCACCTGGGGCCGGGAGCGTGCCGTCCCGGCCGGGCGCACCTCGGTGACGGCGGCGCCCGGGGCCTCGGGCTCGACCCGGCGGGTCGTCTTCATGGGCGAGTGAGTCCCCGTCCGGGCCGGCTGTCCCGGGACGGTCCGGAGTGTGCAACGGCACTGTCACGCATGGGTATCCGGAGTTTGAACGGGCAGGTTCCCAGTGTCAGGAGTTGGCAGGTCAGCGCCGTTGCAAGGGGTGTGGCAGATGCGAGTCGGGTCGGTTCGAGGGACAGGAGCGGTCAGTGCGAGGGTACGTACGATCGCAGCGCCGGTCGCGGTGATCGCCGCGGTGGTGCTGGCGGCCACGGCCTGCTCGTCGTCGGGTGGGACGGCGGGCTCGGCGCCGCCGGCCGCCGCGGCGTCGGGCAGCGGCTCCGCGGGCGGTGGCGGCTCCACGGGGGCGAGTGGCGGTGCGAGCGCGGGAGCGAGCGCCGGGCCGGGCACGGACGGGGGCTCGGGCGGGCAGTCGGCGTCGTCCGGCGCGTCCGTGGTGATGGTGGGGACCGGGTCGGCCCAGGCGTGCACCAGCAGCCGGCTCTCGGTGGCGCAGAAGGACGCCAGTGTCGGTGCCGGGCAGTACTACTCGACCCTGGTGTTCACCAACACCTCCGCCACCCCCTGCACGATGGCCGGCTATCCGGGCGTCTCCTACGTCGGCGCGGACGGTGTGCAGTCCGGAAACGCCGCCGCGCGCGCCGGGGGCACGGTCACCACCGTGACGCTGGGGCCGGGCCAGACGGCGAAGGCGCCCCTGCACGACAGCAACGGCGTCGGCGGCTACGACCCGAACGAGTGCCGGCTCTCGCCCGCCAAGGGCTTGCGGATCTACCCGCCGAACGAGAAGGCGGCGATGTTCCTGCCGTGGGCGACCGAGCACTGTGCCGGACCGACCGTCCACGCACTGGCCATCGGTCCGGTCGAACGGGGCTGACCGCCGGGCGAACGGCAGGGGAGTTGACGATCAGGCCGGCGCGGGACGGGGCGCCACGCCCCGGGTCGGCACTGATCGGGGCAGTGCGAGGGACACTGCAAGCCGGGGCGGGCGCGCGGCCCGGGCTACGGCACCACCGTGACCGGCCAGCGGGCGGCCTTCACCAGGCGGACGGCAAGCGAGCCCATCACCCGGTGCCCGGCCTGCTCGGAGGCGCCGACCACCACGGCGTCGGCGCGCAGCTCGTCCGCCGTCTTGGCGAGTCCGGTGAACGGGTCGCCGACCAGGGTGTGGAACTGCCAGTTGACGCTGGCCGTCTCGCCGAAGCGGTCCGCGGCCTCGTGTATCTGCCTCACGATCTCGTCGGCGACGCTCTCGGTGGTCTCGCCGAGTTCGCCGCCGAAACCGGTCAGCGCCAGCATGCCGGACACCGGCTGGACGTACACCAGCGCGAGTTGCGAGCCCTGCCGGCGGGCGAGGCCGGCGGCGTAGGCGGCGGCCCGCCAGGAGGAGTCCGAGTCGTCGACTCCGACGACGATCACCTTGGGGCCGTCCGTGCCGCGTTCGAACATCGCTGCGCCTTCCCTGGGAGCGTTCGATCCCAGTCTACGTACGGTCGCCTGCGCCGATCGGGGCGGGTGACGGCGTAGCGGAGGGGTCGGATCAGTAGCCGACGGTGAACCCGGCCCGCCGGAGTGCCCGGGCCGGGACGCCTCGGAGTAGCGGCCCGGGGCTTGCCGCGGTTCGCCGTGCCCGCTGCGGTGCGGTGGGCGCAGCGGCCGTCGCTCAGGCCAGGGCCAGGACCAGCAGGTCGTAGCGCTCGTGGACCGGCCAGGGCGCGGTGGGCGGCTCCGATTCGGCGTCAGTTCCCAGGCTGCGCAGGCCGGCCTCGAACTCCGCCTCCGTCAGGTACGCGAACTTCGACAGCGGTCGGTTCCTCATCCGCCGGTGGAAGGCGCGAAGTCCCGTGGTGACCGGCTGGGAGAACGAGCAGGCCTCCCGAATGGTGAAGCCGGCCGGGGTGAAGTCGGCGAGGACCTCCTCCTCACCGGGGAATCGCTGTTCGTCGATGGCCCGCAGCCGCGGCCAGTAGTCGTAGACGAGCGCGTCCAGCCGCTCCCGGAAGGTCGTACGGATCACCACCACTCCGCCCGGCCGCAGCACCCGGGCCAACTCCCGTGCGCAGGAGGGGCGGTCGGGCAGGTGGTGCACCACCCGGGAGAGCAGGGCGAGGTCGAGGCTCCGCGTGCGGACGGGCAGCGCCTCCGCATCGCCGACCAGGTAGTGCACGCCGGGCAGTGCGTTGTGCCGCCGGGCCTGTTCGAGCATCGGTACGGAGGGATCGATCCCCACCACCGGTGACGCCTGCTGCCAGCGGGCCAGCGCCGCGCAGAACATGCCCGTGCCCGCGCCGACCTCCACCACGGCGGGAGCCGGGCAGGGGGCGAACGATCCGATCAGCTCCGCCCACGCGCGGAGCGAGGACTCCGGCATCGCGTTGCCCGATTGGTAGGCGCCGGCCAGGTGTACGTCGTCGTGAAGTCGCGTCACCAAGCGATGTTCTCCGGTAACCCCGGTGTGCGGCAAGAGCGTTGGGCATGCGCCGGTGGCCGGTTCCGCAGGCGACCGGCACCGGAAAGCCGTTGGACAGCGCTGCCCGGCCGTCGTCTACTAGGACCGACCGGCAATAGGGGAGGGGACGGGCGGATGAAGTCGCCGGTGCCGTTGGGGGAGGGGCTGCGAGCCGAGCTGGGCGCGCCCGGCAGGTCTCGGCGGCTGGAGAGCAGCCCGCGCTCGAAGGTCTGGCAAGTGGAGCTCGGCGGTCGGCCGGTGGTGGTGAAGCAGCTGGTGGAGGGCCCGGGGGCGGACGAGCGGTACGCCCGGGAGGTGGCCGGGCTGCGGCTCGCCGCCCGGGCCCGGACACCCGTGGTGCCCGAGCTGCTCGCCACCGATCCCGCCGAGCGCGTGCTGGTCCTGGAGCAGCTGGAGCACCGGAGCCCGTCCGGCGACTGGATCGTCGGCTACGCCGAAGCCCTGGCCCGGCTGCACGCCACCACGGGCCCGCAGGACGCCGGAACGCTGCCGCGCCGGCAGGGGCCGGGCCAGGCCGACGTGGACGCCTTCCTCCGGCTGGCCGAGACGCTGGAGATGCCGGTGCCAACCGAAGTGCCGGGCGAGCTCGATGACTTGGTGCACCGGCTCGGCCGGGCACCGGGCCATGCCCTGCTGCACGGTGACCCCTGCCCCGGCAACGACCTGCACACCGGCGACGGGGTCAGGTTCATCGACTTCGAGCAGGCCTCGCTGGGCAGCGGACTGACCGAACTCGCCTACCTGCGCATCGGCTTCCCGACCTGCTGGTGCGTCACCGCGTCGGACGAGCCGCTGCTGACCCGGGCGGAGGAGGCGTACCGCGCGGTGTGGCGCACCGAGACCGGCACCGAACCCGACGACAGCCTCGGTCACGGACTCGCCGACGCCTGCGCAGGCTGGTTGCTCCAGGGCGACGCACTGGTGCCCAGGGCCGAGCGCGGGACGGCCGACCAGCTGGCCCGGCTCCCGGTCCGGGACTGGACCTGGGGCACCGCTACCGCCCGGGAGCGGCTCGCCCACCGCCTCGGCGTGGTCGGCCGGCTGGCCGCCGGGCACCCCGGGATGGGCGGGCTCGGCCGGCTCAGCACGGACCTACGCCGGCGGGTGCTCATCCGCTGGCCCGGGCTGCGGCCGGTGCCGGAGCAGCGGCCGTAGGCCCGCCCGGCGGGCCCCGGCGGGTGGCGGAGCCGGTGCGCCGCCGTCACCCGCGTCGGACGGGCCCGGGCGGTCAGCGGGCGGCCGAGGCGGGTTTCCACGCGAGGAAGCGGACGACCACCAGCGCGGCGATGATCAGGGTGACGTTGAAGCCGTAGACCAGGGCGGCCTCGCGGGGCCAGTCGGTGGCGCGGGTGGTGCGGTACCAGTTGTCCTGTGGCCACCAGGCGAGCAGCAACCAGGCGATCGCGGCCACCGACCAGGCCGTGAGCTGTGGCGGGCGGGCCGGCTGGATGCGTTCCAGCACCGGGCCGCCGAGGAACAGGAAGGCCATGCCCACGCCGAAGCCAGCCCACTCGAAGACGTACAGCAGTCGGAAGAGCACCGCCCAGGGCGAGGGCACGCCCGTGACGTCCGTGGAGCCGGGCCAGAAGAGATCGGTCAGGGCGAAGGCGGCGATCCCGAACGCCAGGGCGGTCAGGACGGCGGCCGTCCCGCGCGGGGAGGGGGCCGTGCCGCCCGCGGTACGGGCCGGGCGGTACCCGGCCTTGGCGGAGCCGCGCGACCGCACCCCGGCCTTGGCGGAGCCCGCCCGGGCGGGCGCGCCGGCGCGGGCGGTCGGCTGGGCGGTGTGCTCGCGCGGGGCGGGCAGTGGCAGGGCGCGGCGGTCCAGCTTGCCCGCCCGGGTGCGGGGCAGCGTGGTCAGCGGCACCACGACGTCCGGGATCAGCCGCTCGGGCAGCCGCTCGGCGAGGTACGCGCGCAGGGCCCAGCCCTCGGCCACACCGTCCGCGGCCGGGTGGCCCCCGAGCGGGCCGTCCTCCGCCGCCGGGCCGTTTCCGGCGGAGCCGCGCTCCGGCGCCGGGCCGCCGGTCACCACGTAGGCCACCGGCCGGAGTTCGCCCGAGGCCGTCCTGATCCGACTGACCGCGCTCTCCCGGACGGCCGGGTGGCCGCGCAGCACCGCCTCGACCTCGGCCAGCTCGGCGGCGGCCGCGGACTCGTCGGCGCCGACGGAGTCGGGAGCGTCGGCACCGGCGCGGCCCAGGTACTCCAGCATCCCGTCGGCGCGCAGCCGTCCGATGTCACCCGTGCGGTAGATCCGGCCGTCCCGGTCCAGCTCGGTGGAGACGAAGCGGGCGGCGGTGAGCTCGGGCCGGTTGAGGTAGCCGCGCCCGACACCGGGGCCGGCGAGGCAGATCTCGCCGGGCCGGCCCTGCGGCACCGGCCGGCCGGCCGCGTCCAGCAGATGCACCAGGGTGCCCGGGAACGGCCGCCCGATCAGCGAGATCAGCTCGGCGTGCTCGGGCGCCTCGGCCAGGGACGAGCTGTCGAAGTACGTACTGTCCACCGCGGCCTCGGCCACGCCGTACACGTTGATGTGGCGCACCCCGGGCCCGAGGTAGCGCTGCAGGCGCAGCTGCTCGTCCAGGTACCACTTCTCCGCGCCCACCGACAGCAGCCTGACCCGGCCCAACTCCAGTCCGCGCGGCAGCAGATGGGCGAACAGTCGGCGCAGTGTGTGGACGTTGGTCTCCATCACCGTCACCGACTCGCGCAGGATCAGCTCGTGCAGTTCGGAGATCTCGGCGGTGCGGTCCAGGGTGAAGTTCCGCCGGGCCATCACCAGGGTGCCGCCGGTGCCGAGCGCGCGGATCCAGTCCGCGGTGAAGACGTCGAACTCCAGCGTTGCCGTCTGCAGGAAGCGGTCGGTGGCGGAGAGCCGGTAGACCGACTGCCAGCCGCGGTACGCGTGCAGCAGGTTGCGATGCTCGATCAGCGCGCCCTTGGGCACCCCGGTGGAGCCCGAGGTGTAGAACACGCAGGCCAGATCGGTCCCTTGGAACCGGATGCCGAGCGGGGCCGCCGGATGGGCGGCGACCGCCTGGGCCGAGGTGTCCACGCACAGCACCGTGCGGCTGCTGGCGTCCGTGAGCCGTACCCGGTACGCCTCCTCGGTGAGCAGCAGCAGCGGATCCGCCTCGGTGAGGACGTGGCGGACGGTCGGATCGGGACCGGTCGGCTCCAACGGCACGTACGCGGCACCGGACTTGAGCACCGCGAGCAGCGCCGTGAGCAACTCGGGGCCGCGGCCCAGCGCGACCGCCGCCAGGTGGCCGGGGCCGAGGCCCAGCTCGGCCAGGTGCCGGGCCAGCCGATTGGCCCTGGCGTCCAGCTGCGCGTAGCTGAGCCGCTCCTGGCCGCAGACCACGGCGAGTGCCTCCGGCGTCCGGCGGGCGTGTTCCTCGAACAGCTGGTGGACGGCCTGCGCCTCCCCGAACGCCGTTGCCTCACTGTCCATCGCTAGCTCCCTCCCATCTCGACGGAACCGGTGCCGATGGCAACCGGATCCTCCCCACCCCACTGACAGTGTGCGGCCAGATCGGCTGAGTGATCCTCCTCGGGTACGGACTAGTTGCACAGCTGTCACCACTTCGGAACGGTTCGTGGCCGAGTGTCGCGAGATCACGGCCGATCGGCGCCGTTCGGACAGGGCGGCGGGAGCGGTGACCGAGGGCCGGACAGCCGGGCGGCCGGCAGGTGAGCGATGTCAGGGGCTGCTGCCAGACCGCCCGTGTCACGTTCGCGGCGTCGACGCTGGGAGGATCCGGTAGAGGACGAGCGCGGAAGTAGCGTCCCGGGGAACGCTGCTGCGCACCCTCGGGGTCGACGTGGTACGCGACGGCCGCTACCTGCTGCGGTCGATCTCGCTGACCGTCGAGCCCGGTCAGCACTGCGCCCTGCCCGGTGCCAATGGCGCGGGCAGGGGCTCGACCTCACCGCCCGGTGGAGGTCTGAGCGGCCTCCACCGGGACGGCCGGGCACCGGTCAGGCGTCGGAGGGCCTGGTGCCGATGACGACGGTGGCGTCCAGCTCGTCGCAGGAGGCCACCCGGGTGGTCAGGCCGCCGGCGGTGAAGGCCGCGGCGGTCCGCTCGGCCTGGCGCTCACTCGTCTCCATCAGCAGGCTGCCGCCCGGGGCCAGCCAGCCGGCGGCCTGCGCGGCCACCCTGCGCTGGACGTCGAGCCCGTCCGCGCCACCGTCGAGCGTCACCAGCGGCTCGTGGTCGCGGGCCTCCGGCGGCAGGAACCGGATCTCCTCGGTGGGGACGTACGGCGCGTTGGCGACCAGGACGTCGACCCGGCCGCGGAGGTCGCCGGGCAGCGGTTCGTAGAGATCGCCCTGGTACACATGGCTGTTGGCACCGGTGAGATTGCGCCGGGCGCACCGCACCGCGGCGGGCTCGACGTCGGCGGCGTGCAGCTCGATCCCGTCCAGCCACGAGAGCAGTGCGACGCCCACCGCGCCCGAACCGCAGCAGAGGTCGACCACCACGGCACCGGCCCGGGCGAGCGCGGCGGCCTGCTCGGCCAGGAACTCGGTCCGGCGGCGCGGCACGAAGACCCCGGCGTCGACGGAGATCCGCAGACCGCGGAACTCGGCCCAGCCCAGGACGTGTTCGAGGGGAAGGCCCACCACCCGGCGGTCCACCATGGTGGCGAGCTCGACCGGGGTGCGGGCGGTGGAGATGATCAGCCGCGCCTCGTCCTCGGCGAAGACACAGCCGGCGGCGCGCAGCCTGGTGGTGATGGTGGAGCGGAGCGGAACTGACGAGAAAACCGACACGGAAACCCTTCGGGAAGCCTTCTGGGCGCTCCCGCGGTCCGCTAGCTCTGCTTCGGATCGACCGCGCGGCCGTGAGATGGGAGCACCCGACCTGACACAGCGGTAATTGGTCCCACCTCCTCGGGTCGTCAAATGCGTCCAGTGCTGGACGAAGAGAAACAGTACAGGACCGCCACCCCTGCCGTGGACCCGGTCCACGGCAGGGGTGTGCGCCGGGTCAGGCCGGCAGCTGGGCCTCGATGGCGGCGACCAACTCGGCCGACTCGGGCTCGGTGCGCGGACGGAAGCGGCCCACCACGGTGCCGATCGGGCTGATGACGAACTTCTCGAAGTTCCAGGTGATGTCACCGGCCTCGCCCTCGGCGTCGGCCGCCTCGGTGAGTTCGGCGTACAGCGGGTGCCGGCCGTCCCCGTTCACCTCGACCTTCTCGAAGAGCGGGAAGGAGACGCCGTAGGTGGTGGAGCAGAAGGTCTGGATCTCCTCGGCGCTCCCCGGCTCCTGGCCCATGAACTGGTTGCACGGGAACCCGAGCACGGTGAACCCGCGCTCGGCGTAGCGCTGCTGCAGTCGCTCCAGGCCCGCGTACTGCGGCGTCAGGCCGCACTTGGACGCCACGTTGACCAAGAGCAACGCCTTACCCTTGTGGTCGGCCAGCGAGGCGGGCTGCCCGTCCAGGGTGCGCAGCGGGATGTCGTACAGGCTCACGGGTGTTCCCTTCGGTAGGTGTTCGCCGGAGCGGACAACCGCCCGTCCGGCCCGGGTGTTCCCGCCCGGCCCGCCGCTTGGGGGCCGGCGGCGGACGGTCCGGGCGCCGCGTTCCCCGCGAGCGACGGCGAGCGGACCCGCCCGCTCCGCCGAGGCCGCGGGAAACGGCATCCAGGATGCCGTACGGGCGTCGGAGCGGGGCGCCCGGGCGGCTGCCGCGGACCGTGACGCGGGTCGCGACGGGCCGGGGGCGCGCGGGGAGGCTCAGTCGGTGTCGGCCAGGTCCGCCTTGACGGCGGCCAGCAGGGGGTCGGCCGACTCCTCGCTGAGATAGAAGTGGCCGCCGGGGAAGGTGCGGACGGAAGTGGTCGAGCGGGTCACGGCGGACCACAGCCGGAGATCGTCGACCGAGTAGATGTCGTCCTCCCCGCCGAGCACGCTGACCGGGCAGTCCAGCAGCGGGCCCTCGGGCCGGCGGAAGGAGTCGCAGATCGCGTAGTCGGCGCGCAGCACCGGCAGGATGACGTCCAACAGGTCGGGGTCGGTGAGCACGGCCTCGGGCGTGCCGCCCATCTGCCTGAGGTCGGCCACGAGCTCCTGGTCGGACCAGTCGGACCGGCCCGGCTTCGCGGGCGCGGTACCCGGCCCGCCGCAGCCGCTCACCAGCAGCCGCGCGGGCGCACGGTCGCCGTGCCGCCGGGCGGCCGCAGCCAGTCCGTATGCGAGCAGGCCGCCCATGCTGTGCCCGAACAGCGCGTACGGGCGGTCGAGGTACGGCCGCAGACCGCCGTACAGCTGCTCCACCGCGTGCCGGTAGTCCGTCAGGTGGGGCTCGGCGAACCGTGCTTCACGCCCTGGCAGCTGGACCGACAGGATCTCGATGTCCCCGGGGAGGAGCGTGGGCCAGTCCCGGAAGAAGGACGGGCCGCTGCCCGCCGGGTGGAAGCACAGCAGGCGGAGCCGGGTCGCTGGGCGTGCGGTGTGGCTGCGGACCCAGGCGCCGTTGCGTGCGGAGGTGGTTGCGGTGGCGGAATAAGTCGACATCGGTGGTGTGTTCCGGTCTCGTGCGGAAGTGGAGTACCCGGGCGGGTGGCCCGGGACTCGGAGACTACGGGATCACCGGGCCCGTGCCATGACCTCGGCCGGGCCGGCGGGACGCATGTCGGTCAAGTCGGTCCAGTCGGTCCCGATGCGGTCGAGACGGGCGCGCCGGGTGACGGGGCGTCCGTCACCTCAACGGGCCGTCAGTTCGGCCATCAGCCGGGCGGCGACCGGCACGGGGACGCCGTGCCGCTCGGCCGCTCGCAGCAACGCCCCGCCGATCGCGTCGAGTTCCAGCGGGCGGCCCGCCTCGGCGTCGCGCTGCATCGACGACTTGCTGCCGGCCGGGAACGCGTCGTAGAGCGCCAGGGCTTTCGCAGGGTCGGCCGGCGCACCGCACGCCTCACTCACCGCGGCGGCCTCGGCAACCAGGGCCGCCAGCTCCTCGCGGTGCCCGGTCCGCACGTCGCCGACGGTCAGCCCGTACCTGGTGGTGAGCAGGGCGAAGGGCGCGAGGAAGGCGAGCTTGGCCCAGAGCACGGCGGTCTCGTCCTCGACCACTCGGGTACGTACACCCGCGCCCTCCAGTACCGCGGTCAGCGGGCGGAGGAGCTCGGGCGCCCCGGCCAGGTCGATCTCCGCGAACGGGCTGCCGTGCTCGATGACACCGGGTGCGGTGCGGGTCGATTCGACCCGGATCACACCCGGGGCCACCCGGCGCACGCCGTAGCGCTCGCGCAGCGCGTCCGGATGCTCGATGCCGTTGAGCAGCGGCACCACCAGGCCGTCGCCCAGCACCCCGGCCGGAATCCGCTCCAGCGCCACGTCAAGGACGGTGTGCTTGACGGCGATCAGGCACAGGTCCACCGGCTCGCGCAGCTCGGTCTCCGCCTCGACGCGGGCGGTGAAGTCGCCGAACTGCCCGCTGCGGACCCGGAATCCGTCCTGCCGAAGGGCCTGAGCGGTCGTCTCCCCGGCCACGCAGACCACCCGGTGTCCGGCCCGGGAGAGCAGGGCCGCCAGCAGGCCACCGACACCTCCCGGGCCGAGTACCGCGACGGTCCACGGGCGCGGCGAGAGGCCGTCGGAGCGGGAGGTTGAAATGGAGAGCGGAGCAGGCACTGTGCCGAAGTCCTTCCAGACCGGGTCGACTCGCGAGTGTGGAGCGGGTGTCGGGCGGGGGAGTCCAGCCGGGCGCCCGCCTCGTCGAGCACCGCGCCGGCCCTGAACGGTGGCCATCGGACGTACGGACGACGGGCGGGGCTCCCGCGGAGCCCGGCGGGTCGACACCCGTCCGACTCCCCGTCGCGGTCCGGACCGACGAGGGAGAGCGGGACGGGTTGCCGCCCTGGGCCCTGCGGCGATCATCCGGGACAGCCTGAATCCAAGTCAATCCTAGGGTTTCCTATGTCTGATCCAAGGGCTAACTTGGGGTGAGTGACCCTTGATGACCTGCGTGTCCTTGTGGCGGTGTGCCAGAGCGGAAGCCTGAGTGCCGTCGCCCGGGAGCTTTCCTGCACCCAGTCCGCGGTGAGCCAGCATGTGAAACGGCTGGAGCGGGAGACCGGTACCCGCCTGCTGGAGCGTCAGCCGCGCGGTGTCGTCCCCACCCCGGCGGGCCGCCTCCTGCAGGCGGCGGCCGCGGAGGGCATCGCCGGCCTCGACCTCGCGCTGCGCCGCATCGACGAACTGGTGCGCGGCGAGGTCGGATCGGTACGGGTGGCGACGGGAGCGACCACCGTGCGGCACTTCATGTCGGAGGCCGTCGTCGCCTTCCGCAGGCGCTATCCCGAGGCGAGCCTGGAGTTCCAGACGGAGACCTCGAGCCGCAGGTGCTTCACCGCCCTCGCGGCCAACGACATCGACCTCGCCTGGATCACCATCGGTGCTCCGCTCCGGGGCATCGAACAGCACCCGGTGGTCGAACTGCCCTGGGTGCTGGCCGTACCGGCCGGTGATCCGCTCGCCGGCCGGTCCCGGGTCGAGGCCGCCGACCTCGCCGACATCCGGCACATCAGGTTGCCGGAGAACTCCTCCGCCAGGGCCCATCTGGACACGGCCTTCGCGGAGCTTGGCATCCGGATCAGCCCCGAACCGAGCGTCGCCGACTGGGACACCGCGGTCCTGCTGACCGAGCTCGGCCTCGGACACGCCATCGTCCCGGCGCTGCCCGACCAGAAGCTCCAGGACGCCGGAACCGGCCCGCTGCGTTTCATCCCCATCCCCGACCTGCCGCGCCTGGCGGTGGGCTGGGCGGTACGCCGTTGGGAGGCCCTCACCCCGCTCGCCCGGAGCTTCGCTGACACCGTCAGCAACACGCACCGGCCGTGAGCGTGGCCTTCGGTAGCGCGAACACGTCGGCAGGCAGGGTGAGTTGACGAGTTGCTGGCGGCAGGCCGAACGGCCCGACCCCGCGCGGGGTCGGGCTGCTCAGACAGGCCGTGGCGTCAGTGGGTCGCCGCCGCCAGGCCGTTGGCCCACAGCGAGTCCACCCGGCGCTTCTCGGTGGCGTTCGGGTACGGGTTGGTGCAGGAGGGGCCGGGGCCGCCGCCGGACATCAGCTCGCTGCACGGGCCCGAGTAGTGGTCCGGCAGGCCGAGCACGTGCCCGGTCTCGTGCGCGACGATCCGGGTGGGGTTGAACTGCCGGGCCTGGCTGTAGTCGAGGAAGACGTAGCCCTGGCCGTGGCCGTCGGTGTCGGCGTACGAGCCGCGCGAGTCGTTGCCCTCGTAGTAGCTGAAGTCGGCGTTGCTGCCCGCCCGGAGCTGGATGTTGCGCTCCGAGCTGTTCCAGATCTGCGCGCTGGCAGCTATCTGGCTTGCGAAGGACGGTGCGTTGCTGGGGTCGTAGGTGACGACGACCGCCTTGAGGGAGGGGTGCGCCGCCTGCTTGGCCAGCGCGGACTTCATCACCGCCTGGTAGAAGGCCTTGTTGGCGGCCGCCTCCGCGGCCGAGCCGGTGTACGAGGAGGCGGTGTATCCCTGGCGTGCCGTGGTGTCGGCACTCGCCGCGGAGGCGGGGGCGGCAGCCAGGCCGCCCGCCAGCGCGAGTCCGAGCGCGGCGGACAGGGCAAGCTTGGAGAGTTTCATGTGGGGGACTCCATTCGCGAGTTCCACGATCGCTGTGGGGCAACGCCGTGGTCATCGGGTGAACCAGTGCTGCAGAGAGCTTGGTTCAGCCCGTCGAACTCGCGGATGATGTCAATGGGCGATAGCTCGGACCAATACCCCGGCTTGGGAACCCCATGGTGAACCGTTTCACTATCTGGCATGTCCCTGGCGGATAATCTGACTGGTAGTTATGCTCTCGTCGTGGAACTGGACGTGAGGCATTTGAGAGTGGTGTGCGCGATCGCGGACACCGGCAGTGTGCGAAAGGCTGCACTGCAGCTCGGCATGACCCAGCCGTCCCTCACCACTCAGCTGCACCGGATCGAACGGACCATCGGCGGCGCCCTGTTCACCCGTGAGCAGACCGGCAGCCAGCCCACCGCACTCGGCCACTCGGTGCTCTCCCGTGCCAGGCCCATCCTCACCGAGATGGCCGCCCTGGTCTCCTCCGCCCGGCAGGAAGCCGCCGGCGGGGAACGGAAGCGGCTGCGGATCGGCAGCGTGGGAAGCCGCGCCGTCCCGGGGTGGCTGCGCCGGGTCCGCGAGCGCTGCGCCGACGTCGACCCCGCCATCCACATCGACATCTCGGCCATCGCCCTGCTGCGCATGGTCGCCGACGACGAGCTCGACCTCGCCTTCGTGCACGAGAGTGAGGGCTTCCCGCTCCGCCTCCCGCCGGGCGTCGAACACCGCGTACTGGTCGGCCGGGAACCGCGGTTCGTCGCGCTCTCCGATCGGCACCCGGCCGCCGCCCGGCCCGTGGTGCACCTCGCCGACCTCGCCCAGGACACCTGGATGGTGGACCCGGCGGCCGACCACGAGTACGCGGCGCTGCGCCGGATCTTCCGCGAGGCCGGCCTGGACCCGCGCGTGGTGCAGGTCCGGGACCACGCCACCGCCGCCGAACTGGTCGCCTCCGGCGAGGCCGTACGCCCCTGTCAGCCCACCTCGGCCGCCGCTCCGGGCACCGCCGTCCGCCCGCTGCACGGCGACCCGCTCGCCGTCCGGCTGCTGCTCATCTGGCGGCCCGGCGCGCTGGCCACCGGCGCACTCGACACCCTGCACGCCGACCTGCGCGCCGCCTACATCGACCTGGCCCGGGTCAACCCCGCTTATCTCTCCTGGCTGCTCCAGCACAACCGCAGCCTGCTGCACCTGCTCGGGCCACCGCTGGAACTGAGTGCCGCACCAACGCGATCCGGAACACCGCGAAGTGACGAAAGGCTGTAACGGAATGGCGAACGACCGCATTCGGCGGGTTAGGTTCGTGAGCGGAGTGGTCGTCGGAATTCTCGGACTGCTGCTGAACTTTTCGGCCACCATCCACCGGCTCCCGCTGAACGAGCACCTGCCCGTGAGGTACGCGGCCCAACTGGCCGGCATCCTCCTGATCGGCCAGGGCGCCTACCTGGTGGTCAAGTCGCGTCCCTCCTCCCGGTGACACCGGCCGCCGGCCCGGCGGCGGGAGGAGGACGGTGTCCCCAGGAGGAGGAGGAGGAGGAGCTTCCGCCGGCCGTCAGCGGCGCAGCTCCCAGATCACATCGACACCGTCCCGCGCGGGAGCGCACGGTCCTCCCGGCGACGGCCTGCGCGAGATCTCGGTGAAGCCCAGCCGCCGGGCCACCGCGATGCTGGCGGTGTTGGCGCTGTCGGTGTGGATCTCCAGCCGCTCAACCTCCGGCAGCGCGAACGCCTCCCGGACCAGTGCGGCGGCGGCCATCGTGACCAGTCCCCGGCCCGTCCAGCCCTGGTGGATCCAGTAGCCGATCTCCAGTGCCCCGGGGCCGATCCGCCGCATCAGCGCGCAACTGCCGACCAACTCACCATCCGTGGTGATCGCGAAGTTGTACGCCTCGCCGTCCAGCCACCACTGCTCGCTGCGGGCGGTGTAGTCGGCCACCGCGGCGAAGTCGTGCTCGGCGGCCCAGGGCATCCACGGGAGCAGGTGCGGCAGGGCGTCGATGACCAGGCGGTCCATGGCCGCGGCGTCGTCGGCGCGCCAGCGGCGCAGCTCGACCCGGTCGTGTCTGATGATCTCGGCGGGGCGTTCCATGGCCACGATCCTCGGCCTTCCCCGGTCCCGCGACAACTCCTTTTGCCCTGGGACCGGGGGGAGTTCCCGCGTCGGTCTCAGCTCGGGGCGCCGAAGTCCTGGGTCCACCAGGGGCCGCCGCTGCTCTGGTGGACGCCGACACCGAGCTCGGTGAACGCGCAGTTGAGGATGTTCGCCCGGTGGCCCGGGCTGTGCATCCAGGTGTCCATCACGTCGGCAGGCGTGCTCTGCCCGCGGGCGATGTTCTCGCCCCAGGTGCTCCAGCGGTAGCCGGCCGCCTCGATCCTGGGCTGCGGACCCTCACCGTCGGGGTTGGTGTGGTCGAAGAAGTTGCGGGCCGACATGTCGTCGGAGTGCCCCTGCGCGGCGGTCTGAAGCTTGGAGTTGTTCTTGACCGGCTTGCAACCGGCCTTCGCACGCTCGGCGTTGACCAGGTCGATGACCTGCTGCTGTATCGAGGAGGTGGTCGGCGCCACGCGGACGGTCGGGCTGCCGGCCGGGCTCGACGGGGCCCGGGTCGCCGTCGGGGTCGGCGAGGGCGTCGCGGAGGCGCTGGGCGAGGGGGTGGCCGAGGCGGACGGGGAGGGCGCCGCGGAGGACGGAGCAGTCGAGGGGGACGGTGCGGCCGGTGACGAGGGCGCGGCGGCCGGCGTCGGGTCGGTGCCCAGCGAGAGCGCCGAGACGCTCTCCGGCGGGGCGGCGACCGGGTCGGCCGTCACCGTGCTCGACGGCCCCTGTGCGGCGGCGACCACACCGGCGGCGGCGGCCGTGACCGCCGCCGTACCCAGCGCGGTCACCAGCAGCTTGTGGGAGGACGCCGCCTTCGGCAGCCCCCGGCGTCCCCGTCCGGCGGCGTGCCGGTGCGCCCTGCGGGCACCGGACGCGGCGTGCGAGGCTCCGGAGCCATGGGCGGATCCGGCCGCGACCGGGTGCGCGGAGCCGGCCGCGTGCGCGTGCGCCGAGAGGGCGTTCGCGAGCGCACCCGACATCAGGTGCCCGTGCGGGACCGGGACCAGGGCGAGGCCGGCCAGCAGCCCCTCGGCGGGGAACAGCCCGTCCCGTTGCCGCGCGCAGAAGCCGCAGTCCCGTACGTGCCGGGCGATCCGCTTGCGCCACAAGGTCCCCGGCGTCCCGTCCCAGCCCGCCGTGATCTCGGAGAGCTGCCCGCAGACCGGTACGGCGGACAGTGCCCGGACCACCACCCGGGCGTTCTCCAGCTGGTTCTTCATCCGCTGCACCCGGACCGCCGCGTGCTGCGGCGCAAGCTCCAGCGAGGCGGCCAGCTCGGTCCGGGTGAGCTGGCCGGCTGCCTCCTGCCACCACAGCGACAGCAGCTCGCGGTCGTCCTTGTCTAGCCAGCGGGTGGCCTCCGCGACCTCGCGGCGCTGGCCCGAGAGACCGAGCCGGACGATGGTCAGCTCCACGAAGTCCGCGCTGGGATCGGCCGGTTCACAGCCACCCGGCTCGTACCCGCCCGGAGCGGCAGGCTGCGCCTGGGCGCTCTGGTGGCGGCGGCGGATCTGGTTCATCGCGATGGCCACCAGCCAGGACCGGAAGCTTGCCGGCTCGCGCAGCGAGGGCAGGCCGTGCACGGCGTGCAGCATGGTCTCCTGCACCACGTCATCGGTGTCCGGGTGTCCGGAGAGCGCCCGGCCGACGATGTTGTACACCAGCGGGAGGTGGCTGCCGATCAGCTCGTCCGTGGCGCGCCGGTCACCGGCCTGCGCCTGTACCACCGTTGCCGTGCCGCAGTCCCTGTCCATCCTGTGGTCCACCTTCTCCGTCGGCCTGTCCGTACTGCCCTGTCGCATTGGAGATCCGGTGGCCGGCGTCCGATAACGGAAATCCGGGACGGACTTCAGGTGATCGTGGTCACAGTGCGGTCCCGGTGAGCGTGGTCGATCACGCTCTGGCGGCACGGTATCCACGGGAGCCGGTGTGAGAGGCCCCGGTGCGCCAAGTCATCACCAGGGCCTCACACTTGTGCGCACGGTGGCGGGCCGTCGCGGCGCCGCGGCGCCGCCGCCGGCGCCGTTCGTGGGCTCCTCAGGGCCAGAGCAGCGTACGCGACCAGACGCCGGCGACGGCGCCCACCTCGTTGCGGGTGTAGTGGACCCGGACGTGGCGGCGGGCGGCGTCGCCCTGCCAGAACTCGACCTCCGAGGCCCGCAGGGTGTAGATCGTGTGGCCCGGGGCGACCGCCTTCGGGTCGGCCTCGAGCAGCAGCTCGGCCTCCCGGGTGGCGCTGTCGTACGCCTCGAAGGAGCTGAGCGGCTCGCTCTGGTGCCCGACCAGGCAGGCCAGCCGGGACCACGGCGAGCGGCCCAGGAAGTCGAGTGCCGAATCCTCCGGTGACGCGGCCTCCACCATGCCGCGAACCCGGACCTGACGGCCCAGCAGCGGCCAGTACGCCGTGAGCGCGGCCCGGGGGCGGGCGGCCAGCTGGCGCCCCTTCGGACTGTCCGCGTCGGCCGCGTACACCCAGCCCGCGCCTGTCACGTCGACGTCCCGCAGCACCAGTACCCGGGCGTCCGGGCAGCCGTCGGTGTCCACCGTGGAGAGCGTGACCACCTGCGGGTCCGGCACCCCGGCCTCGAACGCCCCGGTCAGCCACTCGCCGAAGAGCTCGGCCGGGTTGGCGGGCAGCCCGTCGACCGCGAAGCCGGGAAGCTCGCGGGCCATCGGCGGATGCTCCAGCAGCAGCTGTGCCAGTGCGCTGCGATCCTTGGCCTTCGCCTGCTCCGTCACCGTGACTCCCGTCCAGAAATCGTGCCGGCCTCGCGCCGACCGGCGCCAGGCTGCTCGGTCACACCCGGTCATGCCCCGTCAGGCCCGATCGCGCCGGGCCGACCGGAAGGTCAATCCCAGGTATGTACCAGGTCAAGGCTCACCCTACCCGCCGCCGGCCGTGCGCAGGGCCGCGGCCGGGAAGTCGTGCGGCGCGGGTGCGAAGGCGGCGCGGTGGGGTCGGTCTGAGCCGCGCTGCCGAAGGGTCGATCGCGTGCGGACCGGACCCCGCCCGGACCCCGCCCGGACCTCGGACGGGCCGGGTCGGGCCCGGTGCGGCCGCGTCGGCGGCTCGTGGCGCTGGGGCCGGTCGCCCATCCCGGAGCGGGGGTTGAGGTGTTCGTGTGGGCCGAGGCCGGCGAAGGTGGCTTGCCGGCTGTCGGCGAACAGTCGGGCCCGTGCATCCGGGCCGACCGGCCGTTCGTGTCCCACGGGACGTGGGCTATCCTCCGTGCGGGGTGTCACGGGGGGAGCGTGCGGGGGTATGGGGAAGAAACGGCCGGAGGAGCCCGGGGAGCTGGTCGGCGAGATCATGCTTGACGTGGAGCCGGGCAGGGACCCGAGCTCGGACGTGCTGGCGGGTTCCGGTCCGGGCTCCGCGGGCCAGGAGGACGAACCCGCGCCCTACCGCACTGGGCTGACGCGACGTCAGTTAGTTCTCGGAGCGGGTGCGCTGGCCCTGGTGGGCGGAGCGTGGTGGCTGAACGAGGGCTCCCCGGCCGCCCCGGTGAAGTCCGCCGACCCCACCGCCCCGGCCGTCCCTCCGGGGCCCCGCCCACTCTGGGTGCACCGCGGTGCCGCCGTGCGGAAGGTCGACCGGATCCCCGGCTCCGCCTCGCTGCCGCTCTTCGTGGCCGATGACGAACTGCTGGCGCTGGACCCGGCCACCGGGGCGGAGCGTCGCCGGATCGACCTGTCGGAGGGCGAACCCACCCCGACGCCCGGGGAGCCGTCGCCACCGCCCGGCCTGAACCCGCCCATGGTGGTGGGCGAGCGGATCTTCGATGTCCGCAGCGGCCGGATCAGGAGCTTCCACCTCACCGACCCGGCCGCCGACTGGCGGCTGCCCTGCCCGCCGGAGCTCGGCGACCCCGGGACGGTGCGGTTGGAGGACTGCGTCGACGGAGTGCTGTACGGGATGGCCTGGCAGCGGCGGCAGGTCGACGGAACGGCCCTGTTCGCGCTGTCCGCGGACACCGGCCGGACGCTCTGGAGCCACCGGCTTCCCCCGGGGACCTGGTACGAGTGGTTCACGCCGATCGCCGGAGGCCGGCTGCTGGCCCACGGCGGGCAGGGCGAACTGTCGGTGCTGAAGTCCGAGGACACCTCGCGGCTGTGGTCGGTCCAGACCGGTGCGGAAGCCTACGAGGTGGGGGGCGGGCCCGAACACGTCTACGTGTCCAGCCGGTTGGGCGGAATCCAGGCGATCCGGCTGGCGGACGGTGGTGCGGCCTGGACGATCATGCCCGAGCAGAGCGACTCCTGGCGCTACCTCAGGGCGGTCCCCGCCGACGGCGACGTTCTGCTGCTGCGCGACGACGGCCGGATCGACCGCCACGACCCGGCCGACGGCAAGCGGAAGTGGTCCGCCAGGGTGCCGTTCCGCCTCGACCCGCGCAGCGGCCCGCTCCAGGTGGACGACACCCTCTACGTCCCCGGTCCGGTCGACGGCGGCGTCTGCGCACTGGACGTCCGCACCGGACGACTGCGCTGGCAGTTCCGTGACTCCGGCCCGGGCGTACAGGTCTGGCACCTGGGTACCGACGGCAGCCGCCTCTTCGCCGGCCACGACGCCCAGTTGTTCGGGCTGCCGCTCTGAGGTGGCGTCAGCTCCGCGAGGGGGCGGCCGCCTTGGGGGAGGGCCGGGCGAACCGGCCCTCCTACCCGATCTACGGGAGGTACACGCTCTTGCCGGCCGACTCGGTCGTCGTGCCGCCTGGTGGGACCACGGCAAGAACATTTCCGCTGCATTTGGCGCCGGAGTAGACGAGGGCGTACTCGGTCGTCCGGTTCTCCAGAGGCTGTGGCCCGAGCGGCTGATTGACGCAGACGGTCGGATTGTCGACGACTCGATCGGTACTGAAGAAGATGAGCTGCCCGTGGGCGGCGTAGGCGGAGGCGGGTACGGCGAGGGCCAGCGCGCTGGTGGTGGCGAGAGTGGCGAGCAGGGTTGCGACGCGTCGCACGGTGTGACTCCCGGGGGGTGGGGTGCGTGTGGGTGGGCTCCCTGGCAAAGTAACCAAATGATCACTTTGTGTAACTAGTTGCTATGTGTGGTTCACCCGGAATGTCCAGCACCGGCCGCGGGGCCCTGCCCGCTCGCCGCTCAGTCGCCCGGAAGGGCTTATCGGACCCCATGCAGCCGCACCCCTGGCAGAAGCGCTGGCCAACTTCCTCTCGGATCCGGTGTACGTCGGCCCCGCGCTGGGGGGGCGGGCCGGATCGCGAGGCAGCCGTCAGGTGTGCTGGTCCAGTCGCCGTGGACGATGTCGTGGTGCCAGTTGCTGTCGTGGGGTGGCAGGTTGCAGATGACGGCGATGGGTTCGCCGTTGGGAATGATGGTGCCGGTGGCGGTGTAGTCGGTCATGCGGTGCATCATCTCGTGGGCGTTGAGCTTGATTGCTCAACGCACGGAGGATTAGCCCTGGATATTCAGCGGATCTGGGCCGCCTGATGCTCCGATAGCAGAAAGGTGCCGCTGACCTGCAAGGATGCGAGTGTCTAGGTCGTATCCGCT
>NZ_JBVIMH010000012.1:0-208428 GCF_055579945.1 Kitasatospora sp. NPDC032150 | reverse complement strand
CCACGAACCACAAGGATCCGAGGCCGGGGATGTCAACATATCTGGCGTTGACTTTTGGCACGCTGTTGAGTTCTCAAGGAACGGACACTTCCTTCAGGCCGCCTTCCAGCGGACCCTCCGGGCGCTTCGTTCTTTCGTGTTTCCAGCTTATCAGATGCTTTCCGCTCCGTTTACCGGACCGAATTCCATCGGACTCGCTTTTCGCCGCCCCGCTCGGTGCGACTCCGGAACTCTACGGGTCCGGTCCCCGACAAGCAAATCGCCCCCGCCCGGAGCCCCCCACGGGTCCCGGACAGGGGCGACGACGAGCCTGGCCGCTTGGTCAGACCCGGCCCATCTCCTCCGCGATCGCTGCCGCGAAGGCGTCGATGTCGGCCTCGGTCGTGTCGAAAGCGGCCATCCAGCGCACCTCACCGGTGTGCTCGTCCCAGAAGTAGAAGCGGTAGCGCTTCTGCAGGCGCTCGCTGACCTCACGCGGGAGCACGGCGAAGACCGCGTTGGCCTCGACCGGCCGGACGACGGTCACACCGTCGATCCCGCGGACGGCGGCCTCGAGGCGCTTGGCCATCGCGTTGGCGTGGCCGGCATTGCGCAGCCAGAGGTCTCCGGTGAGCAGCGCCTCGAACTGGACCGAGACGAAACGCATCTTCGAGGCGAGTTGCATCGACATCTTGCGCAGGTACTTGATGTCGCGGACCCGGTCCGGGTTGAGGACGACGACGGCCTCACCGAAGAGCAGGCCGTTCTTGGTGCCGCCGAAGGACAGGACGTCGACGCCCGCGTCCGTGGTGAAGGCGCGGAACGGGAGGTCCAGCGAAGCGGCGGCGTTGGCCAGGCGCGAGCCGTCCATGTGGACGAGCATGCCGCGCTCGTGGGCGTGCTCGCAGATCGCCCGGACCTCCTCGGCGGTGTAGCAGGTGCCGAGCTCGGTGTTCTGGGTGATGGAGACGGCGAGCGGCTGGGCACGGTGCTCGTCGCCCCAGCCCCAGGCCTGCTGGTCGATCAGCTCGGGGGTGAGCTTGCCGTCCGGGGTGGGGATGGTGAGGAGCTTGATGCCCCCCATCTTCTCGGGGGCGCCGCACTCGTCCACGTTGATGTGGGCGGTCCCGGCGGCGATCACCGCGCCCCAGCGCGGGAGCAGGGCCTGCAGGGCCACGACGTTGGCGCCGGTGCCGTTGAAGACGGGGTACGCCTCGGCGCGGTCGCCGAAGTGCTTGCGGAAGACCGTCTGGAGGTGCTCGGTGTACTGGTCCTCGCCGTACGCGATCTGGTGGCCCTCGTTGGCCAGGGCTATCGCGGCGAGGATCTCGGGGTGCACCCCCGCGTAGTTGTCGCTCGCGAAACCGCGGACGGCGGGATCGTGCCGCCGTACCGCGTCCGTCGCGCCGGCGAAGACGCCGGTGGTGTTCATCGGGCTGTCAGCCACAGGTGCTGTCCGTTCAGTTCTGCTGCGGGGCGGTCCCAGAGGCCCGCCAGGGTGTCGGCCAGGTCGGCGGTGTCGGTGAAGCCGGCGAACTTCGCCTCCGGCTTCTCGGCACGCATCTCGGGGCTGACCAGGGCCTTGATCACCAGGATGGCAGCTGCGGCGGTGGGCTCGCCGTCGTCGGCGGTGCTCTCCTTCTTGAAGGAGTCGGCCATGGCCAGGGTCCAAGCCTCGGTGGCGGCCTTGGCTGCCGCGTAGGCGGCGCCGCCGGCGGTGGGCTTGTGGGCCGCGGCCGCGGAGACCATGGCGTACCGGCCGGCCGGGCTGCGGACCAGGGCGGGCTGGAAGGCCAGCGAGGTGTGCTGCAGGGTGCGCACCACGCGGTCGTGCAGGAAGTCCCAGTCGTCGATGCGGCTGTCGAAGAAGGTCTTGCTGCCGCGCCAGCCGCCGACCAGGTGGAGCAGGCCGTCGACGTGGCCGTGCTCGGCCTCCAGGTGGTCGGCCCAGTCGTGGACCTCCTGCGGGTCGAGCAGGTCTATCACCTGGCCGGTCACCTTGGCGCCGGGCACGGCGACACGGATGGACTCGACCAGCGAGTCGAGCCGCTGCTGGTCGATGTCGGCTGCGACGACCGTGGCGCCGTCGGCGGCCAGGCGGCGGACGACGGCCGGACCACCGAGGCCGCTGGCCCCGGCGACGGCGATGACCTTGCCCTCGAGTCGGGTGCTCACGCGGCGGCCCCCTGGATGCCGGCGCCGGTGATGCCCGCGGTGGCGGCGATCACACCGCTGAGCTTCTTGCTCAGGGCCTCGTAGAACATCGACAGCGGGAACTCGTCGGCCAGGACGGCGTCGCACAGCGCCTTGTTGAGGGCCTTGCCGTCGGCGATGTCGAGCGGCAGCGCCTCGGGGCCCTTGGCCCAGGTGGAGGCCGGGTGCGGGGTGAGGTAGCGGGAGACCAGCTGGTAGGCCGCGATCCAGTGGGCGGTCTTGGGCCGGTCGATGCCGTCGCGGTAGAGGGTCTCGATCTCGCCGCAGAGCTTGTTGGTGACCTCGGCGACGCGGGCCCAGTCGATGCTGAGGCGGTTGTCGCGCCAGCGGAGCGCGTCGTGCTTGTGCAGGTAGGCGAAGAGCAGCTGGCCGCCCATGCCGTCGTAGTTGCGCACCCGGTCGCCGCTGACCGGGAAGCGGAAGAGGCGGTCGAAGAGGATCGCGTACTGGACGTCGCGGCCCTGCGGGTAGCCCTCGCCCTCCAGGCGGACGGCCTCCTTGAAGGCTGTCAGGTCGCAGCGGAGCTCTTCGAGCCCGTACATCCAGAACGGGCTGCGCTGCTTGATCATGAACGGGTCGAAGGGCAGGTCGCCGTGGCTGTGGGTGCGGTCGTGGACCAGGTCCCACAGGACGAAGGTCTGCTGGGCGCGCTCCTGGTCGGTGAGCAGCTCCTGCGCGTCGGCCGGGATGTCCAGGCCGAGCAGCTCGACGGCGCTGGTGGAGACGGCGCGGAAGCGGGCGGCCTCGCGGTCGCAGAAGATGCCGCCCCAGGTGAAGCGCTCAGGTGCCTTGCGGACGGCCACGGTCTCGGGGAACAGCACGGCCGAGTTGGTGTCGTACCCGGCGGTGAAGTCGGTGAACGTGATCGGCACGAACATCGGGTTGTCGAACCGGGTGCGCTCGAGCTCGGCGAGCCACTCGGGCCAGACCACCTTGAGCAGGACGGCTTCGAGGTTGCGGTTCGGGTTGCCGTTCTGGGTGTACATCGGGAAGACCACGAGGTGCTCGAGGCCGTCGGCGCGCTGCGCGGCGGGCTGGAAGGCGAGCAGCGAGTCGAGGAAGTCGGGCTCGCGGTAGCCGGTGTCGGCCCACTTGCGCAGGTCGGCCTGGACCGCGATGAGGTACTCCGCGTCGTGCGGGAAGAGCGGGGCGAGCTCTTCGATTGCCCCGAGCACGGTGTCGATCAGCGGGTCGACCGTGTGGCGCTGGACGGCCGCGAGGTCGATGGAGCCGTCCTTCGACTGGAGCGGGCGCAGGGCCTCGACGGCGTCCTTGAGTCCCAGCCAGGCGGGATTGGCCGCGTGGCCGGTGGGCTCGGTGGTCGAGGTCGCTGCGGGAAGGTCGGCCGCTACAGCGAGCCTAGGCGAAAGATTCTGCATCTGAGACTCACTTCGACAGAAGTTATTTCGACACGGACACCATAGGTTCGAAAGGTTCTCCTGTTCAAGAGGGGGCGGCGGGGGAAGGATGCGAAGGTGCCGGCTGTCCGGCATCCGGACATCTGGCGAACGGCTGTGGACAGACGTCCCGGTGGGGTGCGAACCTCCCGCCATGCTCCCGGCGGATCTTGTGGCGTCCTGCCACCGCGACCTGCTCGGGGTGTGCTCCTGTCGCCGCGCGCACGACCGCTGCTGTCGCCGCTGAAGCCGGTCCGGGAGGCACCGCGGAGACGGTGCCGTACGCCGACCATGCCTCGCGCCCCGCAGCGCCGCCACCGGGAGCTTCCGGTGTGTTCACCGCGCGCGGTGGGCACCTTGTCCCGAGGGCACGCGTCCGTGATCCCGCTTCTTCGCCCTCTCCTGGAGTCCAGCCATGGTCCATGCCCTCGGCTCGCGTGCCGCCCGCCAGGCGCCGTTCGCCGCACTGCTCGTCGCGGCCTCGGTGCTCACCGCCTGCGCCCCGCAGGACGCGGGCGCCGGCGGCGCCTCCTCGGCCGCGGCCACCGCTCCGGCGGGAACGGCGGCCGGGCGCGCGAAGGGCGCGCTGGCGACCAGGAAGGCGGGCACGCTGACCGTCGGCACCGACAAGCCGGCGTACGCCCCCTGGTTCGACGACGACCGGCCGGAGAACGGGAACGGTTTCGAGTCCGCCGTGGCGTACGCCGTCGCGGACCGGCTCGGCTACCCCAAGGACAAGGTCAGCTGGGTGGTCAGCCCGTTCAACAAGGCCTTCGCGCCGGGCGCCAAGGACTTCGACTTCGACATCAACCAGGTCTCCATCAACGACGACCGCAGGAGGTCGGTGGACCTCTCCTCCGGCTACTACGACGTGCGGCAGGCGGTGGTGGCGCTGAAGAGCTCCAGGTTCGCGTCCGCCGCCGGCCTGGCCGGCCTCGAGGGCGCCAAGCTGGGCGCCCAGGTCGGCACCACGAGCCTGGCGAGCATCAACGACCTCATCAAGCCCAGCCAGGGGCCGGCCGCCTTCGACGACAACGATCTGGCGAAGGCAGCGCTGAAGAACGGTCAGATCGACGCGCTGGTGGTCGATCTGCCGACCGCCCTCTACATCACCGATGCCGAGATCACCGACGCGAAGGTGGTCGGGCAGCTGGAAGGCGGCAGCGGCGCCGAGCAGTTCGGCCTGGTGCTGGACAAGGGCAGCGCGCTGACCGGCTGCGTCAGCCGGGCGGTGGACGGGCTGCGCTCCGACGGCACGCTGGCCGTGCTGGAGAAGCGGTGGCTGTCCGACGCCGTCTCGGTACCGGTGCTCAAGTGACCGCCCGTACGGCGGCGGGCGAACTGTCCGACGGCGGCGGTGCGGACGAGCCGTACCGTCCGTCCGCCCGCCGACTGGCCCGTGAGGCGTACCACCGGCGGCGGGCCAGGAACTCGGCGCTGATCGCCGCGCTCAGCACGGCCGGCACCGCACTGGTGCTCTACCTGGTGGTGGTCAACTCGCCTGGCTGGCAACGCACTCGGGACACCTTCTTCAACGCGCACTACGCCTGGCAGGCACTGCCCGAGGTGCTCAGGGGCCTGCGGATCAACCTCGAACTGATGGCGGTCTGCGGGGTGTTGATCCTGGTTTTCGGCCTGCTGCTGGCGGTGCTGCGCACCCTGCGCGGGCCGGTCTTCCTGCCGGTGCGGCTGCTGGCCGCCGCGTACGTGGACTTCTTCCTCGGCCTGCCGATGATCATCTGCCTGTTGATCATGATCACCGGCGTGCCCGCACTACGGCTGACCGGGGTGACCACCGACCCGCTGCTGCTCGGCGGCGCGGCCCTGGTGCTCACCTACTCCGCGTACGTCTGCGAGGTGTTCCGCGCCGGGATCCAGTCGGTGCACCCCAGTCAGCGCGCCGCCGCCCGTTCGCTGGGCCTCAGCAACGCGCAGACGATGCGGTACGTGGTGCTTCCGCAGGCCGTCCGCCGGGTGGTGCCGCCACTGCTCAACAACCTGATCTCGCTGCAGAAGGACACCGGCTTGGTCTCCATCGGCGGTGTGATCGACGCGGTCTACGCTGCGAAGATCATCACCTCGCAGACCTTCAACTACACGCCCTACCTGGTCTCGGCACTGGTCTTCATCGTCCTGACCATCCCGATGACCCGGTTCACCGACTGGACGACGGCCCGGATGAACCGCCGCCGGCACCAGGGAGGAACGGCATGACCGAGCCCGTGCTCCGGCTGGAGGCCGTCCGCAAGAGCTTCGGCGGCCACCTGGTACTGCGCGACGTCGAACTCGCGGTACCCGCCCACTCGGTGACCGCGCTGATCGGCGCCTCCGGTTCCGGCAAGTCCACGCTGATGCGCTGCGCCAACCTGCTGGAGGAGATCGACGACGGCGCGATCTTCCTGGACGGCGAAGAGATCACCGACCCGCGCGCCGACCAGGACGGCGTCCGGCGCCGGATCGGCGTGGTCTTCCAGGCGTACAACCTCTTCCCGCACATGACCGTGCTGGACAACATCACCCTCGCCCCGCGCCGGGTGCACGGAGTGCGAAGGGTCGAGGCGGAGGACCGGGCGCGGGAACTGCTCGACCGGCTCGGCCTGGCCGCCAAGGCCGGGGAGTACCCCGACCGGCTCTCCGGCGGGCAGCAGCAACGGGTCGCCATCGTCCGGGCCCTGGCCACCGGGCCGCGGCTGCTGCTCCTGGACGAGATCACGGCGGCGCTGGACCCCGAACTCGTTGGTGAGGTGCTCGCGGTGGTCCGCGACCTCAAGGAGCAGGGCATGACCATGGTGCTCTCCACCCACGAGATGGGCTTCGCCCGCGAAGTCGCCGACCGGGTCTGCTTCCTGGACAACGGGGTCGTCCTCGAGCAGGGCCCGCCCGAGCAGGTCTTCGGCGACCCGCGGCAGGACCGCACCCGTCGGTTCCTCAGCCGCATCGTCGCCACCGGCCGCCTCGCGCCCTGACCCTCCGGGAACCCGGCTGGCGAGGGGAACCGCGCGAGCCGCGCTTCCCCTCGCCACCGACGAGTTGTCCGGCGAACCGCTCCGCACCATCCGGTGACCCGCGCGGTCTCCCGCGCTCCCGGGGGGGGGAGTTGCCCCGTGGGCCACAGGCCCGAACACCTCTATGCGCCCCCGCACGCGCCCTGCTACGCCCACCCCTGATCGGTGATCGTGGACGGGAACAACGTGATCGGCCGAGAGGTGCACCGATGCACGGACCCGCCCTCGTCACCTGGTTACTGGCTGCACTGGCCCTCGCGTCCAGCGGGTACTGCCTGGTCCGCCTGTGCGGACCAGCTCCGTCCTGCGCCGCTCAAGGCGGCACCAGCCGCCGCACCGGCCACCGGACCGAGGCCACTGAGGCGTTGATGGGCATCGGCATGGCAGGCATGGCCCTGCACCCGGGCGTTCTCTGGGGCTGGCTGTTCGCGCTGCTCGCCGCCGCCCAGGTGTTCGCGGCACTGCGCCGCGGCGGTCCGGCCCTCCGCGCGCACCGGCTGCACCACGGGATAGGCGCGCTCGCGATGACGTACATGGCGCTCGCCATGGCCGACGCGCCGGCGCACGACCACGCACACGCCCACCACGCCGCGCCGTCCGGACTGCCGCTTCTGAACGGCGCGTTGCTGCTCTACTTCGGCTGCTACGCACTCTGGAGCGGCAGCCGGCTGCTGACCGCAGGGACGGTTGTGGCAGCGGGCGGCACCGGGACGGCCGACGGCGTCTCCCGGGCCTGCCGGCTGGCCATGGGTGTCGGGATGTTCGCGATGCTGCTGTCGATGTGACGCCGGAAACGCCGCTCGTGCGGTGCATGCGGCTCGGCGGCACGGGCTTGGACTTTCGGCAGTTCCGGACTGTTGCCCGACCCCGCCCCAGCCGCCGGCAAGCCCCACCTGCCCCGAGGAGTCCACCCGCCGCCGCTGACAGGCGTTCAGCGCCGGCAGCCCAGTGGTGTTGGTCACCTGCGTGCCAAGGACGTTCCCCGAGGACTCGGCAGCGCATAGGTTGGGAGCAGCGCGATGCCGCGCTCCCGCGCGTCCTTGGGGGAGCATCTCGACATGACGGCCCTGCTCAGCCTGCTGCTGCTCGGAACACTGCTGGCCACCGTCGCTCCTGGGCGGCTGGCCCGGGCGCGCTGGGCCGAGCGAGAACCCGTGCTCGCCCTGTGGGCCTGGCAGTGCCTGGTGGTCGCCGTCCTGCTGTGCTGTGTGCTCGGCCTGCTGCTGGCCGCATCGGCCGCGCTGCCGGAACTGCGCGCACTGCTCTTCACGGGGGCACCGGGGGAGGTCGAGGCGGCGTACGGCCTGTCGGGATCGGAGGGCTGGGGACGGCTGTGCGCCGGGCTGCTGGCGCTCGGCGGGGTGTGGACGGCGGTCTCCTTCACCCGAGAGGTACGTGCCGCCCGTGCGCTGCGCGACCACCGGCATGCCGAACTCCGCCACCGGGCACCCGAGTTGCCCGCCGAACTGACCGCTGACCGGGCCAGGAGCGGCCGCGAGCGGCTGGTGGTACTGGAGAACGCGCGCCCCGAGGCGTGGTCCCTGCCGGGCCCCGGTGCCCAGCTGGTGGTGACCACGGGCGCCCTCCGGCAGCTGAGCGACCACGAGCTGGCCGCCGTGCTGAGCCACGAGCGCGGCCACGTCAGGGCCAGGCACCACTGGCTGGCCCAGTGCGCCGAGGCACTGGCCACCGGCTTCCCCGGGGTGGGGGTCTTCACCGCCTTCCGCGACCAGGTCGGGGAGCTGGTCGAACTGGCCGCGGACGACCGTGCGGCCCGCCGTCACGGCCGGGTGACCACGGCCCTCGCCCTGGTCGAACTCAATTCCGGCCGCGGGGTGTTCGGGTCCTGCCTGCCGCAGCAACTGGCCCAGTCACCGCGCCGGGTGGACCGTCTACTGGCCGGCGAACCGCGCCTGCCCGTCCACCACCGCCTGCGGCTGACCATCACCGCCCTCACGGCCCCGGCCGCCGTCGTCCTGCTGGCCGTCGCACCGGGACTGGCCACCCTGTTCTGACGCCCCGTCCCGACCGCCCCCGCGCCGCCCCACGGACGGCGATGCCCCGGCAGGTGGGATCAGGAACACCCGGTGTCCGCGTAATGACGCTCAGGACCGCTCATCAACGATCGCGCACGAACAGGAAGCGCTCCAACATCGAGCGAGTGCGGTGCGGTTGAGAGCCGACTCCACCAAACCCCCGTGTTGGTGGAGTCGGCTCGCCGTACGGGTCCGCCCGCTGGGAAGCAGCGGGGACGGTCCGGACACGGATCTCCCCGGGTTCGGGCACAGCGGACCTGGCCCCGCCAGTATATTGGCCGAGAGCCAGTCAACGTACGGAGCAGACACGATGGCACCTCGCGGGGAATCGGTCAACGAGGAGATGCGTGTGCGCTCCCGCCGGCGCATCATGCGGGCGACCATCGAGCTGGTGGACGAGAACGGATACGCCGGGACGACGCTCAGCGACATCGCCGCACGGGCCGGGCTCGCCCGGGGGCTGCTGTCGTACTACTTCGACGGCAAACGGCTGTTGATGCAGGCCGCCACCCACCGGCTGATGCACCTGGAGATCGCCGCGACACTGGCCGAACTACCTGCCGGCGCAGGCCCCGAGGCCCGGCTGGCGCGTGCCATCGACGCCGTGCTCGGCCTGGCGCTGGACCACCCGCGGGTGATGCGCTCGCATCTCGCGCTGATCCTCGATCCGGACGCCGGCACCTTCGTCCAGGATCCGGAGCAGCAGCGACTCGGGGCGATCCTGCGGGAGTTACTGCAGGACTGGGGCGCGGTGGATCCGGTCGCGGAGCACGCGGTGCTGCGCAGTGCGCTGATGGGCGGCTGCATCGGCGTGCTGCTGCCGGGTGCAGCACTGCCGTTGGCCCCGATCCGGGCCGACCTCTTCGCGCGCTACGGGCTCGCCTGGGAACTCGGCGTCCCGCCACAGCCGCAGGCCCCGCTCCCGCCCCAGCTGTCCGTCCGCGTCTGAGCATCCGCTCGGCGACCGGGGCGACGGGCCGCACCCGGCCGCGCGAGGGACCCGCTGCAGAGCGGTCGAAGTCCTATCCGTCCCCGTTCGCCGGGCACCTGCGCCCGGGAGCCGTTACGGGCCCGGTTCAGCTCTCGGCGAGGATCGACTTGAAGAGATCGATGGTCTGGTCGGGGGTCAGGCTGTCGACGCAGAGCCGTTCCATGACCTGGACGTAGGAGTCGACGTCGTCGCGCTTGTCGAGGTAGAGCGCGCTGGTGAGCTGTTCCAGGTAGACCACGTCGGCCAGGTCCTGTTCAGGGAAGCGCAGGATGCTGAACGCGCCGCTCTCGCCGGCGTGCGCCCCGAATCGGAACGGCATCACCTGGATCACCACGTTGGACGTCTCGGCCACGTCGATCAGGTACTGGACCTGGCGGCGCATCACACCGTGCCCGCCGACCGGGCGCCGCAGCGCGGCCTCGTCGATGACCGCCCACAGCCGGGGGCTCTGGCCTTCGGTGAGCAGCTTCTGGCGGCGCATCCGCAGGCTGAGCCGGCGTTCGAGCTCCTCATCGCTGAGTACGGGCCGGGTCTGCCCGAAGACGGCACGCGCGTACTCCTCGGACTGGAGCAGACCGGGGATGAACTGCACCTCGTACGTGCGGATCAGTGCGGCGGCCTCCTCCAGGCCGACGTACGTCTGGAACCAGCCGGGCAGCACATCGTTGTAACTGTGCCACCAGCCCGGCTTGTTGGCCTCGCGGACCAGGCCGAGCAACGCCTCCCGCTCGGCTCCGTCGTGCACACCGTAGAGGGTGAGCAGATCGGCCACGTCGCGTTCCTTGAAGCTGACCCGGCCGAGCTCCATGCGACTGATCTTCGACTCGGAAGCGCGGATCTGGTAGCCGGCATCCTCGCGGGTGATCCCGTGCCCCTCGCGCAGCCTGCGCAGTTGGGAGCCCAGGAGGATGCGGCGCACCATCGAACCACCGTTGGGCTGGACTGTGGTCATGCCGTCGAAACCTCCGCCTAGGGCAAACAGGGCACAGTCTGCCATCAGTTGAGCGCTCTGGGTGCCGGTACTGGCAGAACGATCTATCAGATCTATCACCGGATAGACCATCATGCACGTGCATCCGGCGCTTGCATATGCCAATAGTGCGACTGCACGTGAATCGACTCTTGCATCTGCAGTGAGCGCAGAGGACCATGGTGCACGTGCACCTGCACATCCCTGGCAATCCCGCGGGCTCCACGTCCGACCCCTCGCGCGACTCCGCACACCCACTCGGCCGCGTACCAGCACGGTCGGCCGCGCGTGCGCGCGTGTGGGCCGTCGAGGAGGCTGGCGCGCGGCCGAGCGAGTCGGAGGTGACCGGCATGACCCCCCTGGGTCCAGCCGTGTCCGCCCCCTTATGGGAGGAGCTCTTCATGGGCACCGGTACGGCTGTCCTGGCCGACCCCCACGTGGTCACCTGTACGCTCGCACCACGCTTCGAAGCCGTCAGGACCGCTCGCGAGTTCGCCAGATCGACCTTGACCGGCTGGGGCCTCGGTGAGCTGTTCGACGATGTCTCCCTGGTCGCCTCGGAGTTGGTGACCAACGCCCTTCGGCACGCCCTCGGCGCCCGCCGGGACGAGTGGTCCGCCATCACCCCCGGCCTGCCGCCGACTGGTGCGCCACAGGCCGCCGACGAGTCGCTGCCGATCCGAATAAGCCTGGTGCACCGCGCACCCCAGGTGGTCTGCGCGGTGAGCGACCCGAGCTGCGCCGGGCCGATCGCCCGCGAGCCCGACTTCGTCGCCGAGTCCGGCCGGGGGCTGCACCTGGTCGACTCCTTCAGTCGCTCCTGGGGTTGGCACCCGCTGGCCGGTGCGGGCAAGGTGGTCTGGGCCCTGTTCGAGGCCAAGGCTCAGCCCGAGCTGGCACTGGCACCCTCCGGTCGGCACCGCCGCTCCGCCTGAACCGCCCGGCCCGGCCGGTCGGGCCGAGCATCCCGGGGTGGGCCGCCGCTCCGCCGCCGCCCATCGCATCCGAGCGACCCGGCCACCCCTCAGCCGCCGGTCACATCCTCCGGGTTCACCACCCGATCTCGGGACCCGCCGCACATCCGGGCGGACGGCCACATCCACCGGCCCCGAGCCGCTCTCTCGCCGATCCCGCAGGTCTCCTGGCGGCAACCGCGGCCCAGCGGCAACCATGAACCGGCAGCGGCGGTGGACCGGTGCGAGCCCGCGGGCGGCCCCGAACCACTCGACGCTCGTCCTCCACTCCGCGCTCCTCCGAGCATCGCTGCGGGCCGCGACGGCCCGGACGGCCCCCGAATGCCCGCGAAGACGATGAAGGCCGTCGTGGCTGACGGTCCCACGACGGCCTGTAAGCGGCAGAGGGCTGACGGCGGTTCAGGCCGTCAGATGGTCGAACTCCCCGTCCTTCACGCCGAGCACCATCGCGGCGATCTCGGCCCGGGTGTATATCAGCGCCGGCCCCTCGGGGAAGCGCGAGTTGCGCATCGCCACCTCACCGCCCGGCAGAGCGGCGAACTCGACGCAGTTACCCTGCGAATTGCTGTGCCGGCTCTTCTGCCACACCACGCCTTCGAGGTCCGCAGCCGCCATGCCGTTGTACGTTTCCTGCATCTCCTGCACCGAATTCTCCCGACCTGCCGGGCTTACGCCCTACTTGACGCGATGATAGCTCCAGTGCACGTGCATCAGCACGGGACATTGCCCGTGCAGTCAAGCGTGTCGGAATGTGTGCCAACCACTCCACTTGATCCGGCTTTGACGGAACGTAAGTGGACATAGCCCAGCGAATCACAGTTCGCCCGATGACTGCCCGTACTGGGCTCGCGCCATCGTGTTGATCTTCGTGCGCCCGGCGCCGAACACCCACACCGCACCCCGGGATCACCTGTGAGGCACGTCACCCAGGACGGCAGCTGACTGCTTTTCGGTTGCGCGAAGCGACAGGTCGTCAGCAAGGATTGGGTAATTTGATGGCAATTGTCCCGATTTCGCGCGGGCTCGGTGCCCACTCTGGGGATCCGGATGCAGTCCTGCCTGCCGAATGTCTTACGATCTCCGCCATGAGCACCGCAGCCATCCCGGGCGCGCCACTGCCCGTCCGCACTCCAGGCTCCCGTGCGCGGGGGCGCCACCGCCGTCCCGAGCGCCCCGAGATCCCGGCCGGTTCCCCGGCACTGGTGCTTGCCGTCCCCGCCTCGGCCGGGCCCGAGGCGAGCCCGATAGTCGAGGAACTGCTCTCCATCGTGCGCGGCGAGCAGCCCGGCATCGAGACCGCGGCCGGCTACCTGACCGGCGAACAGGCCGACGCCGACACGACGGAGGACCTCGCGACCGGCGACGGCCAGGCCGCCCCGACCGTGGCCGAGGTACTCGCCCAGGCCGCCGAGGCGGGCATGCCCGCGCCGGTCGTGATTCCGCTACTGGCCGGTCCGCACGGCTTCCTGACCTCCCTGCACAAGCTGGCCGGGGAGACCGGGGCGACCGTCACCGATGTGCTCGGCCCGCACCCACTGCTGGCCGAGGCGGTGCACGTACGGCTCTCCGAGGCCGGCCTGGCCCGCGCCGACCGGGCGCGCCTGTTCGCCATCACCACTGCGGCGGACGGCGTGGTCCTGACCACCGTCGGCGGCGAGGAGTCCGCCGCGGCAGCCGGGATCACCGGCGTACTGCTGGCCGCCCGGCTCGCGGTACCCGTGGTGGCCGCCGCCCTGGACGCGCCGGGTTCGGTCGCCGCCGCGGTCGAGCACCTGAAGGCCACCGGCTCCCAGCGTCCCGCACTGGCCCCGCTGGTGATCGGCCCCGAGGCCGACCCCGAGCTGCTGGCCGCGGCAGCCGAGGAGACCGGCTGCCCGAGCGCAGCCCCGCTCGGCGCCTACCCGACCGTCGGTCAGCTGATCGCGTCCACCTACCTGGCCGCGCTCAACATCCCGGGCCCGGGTGAGGCCCCGGCCCCCGTCGCGGAGCAGCCCGCCGACTGAGCACCCGACAAGACCGTACGAGAGGCCCCCGCGAGGGGCCTCTCGGCGTTTCCGGGGCCCCCGCGGGTCCGCGCCCCGCTCGGCCCAGATCGAGCGGGGCGCGGGCTCCCGGGGCCGTAGGGCCGGAGCCGGGTGGCCAATTGGCGAACCTTGCATGACATTTGCCCCATTGGCTCACAACTCGGACATTTGCCACCGACCCCTCCGTGGGCCCCATTGACCCGGACCCCACTCCCCCTCGGGGGCTTTTCAGAACCTTCACAACCGGTCGCCCGAACCCCCGGGAATGCCACGGCATCACCTGAAAGGGGAGCAGATACCCACTCCGGCCGCACACCTGAAAGAGTCCCATCGGATTTCCTGGAAATGCCGGTGCGCATTCGATCTTGAATAATCCGCGAATAGCCTGTGAGGGAACTCACAGGTGTTTGCGGATTCAACTTAAGTCTGCTTAACGTGCTCTCCGTTCGTTGACACACGGACCCAGCTCTTCCGGAACGCCGAGTCCTGCCGCCGGAGCAGCTGGCACCGCAGAACGCACCGACGGCAGGGGCGGGGGAACCAGGTAAGTCGCCCGAGAGCCGGCCAGTATTCGGCCGGTTCCGGGCTAGGGGTGAAGCCGTGCGCAGCACGGCCGGGCAACTCCAGCCCGAATCCGACAGCTCACCTCGCAGGCGTGGGAGAGGAACGCACCTTCATGCTGCCCATCAACGCCAACAAGCGTGCCCGCCGTCTGATCGCCGCCACGGGTGTGGTCGGTCTCGGCCTGTCGATCCCCGCCCTCGCCGCCTCCGGTGCCTCCGCCGCTTCCGTCTCCACCTGGGACAAGGTCGCCCAGTGCGAGAGTGGCGGCAACTGGAGCATCAACACCGGCAACGGCTTCTACGGTGGCCTGCAGTTCACCGCCTCCACCTGGGCCGCCTTCGGTGGCACCCAGTACGCCCCGCAGGCCAACCTGGCGACCAAGGCGCAGCAGATCGCCGTCGCCGAAAAGGTCCTCGCCTCGCAGGGCCCCGGCGCCTGGCCGGTCTGCTCGGTCAAGGCCGGTCTGACCAAGGACAGCGCTCCTGCCCAGGTCGACACCTCCGCGCCTGCCGCCACCCCGGCGCCGGCCACCGCCCCGGCCACCCCGGCTCCGGCCGCCACGCCGAAGAGCGCCCCGACCGCCGCCCCGCAGGCCGCGAACGGCGCCAAGTACACCGTGGTGGCGGGCGACTGGCTGTCGTCCATCGCCACCAAGAACAACGTCGACGGCGGCTGGCAGAAGCTGTACGACCTCAACAAGTCGGTGCTGACCCAGGGTCCGGACATGATCTTCCCCGGCCAGCAGCTGGCGCTCGGCAGCACCTCGGCCGCCGCGCCGAAGCAGGACACCCAGAAGCCGGCTGCCAAGCCGAGCAGCTCCAGCACCCCGGCTCCGGCGCCGGCTCCGGCCAAGCCCGCCACCCCGGCTCCGGCCGCGACCGGCAGCAAGGCCGCCGCGGTCAACTTCGCGCTCTCCAAGGTCGGCCAGGCCTACGTCTACGGCGGCAGCAGCGACGGCGGCTGGGACTGCTCCGGTCTGACCCAGGCCGCCTACCGCCAGGCCGGCATCTCGCTGCCGCGCGTCGCCGCCGACCAGGCCGACGTCACCACCAAGGTGTCGCTGGACAACCTGCAGCCGGGCGACCTGCTGTTCTGGTCCAACAACGGCAGCAACTCGGGTGTCTACCACGTCGCCATCTACATCGGTGCCGGCAAGTACGTCGAGGCTGCCAACCCGAAGGCGGGCGTGAAGATCGAGACCATCGCCAACTACGCCCCGGACTTCGCCGGCCGCGTCTGACGGTCCCGGCTCTCCGCGTGAGGCCGCTGTCCCCGGTGCTCTGGTCGGCGCCGGGGACAGCGGCCTCACGGGATCCCGTGTGCACGGGGCGGCTCGGTCACACGGTTCCCGCCCACTCGTGGTCCCCCGCCCGCTCGTGGTTCCCCCGCCGCGGGCGGGCACCGCATCAGATGCTCGGAAAACCCGTGTGCCGCGCGGGCTGGTGGCTCGGTTCCCCACCCTCTAACGTCGGTTGCGCCTGCAGCCACGGGAAGGGGAACGCCATGACGAAGGTCACCGTCAGTCTCGACAGCGATCTGGCGATCGAGGCGATGCTGCTGTCCGGCACCAGGAGTCCGCAGGACGCGGTTGAGTTGACCGTCCGCGACTACCTGTCCACCGGCCGCCGTACCGAGGCGCGTACCGGCGACGCCGCCGACGCGCACCGGGTCGGCCAGGGGCGGCGGCCCGCCGCCGAGGAGGGCTGAGAGGCGGTCACCCGGCGCTGCCCGGTTCGTCTGCCGCACCCTCGCCGTGGTCCTTGCCGTTGCCCCTGCCCTTGCCGGGCTTCCTGCCACGGCCGGGCCAGCGTGCACGGGTGAAGACCATCAGTCCCACGAAGATCACCCCCGCGATGATCGCGCCGATCAGGGTCGAGCCGCGGAACCAGGGCGCCCGGACGTCCATCACCCGCTCTCCGGCGTGTGCTGCGCTGCCGCTGCCCGCCGCGATGCCGAGCGTCCAGAGGTTCGGCATCGCCAGCAGCAGGGCGAGCACCAACCAGGCCAGCGTCACCTTCCAGGGCCGCCGCCGGTGCAGGCCGGCCCACGCCGCCAGCAACGGCAGCAGGGTGAAGCAGATCCCGAAGACGAGCCCCAGCAGCAGTCCCGCGCTCAGGTGCCCGTTGACCATGTTGCCCACCCGCTGCGCCCACCAGCGCGGGATCGTCGCGGCCCAGGCGAAGTAGACGACCGCCCCGGCGACCAGCAGTCCGCCGCCGAGCAGCAACCGCCTGCGCCAGACCGGTGCCGCTGCGTTCTCCCCCGTCCGACCAGCTCTCATATCTCGATGCTGGCGACCGGCGGGCCCACTCGCAGCGCGAGCCGAGGCCCCCTGCCCGCCGGTGTCCGGCAGACGGGCCCAGCGGACGGTCGATGGCCCTCGGACCCGGCATTACTCCATCCAGGGGACGGTGCAGGCCCCAGTACGGGCACCGGCCCGTGACTGCGCACCAGAACGGGCACCGGCCCCGTGGCAGCGCGCACTTCCATGACGGCGCGCCCCTCGAACCCCGAAACGGCAGCGCGTCGGCCCGACGGGCAGAACCCGACGGACCGACGCGCGCCCGGGGCCTCACTACCTCCGGGTCTTCAGCCTTCCCAGCCCCTCAGTGCGCCCGGGCCCCGGTGGAGCCCCGCATCACCAGCTCCGGCTGGAACATGAACTCGGCACGCTGTCCGGGGTTCCCCCCGACCTCCTCCAGAAGCGCGTCCACCGCGGCCGTGGCCATCGCCTCGACCGGCTGACGGATGGTGGTCAGCGGCGGCTCGGTGAAAGCTATCAGTGGCGAGTCGTCGAAGCCGACCACCGAGATGTCCTGCGGGACCGAGAGACCGCGCTGGCGGACCGCGCGGATCGCGCCGAGCGCCATCATGTCGCTGCCGCAGACGATCGCGGTGCAGCCCTGGTCCAGCAGGGCGCCCGCGGCCGCGTGTCCACCCTCGACGCTGAACAGCGTGTGGTGGACCAGGGCTTCGGCCTCCTCCTCGGTCCTGCCGAGCAGTTCCCGGACGGCCGCGGTGAAGCCCTCGATCTTCCGCAGCACCGGGACGTACCGGCGCTGGCCAACCGCCAGTCCGATCCGCTCGTGGCCGAGCTCGACCAGGTGCTGCACGGCCATCCACATCGCGGCCCGGTCGTCCGGCGAGATGAACGGTGCGGAGATCTTCTCGCTGTAGCCGTTGATCAGCACGAACGGCACCTGGCGACCAGTCAGCTTGGCGTAGCGGTCGTGGTCGGCGGTGGTGTCGGCGTGCAGCCCGGAGACGAAGACGATGCCGGCCACGCCGCGGTCGACCAGCATCTCGACCAGTTCGTCCTCGGTGGACCCGCCCGGCGTCTGGGTGCACAGCACCGGGGTGTACCCGTGGCGGCTGAGCACCTGCTCGATCACCTGGGCCAGCGCGGGGAAGATCGGGTTGCTCAGCTCGGGGGTGATCAGACCGATCAGGCCCGCACTGCGTTGGCGCAGCCGGGTCGGCCGCTCGTAGCCGAGCACGTCGAGCGCCGCCAGCACGTTCTGCCGTGTGGTGGCGGAGACGCCCGCCTTGCCGTTGAGGACGCGGCTGACGGTGGCCTCACTGACCCCCGCCTGCGCCGCGATGTCCGAGAGTCGCGCCGTAGTCACGGTCCCGAAGCCTATTGCAACCATCTCAGACCGCCCACCACGTGGTGCTGTCCGGTTCCAGCACGGCCTGACCGCCGGTGACCTCGGTGCTCCCGACCGAGCTGAGCAGGACCCTGCCGGGGGCGGTGACGCTGACGGGTTCGCCGGTGGTGTTCACGGTGCACACGAAGGAGGTGCCCTCCTCGCCCGCCTCCGGCGAGGAGGGGCCCTCGGCGCTGTCCCGGCGGAAGGCCAGGGTGCCCTCGGGGCTGTCCAGCCAGGTCACCTCGCTGCCCGCGCCGAGCGCGGGCTGGGCCCTGCGGACGGCGAGGGCGGAGCGGTAGAGCTCCAGGGTGGAGGTCGGGTCCCCGGTCTGCGCCTCGACGCTGAGTTCGGCCCACTCGGCGGGCTGCGGCAGCCAGGACGGCCCGCCCGCCACCGGCCCGAAGCCGTAAGGGGCCTCGGTGCCGGACCACGGGATCGGCACCCGGCAGCCGTCGCGGAAGCCGTCCTGACCGGCCTGGCGGAAGAAGGACGGGTCCTGGCGGACCTCGTCGGGCAGGTCGGTGACGTCCGGCAGGCCGAGCTCCTCGCCCTGGTACAGGTAGGCGGAACCGGGCAGGGCGAGCATCAGCAGGGCGGCGGCACGGGCGCGGCGCAGGCCCAGTTCGCGGTCGCCGGGGGTGCGGATCTGGGTGCCGCCGGGCGGGTTGCCGAAGCGGGTGGCGTGCCGGGTGACGTCGTGGTTGGAGAGCACCCAGGTGGTGGGGGCGTCGACCGGGCGCATCGAGTCCAGCGAGAGGTCGACGACCTCGCGCAGTGCCGTGGCATCCCAGTAGGTGCTCAGGTACTGGAAGTTGAAGGCCTGGTGCAGCTCGTCGGAGCGGACGTAGTTGGCGGTGCGCTCGACGGTGGGGGTCCAGGCCTCGGCGACGCCGATCCGCTGGCCCGGGTACTCGTCGAGGATCTTCCGCCAGGAGCGGTAGATCTCGTGCACGCCGTCCTGGTCGAAGAACGGCATCACGTCGTTGCCGAGCAGCTTGAGCTGGTCGCCCGAGCCTATGTCCGGCAGTCCGTCGGCCTTGACCAGGCCGTGCGCCACGTCGATCCGGAAGCCGTCGACGCCCATGTCCAGCCAGAACCGCAGGATCGAGCGGAACTCGTCGGCGACGGCCGGGTTCTCCCAGTTGAAGTCGGGCTGCTCGGGGGCGAACAGGTGCAGGTACCAGTCGCCCGGGGTGCCGTCGGGGTTCTTCGTCCGGGTCCAGGCCGGGCCCCCGAAGATGGACTCCCAGTCGTTGGGCGGGAGTTCACCCGTCTCGCCCTTGCCGGGGCGGAAGTGGTAGCGGTCGCGCAGCGGGGAGGCAGGGCCCTCGCGCAGCGCGCGCTGGAACCACTCGTGCTGGTCCGAGGAGTGGTTGGGCACCAGGTCGACGATGATCCGCAGGCCCAGCTCGTGGGCGTCGCGGATCAGCGCGTCGGCGTCCAGCAGGGTGCCGAACATCGGGTCCACCGCGCGGTAGTCGGCCACGTCGTACCCGGCGTCGGCCTGCGGGGAGGCGTAGAACGGCGAGAGCCAGACCGCGTCCACGCCGAGGTCACGCAGGTACGGCAGGCGGCTGCGGATACCGGGCAGGTCGCCCATGCCGTCGCCGTTGGAGTCGGCGAAGCTGCGCGGGTACACCTGGTAGATGACCGCGTCACGCCACCAGCCTCTACTCTCACCGGCGTTCGCGGCGGTCGGCGCTGCGGCGGGCCGGGAGGTGTCGGCCAGGTTCTGGGTCATCGGACAAGTCATCCTTTGAGGAATCAGAGGAAACGGCTGCTGATCAGGCCGGGTGGCGATCAGGCCAGGTACGGATCAGGACTTCGCGGCACCGGCGGTCAGGCCGGTGACCAGGTGCTTCTGGACCAAGTAGAAGAACAGCGCGGCGGGCAGCGCGATCAGCACCGAGGTGGCGGCCATCAGGTGCCACTGCGCGTCGTGCTCGCTGATGTAGGTCTGCAGGCCCACCGCCAGCGTGTACTTGTCGGAGCTGAGCATGAAGGTCGAGGCGAACGGCACCTCGGCCCAGGCGGTGAGGAAGGAGTAGAACGCGGCGACGGCCAGGCCGGGACGGGCCAGCGGCATGATCAGCCGCCAGAACGTCCCGAACGGGGTGAGCCCGTCCACCCGGCCGGCCTCGTCGATCTCCACCGGGATGGTGTCGAAGTAGCCCTTCATCAGCCAGGCGCAGTACGGGACGATGGTGCCCGCGTAGGTGAGGATCAGGCCGAGGTAGTTGTCCAGCAGGTTGAGGCTGGACAGGATGGTGTACATAGGCACGATCACCACGGCGATCGGGAACATCTGGGTGAGCAGCAGGGTCCACATCAACTGGCGGTGGCCGGGGAAGCGCATCCGGGACACCGCGTAGCCGGTGGTGGCGGCGACCAGCACCGAGAAGACCGTGGTGCCGAGCGCGACCAGCAGCGAGTTGCCGAACCAGACGAGGAAGTCGGTGTGCTGCAGCACGAAGCCGTAGTTGCCCAGGCTCATCTTGCCGAGGATGTCGCCGGGGTGCAGGTAGTCGGTCTTGTCCGGGCCGAGCGAGATCCAGGCGATCCACAGCACCGGGAAGAGCGCCACCAGCGAAGCGACGGTGAGCAGCCCGTGCAGCAGTGCCGTGCGGAGCGGACCGCGCTCGCCGCGCGCCCTTCGGCGGGGCTCGGCGGCCGGCGCGGACTGCGCGGCACTGGTGGGGAGTTCGGTGGTGGCGCTCATTCGCTGGCCTGCCTCGTCGTGGTCGGTGGGGTGACTGCGCCGGTCCGCGGCATCACGCGTTCTCCTCGTTGCGGACCTGCCAGCGGCGGTAGAAGCTGGTGAAGACGACCAGGATGGAGAGCAGCAGCACCCCGTAGGTGGCCGACTCGGCGTAGGCGCGGGGCTGTTGGCCGAAGCCGAGGCGGTAGGCCCAGGTGACCAGGATCTGGGTGTCCGGCGAGCCGTCGCCCAGCAGCAGGAAGATGATCGCGAACTGGTTGAAGGTCCAGATCACGCCGAGCAGGATGACGGTGCTGCTGACGGTGCGCAGCCCGGGCAGGGTGACGTAGCGGAAGCGCTGCCAGGGGGTGGCGCCGTCCATCTCGGCCGCCTCGTAGAGCTCGGCCGGGATCGACTGCAGGCCGCCGAGCAGCGAGACCATCATGAACGGCACGCCGCACCAGGTGTTGACGATGACGACGGCGAACTTGGAGGCGAGCGGGTCGCTGAGCCAGGACGGCTGTGGCAGGTGCAGGAAGCCGAGGAAGCTGTTGACCACTCCGCTGTCGGAGAGCATCAGCCGCCAGGAGAAGACCGTGACGAAGGTGGGCACGGCCCAGGGCAGGATCAGCAGCATCCGGTAGGCGAGGCGGCCGCGCAGCTTCTGGTTCAGCAGCATGGCGAGGCCGAGGCCCAGGGTGTAGTGCAGGGCGACGCAGAAGACGGTCCACAGGACCGTCCAGATGAAGTGCGACCAGAACCGGTCGTAGGACCCGGGACCCCAGAGCACGTCGGCGTAGTTGTGCAGCCCGACGAAGTTGAAGCTGTCCGGGATGTGGTTGACGCCGATCTGCCGGCCCACGTTGAGGCTGTTGGCGTCGGTGAGGGTCAGGTAGATGCCCCGCCCCAGCGGGTAGCCGACCAGTACGCCGAGCACGATGATCACCGGTGCGACCATCGCATAGGCGTACCAGTGCTTGCTGTACGAGAGCTTCAGGCGCTGGAGCAGGCCGGGCCGCGGCTCGCGGCTGCGCTGGCTGGGAGCGCCCTGCACGGCGACTGCCATCAATCCTCTTTTCGGGGAACCACCGACCTCAGCCGGTTGGAATACGTATCCTGGCCGCCTGTCGTCAGGCAGCGGTCAGGGCTTGACCGCCATGAGCCGGCTCCGGTCAGTGAGTGGGAAGCTCTCGGCTCAGCCAGGGCGGAGTCACCTTTGACACCTTCTCGGACAGGTGTCGCAGAGCCCAGTGGCCGCCCGGCCTACCACCGGTGGTGGTGGGCCGGGCGGCTGCTGGCGTTACTTGCTGAAGCCGGGGAGCAGCTTGGCGAAGTCGGTGGCGGCGGTGTCCAGGCCGGCCTGGGTGCTGGCCTGGTCCTGGGCGACCTTGGTCAGGTCGGTGCCGAGCGGGGCGAACATCGAGCTGTACTCGGGAAGTTCGGGGCGCGGCTGGGCGACCGGGAGGACGGCCTGGAAGCCGGCGATGCCGGGGTCGGCCTTGACGTCGGCGGTGTAGGCGTCGGCGCGGGTCGGCAGGGTGGAGTTCTTCTGCGCGAGGAAGGTCTGGCTCTCGGCGGAAGTCAGGAAGGCGGCCAGCTTCTCGGCGGCCTCCTGGTGGGCCTTGTCGGAGCCGGCGTAGACCGAGACGTTGTGGCCGCCGGTCGGGGCGCCGGCCTTGCCGGAGGAGCCGGCCGGGACGGGGGCGATGCCGAGGTTCTTCTTGTCGGTGAAGGCGGCGCCCTTGTAGATGTTGGTGATCTCCCAGGGGCCCTGGATGATCATCGCGGCCTTGCCGTTGTTGAACGCGTCCATCATGTGCGCGTACGAGTCGGTGGTCACGTCGGCCTTGACGGTGCCGGGCGAGGTGAACATCGACTTGTAGGTGTCGATCGCCTTGACGGCCTCGGGCGAGTTGATGGTGATCTTCTTGTTGGCGGCGTCCACCAGGTTGGTGCCCTCGCCGTAGAGGAACGGCATCGCGTAGTAGCCGTCACCGGCCCGCATGAACAGGCCGTCCACGCCGGCCTTGTCCTTGATCTGGGCGGCGTCGGCCTTCAGCTCGTCCCAGGTGGTGGGGGCCTTGTCGATGCCCGCCTTGGCGAAGATCTCCTTGTTGTAGAGCAGGCCGAGGGTGTCGGTGACCAGCGGCACGCCGTACAGCTTGCCCTCGTAGGTGGCCTGCTTGACCAGGCTGGGCTGGAAGGCGGAGACGTCCTTGGCGGCGGCGGTGCCGTCCAGCGGCGCCAGGAAGCCGGCCTTGGCGAAGGCGGCGGTCCAGCCGACCTCGGAGCGGAAGACGTCCGGCGCGCCCTTGGCGCCCATCGCGGTCTGCAGCTTGTTCTGCGCCTGGTCGAACGGCACGTTGACGAAGTTGACCTTGATGTCGGGGTTCGCGGTCTGGAACTTGTCGACCAGCGCCTGGTAGTTCGGTGCCTCGTTGGTGGCGTTGGAGGTGTCCCAGTAGGTGATGGTCACCGGGCCGTCGGCCTTGCCGTCCGAACCGGAACCGCCGCTGCTGCCGCACGCAGCAGTCGTGACCGCGAGGGCCGCGATGAGGGCGGAGGCCGCGATGCCACGCCGCATGAGAACTCCTAGAAGGTGGGGGTGCCCGAGTTGGTGGGGGGAGCACGCATAATGGCTGTCCCGTGCCGACTGCGCCGTTGCGGCCGTCGGGCTTGGGCAGGAACGTAACAGGCGCGCAATCGCCAACGAAAGTCCTTGCAGCAAGTTTCTGCAACATCTTGCGATCGTTACGCCCGCGTGTCCTCCGCGTTGCCGCAAGGTAGTCGACCCATGGCCGCTCTCTTAGCAATTGTCCGATTTGCAGGGCATCTTCCGGCCCGTGTGCAGCTTCACAAGACCCCAAACGGCATCCGCCTGCATTTAAAAGGATGATCCTCCTATATATTGATGGCACTGCCGAACGCAGCCAGATCCGTCAGACCGTGTTGGAGGAACCCGTGCTCTCCCCCGAATCGACCGCGATCGTCCGCGCCACCCTCCCCGCCATCGGGGCCGCCATCGGCGAGATCACCTCGTTGTTCTACGGCCGGATGTTCGCCGACCACCCCGAGCTGGAGCGCGACCTCTTCAACCGCGGCAACCAGGCCGCCGGCGAGCAGCCCAAGGCGCTGGCCGGAGCCGTCGCCGGCTACGCGACCATGCTGGTCGAGCAGCCGGAGGTGCGTCCGGCCGCGATGCTGGCCCGGATCGCCCACAAGCACGTCTCGCTGGGCATCACCGAGGACCAGTACAAGATCGTGCACAAGCACCTCTTCGCCGCGATCGTCGAGGTGCTCGGCGCCGCCGTCACCCCCGAGGTGGCCGCTGCCTGGGACGAGGTCTACTGGCTGATGGCCGGTGAACTCATCGCCCTGGAAGCCAAGTTGTACGCCGAGGCGGGCGTGGCCCCGGGCGAGACCTGGCGCCCGGTCACCGTGGTCGCCCGCACCCAGGAGTCCCGCGACGCCGTCTCCTTCACCCTCCGCCCGGCCGACGGCAGCCCCGCCCCCGACTTCCGGCCCGGCCAGTACGTCAGCGTCGCCGTCCACCTGGCCGACGGCGCACGGCAGATCCGCCAGTACAGCCTGTCCGCCGCCCCCGGCGGCAGCCACTGGCGGATCACCGTGAAGCGGGTGCACGGCGGGGACACCCCGGACGGCGAGCTCTCCAACTGGCTGCACGCCAACGTCCAGCCCGGCGACCAGCTCACCGTCTCGCTCCCGTTCGGCGACCTCACCCTGGCCGAGGGCACCGAGCCGCTGCTGCTCGCCTCCGCAGGGATCGGCTGCACCCCGATGATCGGCATGCTCGACCACCTGGTGGCCACCGGCTCCACCCGCCCGGTCACCGTGGTGCACGGCGACCGCTCCCCCGCCGACCACGCCCACGCCGAGCAGCTGCGCACCCTCGTCGCCGCCCTGCCCGGCGCCGAGCTGCACCGCTGGTACCAGCAGCCGGCCGAGGACGACGCCCAGGCTCGGACCGGCCTGGTCGACCTGGCGCAGATCGACGTGCCGGAGGGTGTGCGCGCCTACCTGTGCGGACCGCTGCCCTTCATGCGCGCGACCCGGGCCGAACTGCTGCGGCGCGGCGTCCCGGCCCAGTCGGTCCACTACGAGGTCTTCGGCCCCGACCTCTGGCTGGCCTCCGGCAACTGAACCGGCTCGCGACGGGCAGCACCCCGCTGGCACGGGGTGCTGCCCGTCCGGCATGTTCGTGACCGACCGCCCGGCGCGCTCATGATCAGCCGCCCCGCCCCGCCGCGCTGCGGCCTCCGCGACCCCGCGGAGGCCGCCGACTCGGCTCAGTTCCCGCGACGGCCGATCGAGATGCTGCAGACATGAGGGCCGACGAAGGGCTGCAGCCGCAGCGTGCCCGGCTGTCCGGCACGCTCCGCCATCGCGTCCAGCAGGCCCTGGTGCACCGAGCACACCACCTCGGGGTTGCGCTCCGCGTTGTGCTGGAACGGGCAGCCGTGCAACAGCACCTCACCGCCGCCCGCGTCGCCGTCCGTGCGAAGTTCCGGCTCGAAGCCCCAGCCGTCGGCGGCCGCCATCACCTGCTCGGTGAGCGAGCCGTCCGCCCCCTGCTCGGTGGCGCCCCACAGTCGGCCGGCCTCCCCGGCCCGCTGCGCCCGCTCACCCCTGCTGTCGCCGAGGCCCAGTGCCAGCACGTCCACCAGCGTCCGGTAGGCGGCCAGCTGCTCGCGTACGGGAGCAGCCGCGTACAGCAGCCGGGGCCGGCCGCGGCCGCCCGTCGGCTCCTCCTGACGCACCTCGACCAGACCCGCCTGCACCAGTGCGGTCAGGTGGTGGCGGACGGTGGTGATGTGCTGCCCGACCAGTTCGGCCAGCTGCCGGTTGTCCAGTGGCTCGGCCGCGTCGGTCAGTGCCGCCAGCAGCGCCCGCCGCGCGGGCACCGCTAGGGCCTTGTGCACACCGGGGTCCGAGCTCTCCATTCACCCAATACTACGGTCGGACGTGCGAAGCCCCGGGAAACCGCCCGCCCCGGCGCCGCGGTCCCACGCCCCACCTGTGCGGTCCGGCTACCCGCTCACGCCCAGGCGCAGCACCGTGGTCGAGCGGAACTCCTCCCCCGGCCGCAGCTCGGTGGACGGGTAAGAGGGCTGGTGCGGGGAGTCCGGGTGGTGCTGGGCCTCCAGGGCGACACCCGCGTACGGACCGTACGGGACGCCGCTCGGACCGGTGACCGCGCCGTGGAAGGTGTTGGCGGTGAAGACCTGGATGCCCGGTTCGGTGGTGAGCACCTCCAGGGTGCGGCCGCTGACCGGGTCCTCCAGAAACGCCGCACGGGCCGGCGTGCCGTCCGCGGGGCGGGGCCTGAGCACCCAGTTGTGGTCGTAGCCGCCCGCCCGCAGCTGCGGGTGCTCGTCGTGGATGTCCTTGCCGATCGGCCGGGGCGAGGTGAAGTCGAACGGCGTTCCGGCGACGGGCTCGTACGGGCCGTAGGGAACCAGCCGGTCGTCGACCGGGGTGTACTGGTCGGCCTCCAGGGTGAGCAGATGGCCGAGGATGTCGCCGTTGCCCTCGCCGGAGAGGTTGAAGTAGGCGTGGTTGGTGAGGTTGACGACGGTGGGGCGGTTGGTGGTGGCCCGGTAGTCGATGGTGAGGGTGTCACCGTCGAGGGTGTAGCCGACCCAGACCTCCAGCGCGCCGGGGAAGCCCTGGTCCCCGTCGGCGCTGTGCAGATGGAGCCGGACTCCGTCGGGTACCTCCTCGGCCGTCCAGATCCGGTGGGCGAAGCCGTCGGGGCCGCCGTGCAGGGTGACACCGCCGCCGGTGGAGGCGAGTTGGTGCTCCTCGCCGTCGATGGTGATCCGGCTGTCGGCGATGCGGTTGGCGTAGCGCCCGACGACGCTGCCGTAGGTGCGCGCGGGACCGAGGAGCGCGCCGAGGTCCTCCGTGCTGAGCAGGAGCTGCGCATCGGCGCCGGCCCGGTCGGGTGCGGTGAGGGTGTGCAGGGTCGCCCCCAGGGTGAGCACGCTGGCTGTGATCGGGCCGCTGCGCAGCGTCCAGCGCTCGATCGCGGCTCCGGCGCCGCTGGCGGCGAACGGCGCCCGGCTGACCTCGGTCGTCCCGGCCGACCCCGTCATGACTCGCTCCTCCCGACGACCCTTCGCCCGACGGCCGCCCCTGCTTGGGGATCTGTACGCTCGCCAGGTTAGCCCCGGCCTCCGTGCCCGGATCGGCTGCGACCCTCCCGCACCCGATGGTTCATCAGTCTTCCTTTTCCGGTTGCCCCTCCGCCGATCCCGGCTCGCCGTCCGGCTCCGGCCCCGCGGTCAGCCCGAGCGCCGCCGCCAGACCCTCCGGGCCGCTGCCTGCCTTGCGGTGCACGGCGGCCAGCCGTCGGTGCACCAGGCTGAGCGGGAGGTCCAGCCGTTCGGCGATCCGCTGCGGCGGGACGCCCCGGACGGCCAACCTGGCGACGTCCCACTCGGGCTCGCTGAGGCCCTCCTTGCTCAGGGTGCGCAGGCGGTTGGGACGCAGCACCGAGGTGGCCAGTTCGGTCCTGGCCCGGTCGACCAGGCCGTCGGCGCCGCAGGTCTGGGCCAGCTCCATGCCCTGGTACAGGTACTCGGCGGCGTCGGTGAGCTGTCCGACCCTGCGCAGCGAGGCGCCCAAGTCCACCAGGGCGCAGGCGAGTTCGAAGCCGGCCGGGGACTGCGAGAGCCAGCGGACGGCCTGTTCGAGCAGGTCCACGGCGCGCTGGCCGTCCCAGAGTTCGGCCTGCATCCGCAGCGCGGTGCCGATCGCGGACGCCGAGCCGAAGCCCCTGGCCAGCACGACGGCCTCGGCGGCCAGCTTGCGCGCCCGGTCGGGCTCGGTGGGGAAGAGTGCCTGGGCGAGGTGTCCGACCCAGGGCGCCCAGATCGTGTTGCGCCAGCCCCGCCTGGTGAGCTGCTCACCGACCTCCTCGAAGACCTCGGCCGCGGCGGCGTGCTCGCCGATGGCCAGCAGCAGCTTGCCGTAGAGGGTGGGCGCGTCGGGCAGCACCATAGCGGTGGGGTGGTACGGCGGTCCGAATCGGTACTTCTGGGCCAGCTCCCAGGCCTCGTCGACGCGGCCCCGGGCGAGCAGGGTGTCGGCCAGCACGCCGACGATGTCCCACTGCAGCGGGATGTCCGGGGCGACCCGCTCGGAGATCCGCAGGCCCTGGCGCAGATAGTCCTCGGCCTCCATCAGGAAGCCGCGCCGGAACCGGGTGAGACCCATCAGGAAGTACCCGAAGCCCTTGTGCGCGCCGCTCCAGCCGGCCATCTCGAAGCCGAGCACGGCATCGGAGAACAGCTTCTCGGCGCGGGCGAGCTGGTCGGTGTAGGTGTAGGTCAGGCCGATCAGCGCGGGCAGTTCGAAGCCCCAGGTGGTGTTGGTCCAGCCGATCTCCTTGGGCAGCCGGCCGTTCTCCAGGGCCTTGTCGGCCAGGTCGATCGCCTCGGCCACGGGCCTGCCGCGCAGGGTGAGGTCCCAGGCGCGCATCACCCGGATCACCCGTTCGGGGACGGTGCTGCCGGTCAGGGTGGCGGTCAGCTCCTTCAGCCTGCGGGAGCGGCCAGGACCGTCCTCCTCGTCGCGCCGCCACGCCACCCACATGTAGTGCAGGGCCTGGAGCCGCAGCCTGCCGGGCCCGGGCTCGGTGTTCTCGGCCTCGCGGCGGCAGACCTCGGCGGCCTCGACCAGCTCTCCCGCGTGCGCGAGCACCTCGGAGAGCCGGAAGGTGGCGTCCACCCGGAAGTCGGGACGGAGCCCCGGCTTGAGCGACAGCGCCAGCTTCAGCTGGTTGACGGTGGTCTTCGGGTCGGTGAGCAGTGCGGCGCAGCCCGCCTCGTACAGCACCTCGGCCCGGTCGTCGTCGTCCGGCGGCTCGTCCAGGGCGCGGGCCAGACAGCGCTGGGCGGCCTCGGGCGCACCGATCGCCAGGTGCTCGGCGGCGGCGGCGCGCAGCTTGCGGACCATCCGGTCGTCGCCCTCGGGGTGGGTCTCCAGCAGGTGGCGGGAGGCTTCCAGCAGGGAGCCGCCGTTGTTCTCGATGATGGTGGCGGCCATCCCGTGCATCCCGGTGCGGGTGCCGGCCGGCATGGACTGGTAGATCGAGGTGGCGATCAGCGGGTGGACGAACTCCAGCCGGCCGTTGGGCGTGCTGGTGAGGATCCGGTGCTTGCGCAGCTGGCGGACTGACTCGTCGGCCTCGGCCGCGCCCTGGGCCGAGATGCTGGCCGCGAAGCTCTGCTTGATGTCGGTGCCGAGCAGGGCCGCGGCCCAGGCGAACCGCAGGGTGCTCGGGCCGAGCTTGGCCAGCCAGTGCTGGAGCGTCATGCCCTTGGCGGCGGCTGCCAGGTCGCGCAGCTGCGGGCTGTTGGCCTCGATCGGATCGAGGCACTGGTCGCGGACCTCACGCAGCAGCGCGGTGGTGTCGTACGGGTTGCCCGCGGTGACGGCCCAGACCTGGCGGCAGAACGCGTCCTCGGCCTCCTCGCCGAGGACAGCGCGGACCAGCCGGGCGACGGACGCGGGGTTGAGCGGGCGTAGTTCGTGGCAGCGGGCGGCCTGCTCCTGGATCTGCTGCTGGAGGGCCTGGGCCTCCTCCTGGAACTCGTCGCGGTAGGCGAAGACCAGCAGGACGGGCAGGTGGCGGGTGCGGGCCGCGAAGGAGGCCAGCCAGCCGAGCGACTCCTGGTCGGCCCAGTGCAGGTCGTCCACCACCATCACCAACGGCGCACGGCGCGGCGCGAGTTGGCTGAGCAGGTAGTCCAGGCCGTCCTGCACGCCCTGCGGGTCGAGCCGCTCGACCTCGTCGGAGGGCGGGACCAGGCCGATGGCCGGGCCGACGATGCCATACCAGGCGCCGAAGACCTCGGCCAGCTCGTCCTTGTCGAGCGTGCCCAGCACCGGGAGCAGCAACTGCCGCAGTACGTGGAAGGGTTCCGTGGTCTGCCGCTCGCCGCCGCGGCCGGAGAGCACGGTGCAGCCCTCGCGCAGCCCGGCCAGACGGCGGACCTGGTCCAGGACGCTGGTCTTGCCGCCGCCGGCCGGGGCGGAGAAGACCAGCAGCTCGCCGATCTCGGTGCCGCCGGCCGCGAAGCGGCGGCAGAGCCGGTCCAACGCCTGCTCGGCGGAACGGAGTTCGGCCTCGCGTTCGTGCAGTGTCTGCGGCTCCGCGACACCGGACGCCGCGGTACCGATCGGCGGGACACCTCCTTCCGACCCAGCCTCGCCCGCTGGTCCGTGCTGCTGTTCGGCCACCGCTGCCCCTCCGCGTCACCTGATGGTCTGTCCGCTGCCGAGACTATCCCCGCAAACCTCCGAGTGTGGTCCGTTCCCGCAGGCTGCGGTGGTCCTACGGGGTTTGGAGCCCTCATCGGGGGCAAATGCCCTGTTATCTCTAACACCTGATGATCAGATCGACTACTGTTCCGCCCGGCAATGGCAATTGATCAGCGCTATTCGACCACCGCAAGCAGGAGTTCAGCACAGGTCCGGCAGCACACAGCACCACTGTTCCCCAGCAGCACCGGGAGTCCGATGTCCGACGACACCTTTCTTGAGCTTCCGTTCACCCATCGCCGCAACCCCCACCAGACCGAGGCCGCCGACCGCCACCTCGATTGGCTCCGACGCCACCGAGAGCTGGCCACCGTCGTCAGCGAGCCGACCTACACCGGCTGGGACATCGCCGAACTCGCCTCCCTGGTCTACCCCGAGAGCGCCGCCGAGGACCTGGCGCTCGCCGCCGACCTCATGGGGTTCTACTTCCTGTTCGACGACCAGTTCGACGGCCCGCTCGGTCGCCGCCCCGACCAGGTCGCCCTGGTCTGCGAGCGCCTCACCGCCATCGCGTACGGCGCCCACCCGGCCGGCACCTCGCCCGCCGAGCGTGCCTTCGCCGACCTGTGGCGGCGCATCAGTCGCGGCATGTCGGACCGCTGGAAGGCGCGCGCCGCCTACAACTGGGAGTTCTACTTCGCCTGCCATCCCGCCGAGGCCGCCAGCCGGAACATCGGACAGCCGCCGGACCGGCAGAGCTATCTGACCCTCAGACGCGGGACCGCCGCGATGGAGAGCATCTTCGACATGATCGAGCGGCTCGGCCGCTTCGAGGTGCCCCAGCAGGTGATGCATCACCCGCTGCTCCGGCAGATGCGCCAACTAGCCGCCGACATACCGTCGTTCACCAACGATGTGCGCTCCTACGCACAGGAGGCCAGGCGCGGCGACGTCGCCAACCTGGTGATGATCGTCCAACGGGACCGCAGCTGCTCCGCCGAGGAGGCCTGCGCGGTGGTCTGGGACGAGGCCCAGCGGATGGCCGACCGGTTCTGCGGCCTCCGGGACGAGCTCGCCGACCTCTGCCGCTGGATGGCGCTGGACGAGGCGCAGCAGCGGGCCGCGCGGCGCTACGCCGACGGGATGGCGTTCTGGATCGCGGGCTACCTCCGCTGGGAGTCCCGCACCCTCCGTTACCACCACGACTGAGCCGGACGCCCCGGATCCGCAGCGGGGTGCCCCGCGCGCCCCCGAGCCGAACGGGGGTCCCCCCGGCCGGAGGCTGGGGGATGGGTCCCCCGGCCGGAGGCGGGCAACGAGGGCGAGTGTCGGCTCCGTCGATCGACGGAGCCGGCGCGGGGCACGCCCGGAGACGATCGGGCCAGGAGCAACGGGGCACCGCGCGGCCGGCCCACCCCGGCCCGTGGCGCATGTCGCGGACACCCCTCGCACCTGCCGCTCCGACGACGGCATCGGGCGCGCAACTCCCGCTGCACGCCCCCTCTTTGATCAAGTGCGCGCCATGGCGGACCGAGCCGAGCGCGGCTAGGGTGCAGTGCGAGGACACCCCACCCCGGCGACCGAGCGTTCTCCGAGCACGTTCCCGACCGTCCGCACGCGCCCGCGAACCGGGCCCGTGCGCCGTCCCGCCGCCCCCCGGACGGCAACCCGACGAAGCGAGGAGCACTACCAGTTGACCTCCTCCCCCTCGCGAACAAGGGGGCTTCCAACCCTCGCGGGTCGGGCCTTCTGCTTCACGGCCGACAGCCGACCTGGAGTTACCGGCGGAGGGACGGCGCACCGCCCATCGGCCTTACATCAGCTCCACAGACCTGACTTCCAGCCAGCCCGGCGGTAGGCCCGGCCGGCTCGGTTGCCGCTCACGGGGCACCACAAAGCCTACCATCCGTTCAATGCCACTAACTGTCAGTAGCGAGACGGCGGTCCGCCTTGACGGCGAAACGCCGCTTCCCGACCTGCTGCGCAGGAGGCCCGATCCTTCCCCCGCCAGCGGGGGCGCCCCCACCCCCGGCTGAAGCCGGGGGTTTCCTCGGAGGTATCAGATGACCGTGTACCAGCCCCCCGGCCGGCCCGGCAGCATCGTCCGTTACCACCCCCGCTACGAGCACTGGATCGGCGGCGCCTGGACGCCGCCCGTTCGCGGCCAGTACTTCGAGAACCCCACGCCGGTGACCGGGCAGCCGTTCACCGAGATCGCCCGGGGCACCGCCGAGGACATCGAGGCGGCCCTGGACGCGGCGCACGCCGCCGCACCCGCCTGGGGCCGCACCGCCCCGGCCGAGCGGGCCGGGCTGCTGCTGCGGATCGCCGACCGGATGGAGCAGCACCTGGAGGAGCTGGCGGTCGCCGAGAGCTGGGAGAACGGCAAGCCGGTCCGCGAGACCCTGGCCGCCGACCTGCCACTGGCCGTCGACCACCTGCGCTACTTCGCCGGTGCGCTGCGCGCCCAAGAGGGCGGCCTCTCGCAGCTCGACGAGGACACCGTCGCGTACCACTTCCACGAACCGCTGGGCGTGGTCGGCCAGATCATCCCGTGGAACTTCCCGCTGCTGATGGCGATGTGGAAGCTGGCCCCGGCGCTGGCGGCGGGCAACGCCGTGGTGCTCAAGCCCGCCGAGCAGACCCCGGCCTCGATCATGCTGCTGATGGAGCTGATCGCCGACCTGGTGCCGCCGGGCGTGATCAACGTGGTGAACGGCTTCGGCGTCGAGGCGGGCAAGCCGCTGGCCTCCAGCTCGCGGATCCGGAAGATCTCCTTCACCGGCGAGACCACCACCGGCCGCCTGATCATGCAGTACGCCAGCGGCAACCTGATCCCGGTCAGCCTGGAGCTGGGCGGCAAGAGCCCCAACCTCTTCTTCGCCGACGTCGCCGACCGGCGCGACGCCTTCTACGACAAGGCACTTGAGGGCTTCGCCATGTTCGCCCTCAACCAGGGCGAGGTGTGCACCTGTCCGAGCCGGGCGCTGATCCAGTCGTCGATCTACGACTCCTTCCTCGGCGACGGCCTGGAGCGGGTCCGCGCGATGCGCCAGGGCAACCCGCTGGACACCGAGACCATGGTCGGCGCCCAGGCCAGCAACGACCAGTTGGAGAAGATCCTCTCCTACATCGACATCGGCCAGGCCGAAGGCGCCAAGGTGCTGGCCGGCGGCGAGCGGGTGGACCTCGGCGGTGAACTGTCCGGCGGCTACTACGTCGCCCCGACCGTCTTCGCGGGCACCAACGACATGCGGATCTTCCAGGAGGAGATCTTTGGCCCGGTCGTCGCGGTCACCCGCTTCGAGGACTTCGCAGAGGCCGTCGACATCGCCAACGACACCCTGTACGGGCTCGGCGCGGGCGTCTGGAGCCGCGACGGCTCGACCGCTTACCGGGCAGGACGGGCCATCCAGGCCGGCCGGGTGTGGACCAACTGCTACCACCACTACCCCGCTCACGCCGCGTTCGGCGGCTACAAGAACTCCGGCATCGGCCGCGAGACCCACAAGGTGTTGCTCGAGCACTACCAGCAGACCAAGAACCTGCTGGTCAGTTACAGCGGACAGGCGCAGGGATTCTTCTAGGATGCGCCCCTCCCAGGTCTCGGTGACCCCGCAGGCCGCCGAGCTGCTGCGGCAGCTCGACGGCGAGCACGGACCGCTGATGTTCCACCAGTCCGGCGGCTGCTGCGACGGCTCGGCACCGATGTGTTACCCGGCCGGAGAGCTGCACGTCTCACCGGAGACCGACCAGCTGCTCGGCGAGCTCGAGGTGGCTGGACCCGATCCCGGTCTGGATGGCCAGGGACCAGTACGCGTACTGGTCGCACACCCACCTCACCATCGACGTGGTGCCCGGCCGGGGTAGCGGGTTCTCCCTGGAGGCACCCACCGGCCTTCGCTTCCTGACCCGCTCCCGCCTCCTCACCGACGAGGAGTCCGCGGCCCTGGGACGCTAGCCCGGGGCCGCGGGCCCCGCGCGGCCGTCCGCACACACGGCACCGCACCCCCGGGCGGCTCACCCCGCCAGGAGCCTCGCCTTCACCACCGCGAACTCCTCCGGGGTGAGCACCCCTCGCTCCACCAGCCTGCCGAGCTCGCCCAGGGCCTGTCCGGCCAGGTCGCCACCGCCAGGAGGCGGCATCAACGGAGTCCCCGCCGGCCGGGCGGCCCCCAGCGCACGGACCGAACGCACCGGATACGGCGCACGGACCATCACACCCTCACTTCCCGGCCGCGGCACGGGCCTTGGCCACGCGCACGGCCTCCTCGATGTTCTCCGGCGGAATCCGCACACCCGAGGCGATCCGTCCGCCGACCCCGCGCAGCGCGTCCGCCGCGGCCTGTGCCCACACGTGCTCGATCAGCACCAGCAGCGCCACCGTGCCGGGTTCCAGCAGTCCGGCGGCCTCCTGAGCGTCCTCGGGACCGATCAGCGGAAGCACCTGTGCGTGACCGCCGCCCCCGACGACGCCCCTGAGGTGTTCGAAGTCGGCGAGCTCCCCGTAGCTGGCCTCGCCGTCGGGGTGCCGGGTGACGACCAGTGAGTCGATCACCCGGATGTCACCGCCGGTCCGCAGCTTGCACAGGGCCGACGCCGCCTCGACGGTGATGGTCTCCTGCGGGAACGTCAGGACGAGCAGTTCGGCCGGCCCCATCCGAGGCTCCCTTCCGGTCGGAATTGCCCCATATCGGGATCTAAGCACACCGCCACGCCGATTCACCGGAGGCGTCGGCCACCCCCGAACGACACCCTCGACGGAGAGTGCGCAGTCCGCCACATTGTGCGACAGTGCTGCCGACCCATCCACCCCATGATCCGAGGATCAGTCAGATGACCATCGCCGTAGCCAAACTGTCCGACCCAACCGTCCGCGCCGCGGTCACCGCGATCAACGCCAACGACCGCAAGGCCTTCCTGGCCCTGCTGGCCGAGGACGCGACGATGTCCGACGACGGCTCGGACCGAGACCTGCTGCCGTGGCTCGACCGGGAGATCTTCTCCTCCCACGGCCACATGGAGGTCCAGACCGAGTCCGACGGCGGCCGCGCGCTGATCGCCAACTTCACCAACGAGACCTGGGGCGAGATGCGCACCGCCTGGCGGTTCATGGTCAGCGACGGCAGGATCAGCCGCTTCGAGACCGGCCAGGCCTGACCTTCCGACCGGCCGGCGCATCCCCGTTCCAGGCCCTGACCGTAAGCGACCTCACACCTCGCGGTCCCACCTCGTGAACCGCCCACCGCGCCTTCCCGCACCGGACACCGTCGAGGCCGACCCCCGCAGTGCGGGGGTCGGCCTCGACGGTGCTGTTCCTCACAGGGCCGTGCGGTGCGCTCCTGTCACCAGCGGCCGCCGTGCTGCCACCTGGGCCCGGGAGCCGGCGCGGTGGACGTGGTCGACGTGGTCGACGTGGTCGAGGTCGTCGAGGCGGTCGACGCGGTCGAGGTGGACGACGTGGTACCGGTGCCCGTGATCTTGTTGTAGCGGAGCGGCGTGTAGTAGCTGGTCGGCCAGCCGGCCAGCGAGCTGGCGTTGATGTTGCCCTGGTACTCGCTGGTGCGCACGCTGGGGTTCTGCTCGGAGTAGTAGTTGAAGGTTCCGGCCGACTGGTTGGTCCAGTTGCCGAAGAGGATCACGTGATCGGCCGTGTAGTCGAGGGCGTCGCCGCTCTGGAGCTGGGAGATGGCGATCTTGGTGGCGACGTTCGGGAGGGTGGAGGTGACCATGCTGGAGCCGAGGTGCCAGGCCATGGAGATGAAGCCTGAGCAGTCCTCGCGATAGGTGCCGTTGGCGTCGGTGTGGCTGGCGCCCTGGTTGTAGGGCACACCCTCGGTGACCCAGCTCTTCGCCCGCTGGATCACCTCGTCGCGCGAGATGCTGCCGCCGACTGACGAGGCGGCGTGCGCCGGAGCGGCGATGGCGACGGAGGCGGCACCGGCTCCGATGAGACCGGCGAGGCAGCGGCGAAGGAACGGTCCGTACTTGGGCATGGGAGTCTCCGTGGATGTGCTGGTGGCAGGCGTGCGGCTCAGCCGAGCTGCTGGGCGACCGAGGTGAGCAGGTCGCCGTCTGATCGGGTGCTGTAGGGGGCGGCGTGGATGCCGGCCCACTCGTCGTAGTGGACGACCGCAAGGCGGATGCCCTGCAGGACGGCGTACAAGTGGTCGGTCTGCGGACCTGCCGCGGACAGGCCCTCGACACCCGTCCACTGACGCGACCAGGAGGTGCCCCGGTCGGTCACGGCGGTCTTGGCGACCTGTGCGTCGGCGAGGCCGAGGGCCTTGGCCTGAACGGCGCGTGACTGGTTCTGGCACCCGTCCATCTGCGCGAGCAGGCCCTGGTAGGCGGCCTGCGCAGCAGCGGCGTCCCGGAAGGTGAACAGGTCCTGCTCCGCCGGAGTGCGGTGGACGCCGACGTAGCCCTGCTGCCACCAGGTGGCGGCACCGGACACGGACGCGCACTCGTTGAGCTGGATGTCACCGGTCACGGCCTGGACGCGGGGCTGGGAGAGCGGCTGCCAGCCTTCGGCGACGTCGTTGGGCAGTTGCTCCGCCGAGAGTCGCGCCGCGGCCGTGGACCCGGGCTGTCCGACGGCGGACACCGTCGAGGCACTGCCCGCCGGGACGGCGGACAGCTGGCCGGTGGTGCCACCGCAGCCGGTGGCGACCAGGGCGGCCAGTACGCCGAGCGCCCCGAGGGCGGCCGCGCGGACAGGTGGGGCGAGGGACGGTGGACGGGTCGAGGCAGGCATCGAGAGCTTTCTGGCAAAGGCCTCCGGGTCGCTGGGCGGACACGGCGGGACGGGCAGGATGGAACTGGGCAGGAGGGTTCCGGGACGGGTCCTCGTTTGGGCCCGGCGCGCGTCAGGCGACACAGCTACCACGGAGGCGATCGAACGATCTGGCCTGCAGCGCAGTGGCTGGCTTGGGAAGCGAGGCGGCGCCGGGTGACCGGATTTTTCCCCGACGCTTCGCATACTGTCTATGGCCGCCGTCACACCGGGAATAAAGACCGACCGGCAATAGGGCACGCGACGCCGCGGGCCCTATTGCCGGTCGGTCTAACTCGCGGAACCGCCCCCGCCCGGCCGTCGCGGCGGTCGCCGCACGTGGATCACCGAGACCGCAGGCCGCGACTCAGCCCCCGTGGCCGTGAGGGCCGGGACACCGACCGGGCTTGCGAGAGGGACGGCCGCTGCGGACGCCTGGCGGGCAACACGGGAGACCGGCGGTACCGGAGGCTCCACCGCCTCGGCTCCACACCGTCCGGGTCCGACTGCCGCTGCCCCGACCGAGGCCGACCGCCTCAGTCGGCCGCTTCGATCACCGGTCTCGACCCCGCGCCCCAGACCGGCTGTCCGCCCGCGCCGCTACGGTGCATTGACTGACACGCCATCAGATCAGCGTGGTTGACCGCCAGTCACCAGGCCCCACGGTCACCCGCCGAGGCACTTCAGCACTGCCTTGATCAGCGTCTTCGACCGGATGTCACCCGTGACCCCGGGCTGCATCCCGTTGGTGACGTAGCCGAACCCGATCCCGAGCTCGGGATCCGCGAAGCCCAACGAGCCGCCGCGCCCTGGATGGCCGAACGCGGCCGGGGAGGACATCGGCGAGGTCGCGCTGTGCCGGAAGAAGCCCAGGCCGAAGGTGGTCTTGATGATCAGCACCCGGTCCGGACCGCTGACCGCCGGCCCCATCGCCTCGTCCAGCAGTTCGGCGCTGAGCAGCGGTGGCAGCAGCTCTCCGGGCGTGCCGCCGTGCCGGTCCGCCGCCCCGATCAGCGCCGCGTAGAACCGGGCCACCGACCGCGCGGTGCCGATCCCGCCCGCGCCGGGGATCTCCACCGCCTGCACCGCCGGGTCGTTGAAGTCGACCGTCGGGCGCACCGAGGAGAAGGCGCGGGCGGTGAGCGAGTGCGGGTCCCGGTAGGCGTCCACCACGGACTGCTTGGGCCGCATCCTGAGCCCGGCCGGACCGCTGTGCGCCGCCGGGGGCGCCGGCAGGTCCACCAGCCGTCCGACCCTGGGGCTCGCCCCGGCCGGGAGGCCGATCCACAGGTCCAGGCCGAGCGGCCGGGCGATCTCCTCGGCGAAGTACTGGCCGACCGAGCGCCCGCTCGCCCGCCGGATCACCTCGCCGACCAGCCAGCCGAAGGTGAAGGGGTGGTAGCCGTGCGCGGTCCCCGGCTCCCAGGCGGGTGCCTGGGCGGCGACCGCGGCGGCGGCGGGCTCCCAGGCAATCACGTCCTCGACCCGCAGCGGGGTGTCCAGGGCGGGCAGGCCGGCCTGGTGCGAGAGCAGCCAGCGCACCGGCACCCGTTCCTTGCCCTCGGCCTTGAACTCCGGCCAGTACGAGGCGACCGGCGCGTCCAGGTCGAGCTTGCCCTGCTGGACCAGGTGCAGCGCGGTGGCCGCCGTCAGCCCCTTGGTGACCGAGCGCAGCACCTGCACCGTGTCCGCCGTCCAGGGCACGGCCGGGGCCGGGATCTCGCCGACCTCGGGGCGGGCGTCGCCTCCCCACAGGTCGACCACCTTGCGGCCGTCGACGTAGAGCGCGAAGGCCGCGCCGAGTTCGCCATGCTCGCGGAAGTTCTGCGCGAACGCCTCCCGGACCGGCTCGAAGCCCTTCGCCGCCTCGCCCCAGATCTCGACCACCGCGCGTCACCTTCTCGCTCGTACGTCTCCCTTCCGAACGATAGTCGGATCATCGAAACCTCGCCGAGCCGGTGTCAGGCGGCTCCCGGCCCCCACTACCGTGAGCGGCATGACGAACCCTGCCGAAGAAGTGCTCGACGTGGTGGACGCCCAGGACCACGTCATCGGAACCGCCACCCGCGCCGAGGTGTACCGCGAGGGGTTGACGCACCGTTGCGTCTTCATCCTCGTCCGTGACCCGCAGGGCCGGATCTTCACCCACCGCAGGACCGACACCAAGCTCTTCGCCCCCGGCGCCTACGACTGCTTCGTCGGCGGCGTGGTCGGCAGCGGCGAGACCTACGCGGGTGCCGCCGTACGGGAGGCGGAGGAAGAACTGGGGGTGAGCGGCATCAGGCCGGTACCGCTGTTCAAGTTCCTCTTCCAGGCCGAACCCCGGCTCTCCTGGTGGTGCGACATGTACGAGGCCCGCTGGGACGGCCCGGTCTCCCCCCAGGCCGAGGAGGTCGCCTGGCACGGCTGGCTCACCGAGGACGAGCTCGCAAAACGGCTCGCCGGCGGCGGCTGGGACTTCGTCCCGGACGGCCGCGAGGCCTACCACCGCTACCTGGAGTACCGCTCCGCCTGAGCCCCGGCAGCCGGTGGGGCGGCCGGTCCGGCGCTACGGACCTCCGGCCCGGCGTGAGCCGGTTGCCCGGCCGGGGCGCGCCGAGCAGCGTGGGCCCCGCGCCCCGGCCACCCGGTGCGGAGTTCCGGACCTCCGCCCGCCCCCCCGCACCGCCTGGACGGTACCCGGCTAGCGGCCGTCCCAGTGGGGGTGTTCCCGGGCGGCCCAGCCCTCGTCCACCAGCCCCGTCCGCATTCCGCGCCGTGCCTCCGGGTCCTTCCCGGCCCGGTACAGGTGCCCCGCGACGCCGGTCGCGACGGCCACCGCCAGCCAGTCGTGGACGAAGGTGGCCCCGGTCCGCCAGACCAGCGGCGCCAGCCGCGTGGACCACATCAGCAGCCCGGTCCCCAGCATCACCAGGACCGCACCGCCCGTCCACGCCGCGTACAGCTTCTGCCCGGCGTTGAACTTGCCCGCCGGGCGCCGGTAGGAGCACCGCCGCACCGCCCGCAGCCACTCCCGGTCGTACGGGGCGAAACGGTTCAGCCGGGAGAGGTCCGCGCGCAGCGCCCGGGAGCCGAGCCCCAGCAGCAACGGCACCGGCAACGCCACCCCGCACCACTCGTGCACCGTCACCACCAGCCTGCGCCGGCCGACCAGTTCGGCGAGCGGCGGGTAGTACAGGCAGGCCGCGGTGGCCAGGCAGACCAGCATCAGCACCGCACTCGCCCAGTGCACCCACCGCTCGGCCCTGGTGAAGCGGAGCAGCGGGCCTCGGTCAGCCGGTCGGGGCGTCATCGCGTCCGTTGGAGCGTCCGACCCAGGCGTCGACGTCATATCCGAAGTGCTCCCAGTAGCCGGGTTGGACGGTGGAGGTGAGGGTGATCGAGTCGAGCCACTTCGCCGACTTGTAGAAGTACATCGGCGCGACGTAGAGCCGGACCGGCCCTCCGTGCGCGTGGCCGAGCGGCTGGTCCTGCATCCGCAGCGCCACCAGGACGTCCTCCCGCCCGGCCTGATCGAGCGTCAGGCTCTCGGTGTAGCTGCCGTCGAAGCAGCCGAAGGAGACGGCGGTCGCCTCCGGCCGCACCCCCGCCGCCCGCAGCAGTTCCGCGAGCGGGACCCCCTCGAACGGGGTGCCCGGCACCCGCCAGCCGGTGACGCACTGCACGTCGTGCACGATCCGGCGCTGACGCATCGCCTGGAGGTCGGCGAGCCGGTAGGTGGCCGGTCGATCGACCAGGCCGCCCACGGTCAGGGTGTAGTCGGCCGCCGTCCTGACCGGCACAGATCCGGCCACCGAGTAGTACCTGAACCCGCCGCCGCCCGGCAGCAGGTCGCTCAGCCCGGTCGGATCCTTGCTGGCCACGCCCTCGACCGCGCGCTGCAGGTACGGCCCGGCCGCAACCCCGGCGGCCCCGAGCCCGAGCATCCCGAGCACCACCCGCCGCCCGACCGGAGGTCCCTCGCCGCCCGCTCTCATGGCCTGCCTCCCATCGCTGTCATGCCGCCATTCGAGCAGGTCGGTGCCGCTCTTCCCAGGGTCCGGGGCCGGACGTCAGGGTTTCGTCATCTTCCCGCCCGGATAGGGTGGCGGGCATGGCTTCCTCCCGTACACCGGCGGTATCGGACCACCGCGCCGAGGGCGAGCACGCCGCGGGCCGGGCCGGGCGAGCCGGACGTGCCGCCGGCGAACGCGCACCGCGGCGCAGGCTCAGCGTGGACGAGCGCCGGGAACAGCTGATCGGGGTCGCCCTGGACCTCTTCAGCAAGTACCCGCCCGAGGAGGTGTCCATCGACGACATCGCCGCGGCGGCCGGCGCCTCGCGCCCGCTGGTCTACCACTACTTCCCGGGCAAACAGGCGCTGTACGAGGAGTCGCTGCGGCGCGCCGGGCAGGAACTGGCCGGACGGTTCGAGGAGGAGATCGAGGGCCCGCTCTCCGAGCGGCTGTACCGGGTGATGGGCCGCTACCTGGACTTCGTGGACAGCCACGGGCCCGGCTTCGCAGCCTTGCTGCGTGGCGGTTCGGTGGCCGCCAGCCCCGGAACGACGGCGGTCATCGACGAGGTACGGCGGGCCGCGCACGACCAGATCCTGCGGCACCTGGCGATCGCCGAGCCCAGCACCGGACTGCGGCGCACCGTACGGGCCTGGATCGCCAACGCGGAGATCACCTCCCTCGACTGGCTGACCGACCGGTCGGTGCCACGCGAGGAACTCCAACTCCAGCTGGTCCAGGAGTTCGTGGCCGCGCTGACGCTGACCGCGGCCCGAGAGCCTGTCCTCGCCCTCGAACTCGCGGACTTCTTCGCCGCTGAACGCCCCGAGGGACCCACCGGCCAACTGGTCCGGGAACTGGCCGGTCTCCTATCCGTCCCCGGTCTCGGCGCCCAACTCACCCGGCTCGCCGCCTGCTGACCCGCGCCTGCCGGCGGCCCGCCCGGCCACCCGCACTTCGGTGTCGGCCCCGACTCCTCACCCCGCACACCGCCCACCGGCCCCGCTCCGCCTTCCAACACCGACTCGGCACAGCACCCGCCCCCGCCCACCACCGGTCTCGGACTGTCAGAGGTTTCTGATAGAAAGTGGACGGAATTCCAGCATTCGGGTGAGGGGGGCTCAGTACCGTGAGTCAGGACGATTTCGCAGCCGCGGAGCAGGTCGGAGCCACACTCGACGTACTCGCCGCAGCCCTGCTCGACGAGCACGCGACCCACTACCCGATCGCCTCGCTGACGGGCTTCCGCCGCAACGCCCACCCGTCCGCCTCCGCGCTCTTCGGCCTGCGATTGAGTGCCAAGGGTCCGGGCACCCTGACGGTCCGCGGCCTGGGCACGGTGGTCGAGGGCAGCACCAAGCGCCCGACCGCCCCGGACCCCGCCGTGGCCACCGAGTTGCTGACCCGCTTCGGCGGCGGTGCCGTCCGAGGTGTCTTCGCCCCGGCCCACGGCCTGGACGCGGAGCAGTTCCAACTGCCGGTCGGTGTGGAGCGTACGGAGGACAACCTCCGCCCGGCCTTCCCCGCAGTCCTCGCCGAGCTGGCCGCCGACCGCCCGACGGTCGCCCCGGAGGAGCTGTCCACCGGCACCGGCACCGAGGTTCGACTCGTACTGCCCTCGGTCTTCCACTCGCTCGCCGCCCGAGGTGGCACCCCCGCCCGCACGGCACAGCTCGCCGAGGTCGCCGAGGAGCTCTTCGCGGGGGCCGACGTCCGGGCCCGCAAGGAGTGGGCCGTGCTGACGGCCGCGTTGGACACGCGGTTGAGCGCCGCAGGAGTGCTGTTCGCCGGGGTCTCCGCGCTTCGCGTGTCCGACCGGCCGAGCCACGCCTCGCTGGTGATATCGGTGGCCCACCGTCCGGTCCAGATCGCCGAACTCGCCGCCCAGCTCGCCGATTCCCGGCCGCAGGCGGAGGTCTGGACGGTCCTGCTGCCCGCCGGCCCGGCCGCCGTCCTGGTCGAGGGGCGGACGTCCCCGGTCCCGGCCCCGCTCTCCAACGACGGGCAGCCGCACCGGACTTCCAGCTCGGTGGCCCAGGCTTTCGTACCGCTCCCGGACGGCTCCTCCGTCCTGGTCATCCAGCTCTCCGTCGCGCAGCCGGAGGACTGGGAGCTGTACGTGACCTCGTTCGCCGAGGTCCTGAAGAGCATCCAGCTCGGCTGGGACGGCGTCTACGCCACCCAGCCCGCTGCTCCCGCCCAGGCCCAGGCGCCCGCCGCTGCCCCGCACAGCTCCGCCCAGCCGCAGCCGCAGCCGCAGCCGCAGCCGCAGCCGCAGCCGCAGCCGCAGCCGACCAGTGTCTCCCCTGCCCAGGCCCCGACCGCCACCCCGCCGGTGACCGCCACCCCGCCGGTGACCGCACCGGCGACGCCCGCCGAGCAGCCCGCAGCGCGGAAGGGCACCCCGGTAGCCGTCCCCCCAGCGGACTTCGACCCCTTCGCACCCCCGGCACCCACCGCCACCACCACCGACGCCCCCACCCCCACCAAGGGCACCCCGGTAGCCGTCCCCCCAGTGGACTTCGACCCCTTCGCACCCCCGGCACCCATCGCCACCACCACCGACGCCCCCACCCCCACCAAGGGCACCCCGGTAGCCGTCCCCCCAGCCGACTTCGACCCCTTCGCACCCCCGGCACCCACCGCCACCACCACCGACGCCCCCACCCCCACCAAGGGCACCCCGGTAGCCGTCCCCCCAGCCGACTTCGACCCCTTCGCGGCCGCAGCTCCCTCGGTCAGCGTGTCGGCAACTCCCTCTGCTGCTCCGGTAGTTGCCGCCGCGGCTCCGCAACCCGCGCCGGCTGCCGATCCGTTCGGCACGGTGATGAACAACCAGCCCGCCGACCCGTTCGGCACGGTGATGACCGGCTCCTCGCCCGCACCAGCACCCGCCCCTGCTCCGGCGCAGTCGCAGTCGTTCACCGTTCCCCCGCCGCCGGCGCACCCGCCGACGATCCCGGCCCCGCCCAAGGGCAAGGGCACCCCGGTGGCCGTACCCCCCGCGGACTTCAACCCGTTCGCACCTCCGGCGCCGTCCACCGACGCACCGGCCGACGCGGAGGAGCAGGCTCCGCCGGCCAAGGGAACTCCGGTCAACGTTCCCCCGCCGGACTTCAACCCCTTTGCCGCTGCCTCCGCCCCGGCCGCGGCACCCGCCGCCCCGGCGACCCCGGAACCGCCTGCCAACAATCCCTTCGGCTGAGCCGGAGGGCCTGCGTCAAAGGACCGACGGCAACGGCGGAAGCCAGGACGCCAAAAAGCTCACCCGAAAGCCCGAAGCGGCCGGACGGACCCATGCACTCGGGTCCGCCCGGCCGCCCTGTTCTCTGCCCGTGAGCACCGGCGCTACCGGTAGCCCTCAGCCGGCGTTCCCGTCAATGACCTGCGGAGCCAAGCAGCTGCCGCACCCCTTGCGACGTGTCAGCTCCGCCGCGCGAGGTGGATGACATCGGGCACGCCCCGCAGCACCGGGATCTCCAGCGTGTGCACATCTGCGAAGCCCGCCGCTCGCAGCGCCTCCTCGAAGGCGGCGGACGGCTGCGCGCTCCACACCGCCAGCACCCCACCGGGCGTCAACCGCCGCTGGGCGGCGGCCAGTCCGGCAGGTCCGTAAAGGCCGAGGTTGGAGTCGGTGACCGTCCAGTCCGGGCCGTTGTCGATGTCCAGGCAGAGCGCGTCGTACAACTCGCCCTCGGCGCGCAGGTACTCGACCAGGTCGGTGTGGAGCACCGTGACCCGCGGGTCGTCGTCCAGGGCGTGCGCGGAGAACGCCGCCAGCGGGCCGGAGCGGTGCCAGTCGATGATGGCGCCCTCCCGCTCGGCGACCGCGATCCGGCCCCAGCGGGGCTCGGCGGCGGCGTACGCGAGCGAGAAACCCACACCCAGGCCGCCGATCAGCACCGAGGGGAGCTCGACCGAGCCGAGCTGGTCCAGGGCCGCCTGGATCAGCAACCGCTCGGAACGCCCGTCGGCAGTGTCCATCAGGAAGCACCCGTTGGCGATGATCTCGAAGTGTTCGCCTCGCTGCCGCAGCACCACCTCGCCGTACGGACCCTCATGCCGGTCGAGCGTGACAGGGGTGTCCAGTCCGTCCCGGTCGGGCAGTACAGCCATCGTGGTCCCCATCGTGTGCGGCCAGCGGTACCGGACCACTTTACGTCAGCCCGGTTCTCAACGGCCCTGCCACAGACGCCCGCCACAGGCCCGGTGAGCTGGTGAGCCGCATCCGCTCGAGTGCTGCGCGGCATCCGCTCAGGTGGTCAGCAGCACGCCCGCGTAGGAAACGCCGGCGACCACCACCCAGGAGGCCAGCCCGAGTGCCGCGACCCGCCCGCCGGTGCGGGCCAGGGTGGGCAGGTGGACGGCGCTGCCGAGGCCGAACAGGGCTGCCGCCAGCAGCAGTTCCTGTCCGTCGCCGGCGAGCGTCAGCACCTCCGCCGGGACGGTCACCACCGAACGCAGCACGATCATGGCGAGGAAGCCGAGTACGAACAGCGGCACCAGCGGCGGCCGCTTCGCTCCGCTCTCCCGTGCGGCGTTCCCCTCCGGACGCCGTCTGATCAGTGCCACCGCCACGCCCGCCGTCAGCGGCGCCAGCAGCACCACCCGCATCAGCTTGACCAGTACGGCCTCACGCAGCGCGTCCGCCCCACCGGTCTGCGCGGTCGCGACCACCTGCCCGACGTCGTGCACGCTCGCCCCGACCCAGCGTCCGAACTCGGCGCCGCCGAGCCCCAACGGATGCTGCAGCAGCGGGAGTACCGCGATCGCCAGCGTTCCGCAGAGGGTGACCAGCGCCACCGAAGTGGCGACGTCCTCCTCGTCGCTCTCGGCGACCTGACTCACGGCGCCGATCGCGGAGGCGCCGCAGATCGAGTAGCCGGTGGCGATCAGCAGCGGCTGGTCGCCGCTCAGGCCGAGCCGGCGGCCGAGCCAGAGGGTGCCGAAGAAGGTCGCGACGACCACGGCCAGCACCATCGCGACCGTGGCCCAGCCGAGGCCGAGCACGTCGCCGAGGCTGAGTTTGAGGCCGAGCAGTACGATCCCGGCCCGCATCAACCGCTTTCCTGCGAGCGAGAGTCCGGGCCTGGCCGCGCCCTTGACCAGCGGGCGCAGCCACGGGACATGCGCGACCGCGACGCCGAGCACCACGGCCGCGGTCAGCCGCGGAATGGCGGGTATCAGCTGGTGCACGGCCCAGGCGGTGGCCACGCCGAGTGCGGCGAGCGCCAGTCCCGGGCCGTTGCGCCGGAACGCCGGCCCGAGGACGGGTGGCGTGGTGGGTCGTCCGGCGGTATCGACGGTCAGCGTCACGGGCCCGCTCACCGCTCGTCGGCGGGCAGCCGGTAGACCCGGCGGACACTGCTGCCGATCCTGGAGATGTCCGCACCGTAGACGTGCAGGGAGATCGCGGTGTCGCTGCCGCAGTTCTGCACCCGGTGGATGTCGCCGGGAGGGGCGAAGCCGCAGACGGCGCCGACCGGGTTGGTGATGTCCTCGGTGGCGATCAGCCGGGCGGCGCGGCCGTCGGGGACCAGCCGGTACCGGCGTTCGCTCTCCGTGCCCTGGTGGACGCCGGTGGCGCACCAGGAGACGTGGTCGTGGATGGAGGTGTGCTGTCCCGGCAGCCAGACCAGGGCGACCAGGGAGAAGCTGCCGTCGGACTCGGCGTGGATCAGGTGCTGGCGGTAACGGTCCGGATCGCCCAGCTGCTGGTCGGCGGTGAGCAGGTCGGCTGCGCCGAGGTGCGGTGCGAGTTGCTCGCCGACCAGGTAGGCGGTCAGGTCCGGAGGAAGGCCGCGTTCGACGACGTCGCGCAGCGCGCTGATCAGGCGGTGCATACGCTCCGTACACCGGTCGGCGATAACGGTGGCGGAAGTGTTCATATCTGAAGCGTCGACCGATCAAGCCATTACGTCCAACGACAGTCTTTTGGCTGTATGCCAACTTCAGCTTATGGGTTGCCGCCCTCGGCCGCCTCCCGCCGGTGCTGCCTCAGCACCCGACCCGAGCGGCCCCCGCCCGGCGCAGCTCGTCCAGCACCAACGCGGTGGCCGGTATCCGCTGGTGCTCGCGGAGCACGTAAGCGCAGACCTTGCGGCGCAGGTGCGGTTCGACCAGCCGGCCGGTGACCTTGCGGTGGCACATGAAGGAGAGCACCAGCGCGGGCATCAGGGCAATGCCGACTCCGGCCGCGACCAGGCTCTGCACCGCGAGGTTGTCGTCGGTGCTGAAGACCACGTCGGGGGCGAAGCCCTCCTCGGCGCAGACGTGCAGCAGGTTGGCCCGGCAGCGCGGACACCCGGCGATCCACCGCTCGGTCTCCAGGTCGGCCAGACGCACCGCATGCCGTCGGACGAGCTGGTGGCCGACCGGCAGCAGCACGGTCAACTGATCCTCCATCAACGGGACTTCGACCAGTTCGGGCGGGGTCTCGGCACGCACGCCCGGGTAGGTGAAGGAGAGCGCGATGTCGCACTCGCCGCGAAGCAGCCGCTGGACGGAGTCGGGCGGCTCGGCCTCCAGCAGCTCGACCCGGACCCCGGGGTGCCCGGCGAGCAGCCGGGCCATCGCCTCGGGGATCAGGGTGGCGTTGGCGCTGGGGAAGGCGCAGACCCGAACCCGGCCGGCGCGCAGCCGGGCGAGTGCGCCGAGCTGCTGCTGGGCGGCCTCCATGCTGGCGAGGATGGTCCGGGCGTGCCGGGACAGGGCCTCGCCGGCCTCGGTGAGCCGCAGTCCGCGCCCGGCGCGGGTGAACAGCGGTACGCCGACATCGCGCTCCAGCGCCTTCATCTGCTGGGTGATGGCGGGTTGGGTGTAGCCGAGGACACGAGCGGCGGCCGAGTAGGAGCCGGTGCTGACGACCTCGTGGAACGTCCTGATGTGCCGTGAGTCGAACACTCCTGAATCATAAGCAGATTTTGGAGTCGCATCCGCAATACCCCAGTATTCGCTTTGATATTCGGGCATCACAGGGCTACTGCCGCGCCTCCGGAGGCAGGCCCGTCACCACTCCCGCCGCTGCGATCGGGGCACCGCCCTTGACCTTGGGGCCTGAAGTCTTGGCCACGGAGGCAGTCTGCGCCGCGGCCGCACCGCCCCGCACCGCGCGCCGCCCCCGGTGCCCGGGCCGGCCCACCCCGTACACCCAACCGGCGGCAGCCGCGGAGGGGTGATCCGGCACTCGGGGGCGCTACAGCGGTGCGCCCCCGAGTGCCCGGGCCGGCCTGTCCGTCGGGCCCGCTATCCCTCGTCGCGCCAGGAGCGCCAGAGCGCCGCGTACGCCCCGCCCGCCGCCACCAGCTCCGGATGGCTCCCGTACTCGCTGATCCGCCCCTGCTCCACCACCGCGATCACATCCGCGTCGTGCGCCGTGTGCAACCGGTGCGCGATGGCGATCACCGTACGCCCCTCCAGCACCCGCGAGAGCGAACGCTCCAGGTGCCGGGCCGCCCGCGGGTCCAGCAGCGAGGTCGCCTCGTCCAGCACCAGGGTGTGCGGGTCCGCCAGCACCAGCCTGGCCAGCGCCAATTGCTGGGCCTGCGGCGGCGTCAGCACCGTCCCACCCGAGCCGACCTCGGTGTCCAGGCCGTCCGGCAGCGCCGCCACCCACTCCCCGGCGTCCACCGCCGCGAGCGCCGCGCGCAGTTCGACGTCATCGGCGCCGGGCCGGGCCAGCCGCAGGTTGTCCCGCAGGGTGCCGACGAACACATGGTGCTCCTGGTTGACCAGTGCGACCTGCGCCCGGATCCGCTCGGCGGGCATCCGCGCCAGCGGGGCACCGCCCAGCGTGACGCTCCCCCGGCCCGGGGCGTAGATCCCCGCCAACAGCCGCCCCAGCGTGGACTTCCCCGCCCCCGACGGCCCGACCAGCGCGACCCGGCTGCCGGGCGCGACGTCCAGGCTGATGCCGTGCAGTACATCGACGCCGTCGCGGTAGCCGAAGGCCACCTCGCTCGCCGAGACCTCGCGGCCCGCCGGACGCACGGTCTCGTCCGTCTCCGGGTCCACCACCTCGCGGACACCGACCAGCCGGGCCAACGAGGCCTGGCCGACCTGGAGTTCGTCGTACCAGCGCAGGATCAGGTCGACCGGGTGGGTCAGCGCCTGGGCGTAGAGCACCCCGGCGGTCAACTGGCCGACGCCGATCCAGCCCCGGGTCGCGTAGAGGCCGCCCAGGGTGAGGGTGGCCAGCACCGCCAGCGCGTAGGTGGCGTCCACGCTCGGGAACCACACGGTGCGCAGCCACAGGGTGTACCGCTCCCAGGCCAGCCACTCGCCGATCCGGCGATCCGTCAGCTCGACCCGCCGCTCACCCAGCCGGAGCGCCTCGACCGTGCGCCCGGCGTCCACCGTCTCGGCCAGCACGGTGTTGACCGCCGCGTACCCGGCCGACTCCCAGCGGTAGGACTGCGGGGCGCGGCGGAAGTACCAGCGGGAGGTGGCCAGCAGCAGTGGCAGTCCGATCACCGCGGTGATCGCGAGCAGCGGCGAGGTGAGCAGCAGGGCGCCGAGCACCAGGACCACCGAGACCAGGGCGACGGCGAGTTCGGGCACCGCCTCGCGGACCGACTTGGCGAGCCGGTCGATGTCGGTGGTGCCGCGGGAGACCAGGTCGCCCGTCCCGGCGCGTTCCAGCACGCCGGGCGGCAGGGCGACCGAGCGCACCAGGAAGTCCTCGCGCAGGTCGGCCAGCATCCGCTCGCCGAGCATGCTGCCGCGCAGCCGGGAACAGCCGATGAAGCCGGCCTGCACGAACAGCGCGAGCAGATACCACCCGATCGCGGTGAGGATCCGGCTCCCGGTCGTCCCCGCGCTGAGCTCCTGCACCAGCGAGCCGAGCACCCAGGGGCCGGCCAGTCCGGCGACGGTGGCGGTGGCGTTGAGTGCGACCACGGCGGCGAAGCCGGCGCGGTGCCGACGGGCCAGCAGTCGGACGTAGTCGCGGACGGTGGCCGGGGAGGCCACCGGCAGCATGGCGGCCGGCCCGTGCTGCCGTACTTCCGGGGGCTTCATACCTTCTCCTCGGCGGGCGCGGATGCGGATGGACCGTCCGACGCGGTTCTCCTGTCGGCGCTGGCCGCCCCTTCGTCGCGGGTGACGATCGCCCGGTACTCGGGGCAGCCGTGCAGCAGTTCGCGGTGGGTGCCGCCGGCGGCGACCCGGCCCTGGTGGAGCAGCAGGACGGTGTCGGCCCGGTCGAGCAGCAGCGGGCTGGTCGCGAACAGCACGGTGGTGCGGCCCTCACGCACCTCGCGCAGCCCGGTGGCGATCCTGGACTCGGTGTGGGCGTCCACTGCACTGGTGGGCTCGTCCAGCACCAGCACGGCCGGGTCGGCCGCCAACGAGCGTGCCAGCGCGAGGCGTTGGCGCTGGCCCCCGGAGAGCGAGCGCCCCTTCTCGGTGATCCGGGCCAGCATCGGGTCGCCCTGGCACTCGGGCGAGCCGTCGACCAGGGCCTCCAGGACGTCCCCGGCGCGGGCGGCGGCCAGCGCCCGCTCGGGGGTGATGCGCCCGGCGCCGGGGACGTCGAACAACTCGGCCAGGGTGCCGGAGAGCAGCGCCGGGTCCTTGTCCTGGACCAGTACGGCCGCCCGCACCTCGGCCAGCGGCACCTCGTCCAGCGGGGTGCCGCCGAGCCGTACCGAGGGCTCGGGCTGCTCGCCCTCGGCCAGCGGTAGATGCCCGCCGAGCCGTCCGGCCAGGTGGCCGGCGACGTCCGGGTCGCCGCAGACCACGGCTGTGATCCGCCCGGCGCGGGCGGTCAGCCCGGTGAGCGGGTCGTGCAGGTCGGCGCGCTCCGAACGGGTGAGCCGGGCGGTGAGGGCCTCGCCGTCCGCCGTCCGGTTCAGCGCCAGCAGTCGGACCGCCCGGCCGGCCGCGACCCGGGCGACGCTCCGGGCGTGCGCGGCCTCGCCGAGGATCCGCAGCGGCGAGGAGAGGAAGGCCGTCGCCCCGTACACGGCGACCAGTTCGCCGACGCCGATCTGCCCGCGGATCACCAGCTCGGCGCCGTACCAGGTGGTGGCGACCACGAACAGGCCGGGCAGCAGCACCTGCTGGGCCTGCATCAGCGACCAGATCCTGGCCGTACGGACGGCGGCGCCGCGGACCTGCTGCGAGGCCGCCCGGTAGCGCTCCAGGAAGAGCTCCTCGCCGCCGATGCCGCGCAGCACCCGCAGTCCGGCGACGGTGTCGGCGGTCAGCTCGGTGGCCTTGCCCGCGAAGGCGCGCTGGGTGCTGTAGCGGCGCTCCAGCGGGGCGAGCAGCGGCCACACGGAGGCCGCGAGGACGGGCACGCCGAGCAGGACCGCGAGGCCGAGCAGCGGTCGGCGGACCAGCACGATCGTGCTGAGGCCGAGCCAGACCAGGACGGCGGCCCGCACCCTGGCGAGCAGTTCGACGTACCAGCCGATCCGCTCCACGTCGCTGCTGCTGACCGCGACGATCTCGCCGGTGGCGATCCGCCGGGACAGCCCGGCGCCGAGCCCGGATGCCTGTCGGGCCACCAGCTGGCGCAGCTGGGAGGCGGCGGTGATCCAGTTCCACACCGCCTGCCGGTGCAACTGGACGGCGCCGAACGCCTGGAGCGCGGCGAGCAGCAGGGCGAGGGCGCCGGTGCGCCAGATCCCGGCGGTGTCGCCGGCCACGGCGGCCTGGATGCCGAGGCCGAGCGCCAGTGGAAGGGCCGCCTGACAGGCGAGTTCCAGTACGCCCCAGGCGGTGGCTAGCAGTTGGCCGCGCCGCTGGCTGCGGCGCAGCCAGCGCAGGAAGGCGCGTGGTGAACCCAGGTCGGGGACGCCCGGATCCGGCATGGGTAGGGACTTGAGCGGCATGACGCTCCGTTGCGGGGGTGGTGCGGGCAGGATGCTCAGGCACGCGGCCCAGGTCCTGGGCGCGGCGGGTCGCCCGGCGCGATCCGCAGGCCGGGCGGGACGAGGTGACGGCGGGGGTGCGGGTCATCAGGACGTCATGGGCACCGAGAGTGCCGCCCGCACTGTGACGTACGCAACAGGTTTTCCCGCACCTGCCGCTCAACGCAGGGCCGCGGAACGGCACTTGGCGTCAAGGTTCATCAATTTCGGTGAATCCTTGGCGAATCGGGAACATACCGACCCCGCTCGGGGTTGCTCCCCAACGGCACTATCCGACTGACGGAGGGCACCCCTTCCAGTGAGCACCATCCCCAGCGTCACTCTGAACAACGGCGTCCGGATCCCGCAGCTCGGCTTCGGCGTCTGGCAGGTCCCGGACGCCGAGGCGGCGACCGCCGTCCGCACCGCCATCGAGGCCGGCTACCGCAGCATCGACACCGCCGCCATCTACGAGAACGAGGCCGGCACCGGCCAGGCGATCGCGGCGGCCGGCGTACCGCGCGAGGAGCTGTTCGTCACCACCAAGCTGTGGAACTCCGGCACCCGGGACTGGTCGGGCCTCCAGGGCCAGGACGCCGTGCTGCGCGCCTTCGACGAGTCGCTGGCCAAGCTCGGCCTGGACTACGTCGACCTCTACCTGATCCACTGGCCGCGCCCGATGCACGGCACCTTCCTCAACATCTGGAAGGCCTTCGAGAAGCTGTACGCCGAGGGCCGGGTCAAGGCGGTCGGCGTCTCCAACTTCGGCCCGCAGCAGCTTGACGCGCTGCGCCAGGAGAGCTCGATCGTGCCGGTGCTCAACCAGGTCGAGCTGCACCCGCACTTCCCGCAGCACGAGCTGCGCGAGTACCACGCGGCGCACGGCATCGCGACCGAGGCCTGGAGCCCGCTGGGCCAGGGCAAGGAGCTGCTCACCGAGCCCGAGCTGGTCAAGATCGCCGAGAAGCACGACCGCACGGTGGCCCAGGTGGTGCTGCGCTGGCACCTGCAGAGCGGGATCATCGCGATCCCGAAGTCGGTCACCCCGTCCCGGATCAGGGAGAACATCGACGTCCTCGGCTTCGAGCTGGACGCCGAGGACCTGAGCGCGATCGCCGGTGTGGCCACGGGCAAGCGCCTCGGCCCGGACCCGCAGGAGTTCGACTGGAGCTGACCGCCCGAACGGTCCACCGCGGGCGGTGACGGAAAGACGAGCGGCCGGTCGTTGCCCCCGGATCGGAGGCGACCGGCCGCTCGTCACGCCGCCGTGCCCGGACGCACCCGGTGATCGGGGCCGTTCGACACGGTGGCAAATCGTTACTTCGAGGAAGTGCCCGACGGATCGCTACAGCCTGGCGGCTTTGGCGATCAGCGCCAGCGCGCTCTCGTGCTCCTCCGGCTCCAGCGGGGCGAGCAGGAGTTCCTGCACCTCCCGCACCGCGGCCGCCGAGCGGTGCAGCAGGTCCTGCCCGGCCGGCGAGAGCGAGAGCAGGTTGCGGCGACCGTCCGAGGGATCGCGGCGGCGCAGCACCAGACCGCGCCGGACCAGCCGGCTGACCATCTCGGCCATGGTGGCCTTGTCCAGCGAGGCCAGCTCACCGACCGTACGCTGGTCGGCGCCGGGCTCGGTCTCCAGGGCGTCCAGCACGGCGTACTGAGGGGCCGTCAGCTCAGCGCCGACCTTCTCGGACCAGAGCTTGGTGTGCACCTGCTGGCTGACCCGGATCAGGTAGCCGATCGCCCGCTGGGCGTCCAGCATCGGCCGGGCGTCCGTCATGACGGCCACCGCGGCCGGCTCCAGACGGGCTATCTTCGCCATCACCCGGACGATCTCGACCTGCTCCTCGGCGCTCAGCGGCTCGAAGAGGGTCCGCTGCACGCGGACCACTCCGCCGGTGGCCTCGCGCACCGCCTGCGCACCGCTCTGCGAGAGCGCGAGCAGCTTGCGACGGCCGTCGGCGGGGTCACGGCGCCGCAGCACCAGACCGCGCCGGACCAGGCGGGCGACCATCTCCGCCATCGTCGCCTTGTCGAGCGAGGCCCGCTCACCGACCGTGCGCTGGTCGGCTCCCGGTTCGAGGGCCAGCACGAGCAGCACCGCGAACTGCGGAGCCGTGAGCTCGGTACCGACGTACTCGGACCACAGGCGGGTGTGCACCTGCTGGGCCACGCGGATGAGGTGACCGGGCGACTGCTGAAGTCGCGCGGGCACACGGGTCGTCGGGATCTCCCCCAGCACCATGAAATCCGTCCCGATGTCACACCCGGTGTGTGTGGGACACCCGGGCGGGGCAGTAACGGCGAGTGAGCGTCCCGCTGTGAGGGTAGGCGCGCCAGCCGTGCAGCCGGTGGCTGCTGGCGCACACTATACAAACGGTAGGCCCGCACCGGCAGGCAGGGGCCAAGAGTAGACGCATGTTCGTCGAAGTTGGCATATTTCCGCAGCATGTCGTGGGCACAACTACCGGTTTGGATGATTGATCTTCACCGGATGCCCTCACCCTCCGTCACCTGCGACTCTGCACTCTGGCTCCGGGCACTACCCACCGGTAGGGTGTCCGCCTCAGCGTCCTCCTGACCACCCATCGGGGCAGGGCCGCGCTCGGCAGCGGCCATGTCCGTCACCCCACCGAGAGAGACGAGTACGAGCATGACCGAGCAGAGCAGCACCCCCCGGGTCGCGGTCGTCACCGGCGCGGCCCGCGGCATCGGCGCCGCGACCGCCGAGCGGCTGGCCGCCGACGGCTACGCGGTGGCCGTCGTGGACCTGGATGCCTCGGCGGGCAAGGACACCGTCGAGCGGATCACCGCCGCGGGCGGCAGGGCCCTGGCGGTGGGGGCGGACGTCTCGGACGCGCAGCAGGTGGAGGCGGCCGTGGCGACGATCACCGCCGGGCTGGGCGCTCCGGTGGTGTTGGTCAACAACGCCGGGGTGCTCCGCGACAACCTGCTGTTCAAGATGTCCGAGTCGGACTGGGACACCGTGATGGACGTCCACCTCAAGGGGGCCTTCCTGATGACCCGGGCCTGCCAGAAGCACATGGTGGACGCCGGCTTCGGCCGGATCGTCAACCTCTCCTCCTCCTCGGCGCAGGGCAACCGCGGGCAGGCCAACTACTCCGCCGCCAAGGCCGGCCTGCAGGGCTTCACCAAGACCCTGGCGATCGAGCTGGGCAAGTTCGGCATCACCGCCAACGCGGTGGCGCCCGGCTTCATCGCGACCGACATGACGGCCGCCACCGCGGCCCGGGTCGGCATGGAGTTCGAGGCCTTCAAGCAGGCCGCCGCCACCCAGATCCCGGTGAACCGGGTCGGCGTGCCCGAGGACGTCGCCAACACCATCTCCTTCCTGGCGGGCGAGGCGGCCGGCTTCGTCTCCGGCCAGGTCATCTACGTGGCCGGCGGCCCGCTCGACTGACCGCCGCACCGCATCAGGGCCTGTCCGGCGGACCTTCTTCGGCCCGCAGGGGTCCGCCGGACAGGTCCTGGGCCCGCTCGCGATGCGCGCGGGCCCAGGTGGGAGGAGACTCGGGTCTCAGAAAGCCCGCACTCCCCGGGAGGCACCAGATGACGAACGAGCCCACCGACAGCGAGTTCCGCCCGACGCCGGACCGCCTGCTCCACACGGGTGCCGAGCACCCGGTGGACCCGGAGGACCTGGTCATGGCCTCGGGCCGCACCCCCACCCCGGAGCTCATCGAGAAGGCCCGGCAGGACCTGGAGAAGTACGGCGCCGCCGCGGTCGAACGCCTGATGCCCTGAGATCTCCAGCCCTTCACAGGCCCCCGCATCTGCGGGGGCCTGTGTGTTTTTCCGACCGTCCGGCGGTGTGGTCAAGCGGAGGACTGTGCGCTATACCTGCCCATCAGTGTTTGTTCTTGCATGATGAGGAGCTCATATGCGCAGAACTTTGCAACACTCCCGGCAGTCACGGACCACCGCTCTCGCCCTGGCCGCCCTGCTCTCCCTCGGCGGCGGTGCCCTCGCCCCGGCCCTCGCCGCAGCGCCGGCCGCCGCGGTGGCCGGGTCGGCCGGCGCCGTCACCGGAATCACCGCGAGGGGCGCCGTCTACACCTTCTCCGCGGGCAGCGCCAGGGCCCGGGTCAGCTTCGTCACCGACCAGGTCTTCCGGATCGAGCTCGCTCCCGACGGCTCGTTCACCGACCCGGTCGGCGCCGACGTCGTCCTGCCGCAGGGCGCCCCGCCCGCCACCAAGTGGCGTGACCGGGGCGACCGTTACGAGCTGTCCACCGGCAAGGTCACCCTGCGCGTCTACAAGTCGGCACTGCGCTTCGCGCTCTACCGGGCCGACGGCACGAAGGTCTGGGAGGAGACCCGGCCGATCTCCTGGGACGGCAAGACGACCACCCAGGCCCTGGCCCGGGGCGCGAACGAGCAGTTCTTCGGCGGCGGTGAGCAGAACGGCTCGTTCTCCCACCGCGACAGGACCGTCCAGATCGGCGTGGACTACGACTGGAACGAGGGCGGGCACCCCAATTCCGTGCCGTTCTACCTCTCTTCCGCCGGGTACGGCGTCTACCGCAACACCTACGCCCCCGGCACGTACGCCTTCACCGACCCGGTCACCACCACCGAGCAGGAACTCCGCTTCGACGCCTACTACTTCGCCGGGCCCGGCCTCAAGGACGTGATCGGCCAGTACACCTCACTGACCGGAAAACCGTTCCTGCCGCCCATCTACGGTCTGGAGATGGGCGATTCGGACTGCTATCTGCACAACGCCAACCGGGGCGAGCGGCACACCCTGGACGCGCTGAAGATCGCGGACGACTACCGCAGGAACGACATGCCGAACGGCTGGATGCTGGTCAACGACGGCTACGGCTGCGGATACGAGAACCTCGCCCAGACCGCCGAGGGCCTGCGGCAACGCGGGATGCAGCTCGGCCTGTGGACCGAGAACGGCCTCAGCCAGCTCGCCGACCAGGTCAAGTCCGGTCAGCGGGTGGCCAAACTGGACGTCGCCTGGGTCGGCGACGGCTACAAGTTCGCGCTCGACGGCTGCAAGGACGCCTACCGCGGCATCGAGGACAACAGCGACGCCCGCGGCTTCACCTGGGCGCCCGAGAGCTGGTCCGGCGCCCAGCGCTGCGGAGTGCAGTGGAGCGGCGACCAGTCCGGCGGCTGGGACTACATCCGCTGGCAGATCCCCACGTACGCCGGCTCCACCATGTCCGGGATGGCCTACAACACGGGCGACGTGGACGGCATCTTCGGCGGCAGCCCGCAGACCTACACCCGCGACCTGCAGTGGAAGTCCTTCCTGCCCGCCGTCATGTCGATGGACGGCTGGGCGCCCAGCGACAAGCAGCCCTACCGCTACGGCGAGCCGTACACCTCCATCAACCGCAAGTACCTCAAGCTCAAGGAGTCGCTGCTGCCCTACGTGTACAGCTACGCGGCCCAGGCCCACCGCACCGGTGTCGGCCCGGTCCGTCCGCTGGCCCTGGAGTACCCGGACGACCCGGTCACGGCCACCGACGCGGTCAAGTACGAGTTCCTCAGCGGCCAGGACTTCCTGGTGGCCCCGGTCTACTCCGACACCTCGGTGCGCGACGGCATCTACCTGCCCGAGGGCACCTGGATCGACTACTGGACCGGCCGCACGTACCAGGGGCCGACCACGGTCAACGGGTACCACGCGCCGCTGGACACCCTGCCGCTGTTCGTCAAGGCCGGTGCCGCGGTGCCGATGTGGCCGGGTATCAGCTCCTACCGGGACCGCACCGCCGACTCCCCGCTCGCCTGGGACGTCTACCCGCAGGGACACAGCGGCTTCAGCCTGTACGAGGACGACGGGGTCACCCGCCAGTACCGCGACGGCGGCTACGCCACCCAGACCGCCCGGGTCGACGCTCCGACCGCCGGGCGGGGGCAGGTGCGCATCGACGTCTCGCCCAGTCTCGGGACCTTCACCGGCAAGCAGAGCGCCCGGCCGTACCTGTTCACCGTGCACGGCGGCACCGCGCCGAGCCGGGTCGCCCTGGGCGGGCGCGCCCTGCCCGAACTGGCCGACCGGGCCGCCTTCGACCGGTCCGGCCAGGGCTGGTGGTACGACGCGGACGACCGTGGCGGCGTGATCCACGTGAAGACCGCGGCGCTCTCCACCTCGGCCGGCCTCCGGCTGGTGCTTGACGGAGCGAGCGCTGTCGGGCCGGCCGTGCGGTAGCCGACGGAATGGCTACGGTTCGGTGACATTCTCGGCAGCGGTCACCGGCCCCCGCGGTGGACCGCACTGGTCCTCCCCTCCCGCCCGGCCGCCCCGCCGGCACCGGACCGCCTGCCGGATCCCCTTCGGGATCGGCTCGCTCGACGGCGCGAGGGCCGGTCACGGCAGTCGGGCACGGGCCCTGGACCACTACGCCTGACCTGCTGCTCCACTCGGCACCGCCCTCGGAGCGGCGCCCGTCCGCGCAGGCCCCACCCCGCGAGGACGGGCGCCTCGCCGGCTTCGAACCTGCCCACCAGCGCACGGGAGTGCGCCGGGAGTGGGTGGTCACTGCGGGGTGACGGCCGCTGGCACTGGGCAAGAGTGCCCAGGTGGAGCGGGTAATGTCGAAGCCGTGCAAGCTCATGTCGAACCGTCCGGCCACCGGACCGACCCCGCCGTGGACGGGGGATCCGCCGAGGCAGGGTGGCTACCGATGAGCCGCCGCCACGCGATCGTCTTCGGTCTCACCGGCCTGGCGTACTTGCTGGTCGTGATCGCCGTGGTGCTGAACACCAAGCTGGTCGATCTCGACTGGGCGCTCAAGCAGCTCAGACCCTACAAGCGCTGGCCCGAGGTCCAGCCGCTGCTGAACGTCTGGATCATCGCCGGGCAGCGCGGCCCCTCCGCGATCATCGCTTGCGTCTGGCTGGGCTGGCGCTGCTTCCGGCACAAGACCGTACGGCCGCTGCTGGCGATGGGGGTGGCACTGCTGCTGCTCAACATCACGGTCGGCGGTGTGAAGATCGTCACCGGCCGGCTCGGCCCGCACTACGCGCACTACCTGGGCTCGCCCGAGCTGTTCGCCGGCGGCACCATCTTCCCCTCCGGGCACACCGCCAACGCCGTGGTGACCTGGGGCGTACTCGCCTACCTCGCCGAACGCTGGCGCCGCACCGGCATCCTGCTGGCCTCGTTCACCGCCGTCTCGATCGGGCTCACCACGGTCTACCTGGGCACCCACTGGCTCTCAGACGTCCTGGCCGGCTGGGCCGCGGGCGCTCTGGTCCTGCTCTCGATGCCCCTCTTCGAGCCCTTGATCGCAACGATCGACGAACGCATCACCGCCCTCTGGCACGGATCGCGCTAGGCCGCGCCCCCGCGGCACTGCGCAGCTGATCAGACGGCTCCGCCAGGCCCCGGCGCACCACCACAGGCCCCCGCCCGGCCGCGGGCCGGCCCTCAGCCCCTCCAGCAGCGCTCGACCACCCCGTCCCGGATCGCGAGGTTGAGCCTGCCCTCGCGGTACTCCAGGGTGATCAGCTCACCGGGCGCCAGCACCCGGACGACGTCCCACCCCCGCTCGGCCGCCAGGTCCTGCGCCGCCTCCACCGGCAGCCCGACGTACTCCACGTGCTCCTCGCGCTCGTCCACAGCCGTTCTCCCCACGGTCGTCACGGTCCCCGGACGTACCCGGACGTACGCTGGAATCGTAGATCGGCCACCGCGGCCGAGCGGGGTGGAGGCGATCGGCTATGCGTCCAGCGAAGACCCCACGGCAGTGGCGCAGCGGCACCGAGCCCGCTACGGCCCGGAGCGACCTCAAGCTGCGCTTCCTGCTGTCCGTCACCTTCACCCCGTTCTTCGCCGTGCTCACCGCCGTGTTCGCGTTCTGGGCGGCCCACACCTCCTCCGCCGCCGCACCGAGCAGTGGCACGCTCACCTTCTTCGCCGTGTGCTGCGGCGTCCTCACCCTGCTCGCTCTGATCGACCTCTGGGTCGTGGTCCGCCGCCGCAGGACCGAACTGTGACCGGATGTCAGCCCTGATTCGGCAGGTCACAAGGTCGTCACAACCCCGGACACCTCCGCCGCGCACATGCCATCCTGACGCGATGCGTCTCCGATCACTGGCACCGGCTCTCGCCGTCGCGGCCCTCGCACTGACCGGCTGCAGCAGCAGCGCTTCCACCACCGCCGCGCCCGCCGCCTCCTCCTCCGCAGCCGCCTCACCGGCCGCCTCGGCCGCCGGTACGTCTCCGCAGCCGGGCCGGTCCGGCTCCGACGCGGCCTCCGGCTCCGCCGCCCCGGCCAAGCCCGCCCCGCCCAGCGACGCGGGCCTGCCGCCCAAGCCGGACCCCGGTGTGGTGACGAAGCTGGTGGCGGCCCTGGACGCGATAGACCCGGACATCGTCGCCGGTCACCCCGACCAGGCCGTGGAGCTGGCCCGGAGCCAGTGCCAGGCGATCTACAACTTCCCCAAGGACCGGGCGAAGCTGATCGACCTGGTCAACCAGCACTTCACCTCCTCCAAGCACCCCGACGGCTTCGGCCCCGACAAGGCCGAGAAGATCCTCACCGCCGTCCAGGCCGACCTCTGCCCCGCCCCCAACTCCCGCTAGCGGGTCCGGTGCCCCCGGCGTCCCGCCGGGCGGCGCCCCGGCCTACCGGTTTCCGACCGCCTGCTTGACCAGCGTCCGTCCGAAGTCCCACATCAGGCCGCTGCCCCGGTGCGCCTCCTCCATCACCTCGGTGAACGCCGTGACGAAACGGTCCACCTCCCGCTCGGTGATGATCAGCGGCGGGATCAGTTTGATCACCTCCAGATGGTCACCGGACACCTGGGTGAGGATGCGGTGGCGGTGCAGCAGCGGTACCACCACCATCTGCGCGAACAGGCCCTTGCGCGCCGCCTGCAGTGCGGTCCAGCCGGTGCGCAGCTTCAGCGACCTGGGCCTCCCGAACTCGATCCCGATCATCAACCCCCGGCCCCGCACCTCGGCCAGCAGCTCGTAGCGGTCCACCAGTGCCGCCAGCCGCTCCCGGAACAGCTCGCCGATCCGCCGGGAGTTCTCCACCACCTGCTCCTCCCGCATCACATGGAGGGTGGCCAGCGCGGCGGCCATCGCCTGGGCGTTGGAACCGAAGCTGGCGGAGTGCACCAGCACCCGGTCCATCGAGGAGTACACCTTCTCGAAGATCCAGCCCTTCCCGAGCGTCGCCCCGATCGGCACGTACCCGCCCGACAGCGCCTTGGCCGCACAGACCAGGTCCGGCTCGACCCCCTCCTCCTGGTACGCGAAGAAGGAGCCGGTCCGGCCGATGCCGGTCTGCACCTCGTCGCAGATCAGCAACGCCCGGTGCTCGTGCAGCAGTTGCCGGGCGGCGAGCAGCCAGCCGGCCGGAGCGGCGTGCACCCCCTTGCCCTGGATCGGCTCCACGATCAGCGCCGCGACATCGCCCTTCTTCAACTCCCGGGCGAGCGCGCCGAGATCGCCCAGCGGGATCGCGGTGTCCGGCAGCAGCGGATCGAAGCCCCTGCGGAATCCGCTCTCACCGTTGACCGAGAGCGATCCGGTGGTCAGGCCGTGGAAGGCGTGCTCGCAGTACAGCACCCGGGGCCGCCCGGTGGCGTACCGGGCGAACTTCAGCGCGGTCTCCACCGCCTCGGTTCCGCTGTTCCCGAAGAAGACCCGGTCCAACTCCGGGGCGAACGAAAGCAGTTGCTCGGCCAGCAGGCCGGGAAGCGGCGAGCAGTCGAAGCGGGTGAGGTCCGGCAGGTCCAGGTCCATCACCTGCTGAACGGCCTCCCTGACCACCGGGTGGTGCCGCCCGAGCGCGAAGATGCCGAACCCGGCCAGCATGTCGAGGTACTCGTTGCCCTCGGCGTCGTAGAAGTACGGCCCCTCGGCGCGCTCGTAGTACCGGTCGAAGCCGAGTGTGTGCAGCATCCTGGGCAGCTGCGGGTTGAGGTAGCGGGCGTGCAGCTCGTAGCGTTCCCGGCCGCGCTTGGCGATCAGCGCGGCGAGGTCGAGGCGGTCAGCCGGCATGGGGCTGGTTCGCTCCTCTCATCGGCGGGTTCGGCGGGGTTCGCAGCAGTTGCTTGGCGAAGGCGGCCGTCTGCGCGGCCACCCCGGTGCCGCTGAGGCCGATCTCCTCCAGGAGTTCGCCGCGCCCGGCGTGCGCCAGGAACTCCTGCGGGATGCCGAGGTCGCGCAGCGGGGTGTCCACACCGGCGTCGCGCAGTGCCTGGGCGATCGCCGAACCGACGCCGCCGGAGCGGCCGTTGTCCTCGACGGTGACCACCAGCCGGTGCGCGGCGGCGAGTTCGAGCAGTACCGGGTCCACCGGCTTGACCCAGCGCGGGTCCGCCACCGTCGCGGTGAAGCCCTCGGTGACGAGCAGTGCGGCGGCGTCCAGGCAGGCGGGGGCCATCGCGCCGACGGCGACCAGCAGGATCTCCGGCTCGGGCCCGGTCCGCTGCAGTACGTCCACCCCGCCGATCCGCTCCAGGGCCGGGACGGCGGGGTGCAGGTCGCCCTTGGGGAAGCGCAGCACGGTCGGCGCGTCGTCCACCGCGACCGCCTCGCGCAGCTGGGCGCGCAGCTGCTCGGCGTCGCGCGGTGCGGCGAGCCGCAGGCCCGGCACCACCTGCAGCACGGACATGTCCCACGCCCCGTTGTGCGAGGCCCCGTCGTTCCCGGTGACCCCCGCCCGGTCGAGGACGAAGGTCACTCCGAGCCGGTGCAGCGCCACATCCATCAGCACCTGGTCGAAGGCCCGGTTCAGGAAGGTTGCGTACACCGCGACCACCGGGTGCAGCCCGCCGGTGGCCAGCCCGGCGGCGCTGGCCACCGCGTGCTGCTCGGCGATCCCGACGTCGAAGATCCGCTCCGGGTACGTCTGCGCGAACCTGGCCAGCCCGACCGGCCGGAGCATCGCCGCCGTGACCGCGACCAGCTCGGGCCGCTCGGCGGCGAGCGCGACCAGTTCCGCGCCGAAGACGGAGGTCCAGGAGACCCCGGCCGAGGGCGCGACGGGCAGGCAGGTGTACGGGTCGATCGGGTTGACCGCGTGGAAGCGGTCCGCCTCGTCCAGTTCGGCGGGCCGGTAGCCACGTCCCTTGACGGTGAGGCAGTGCACGATCACCGGGCCGCCGAAGTTCCTGGCCTGCCGCAGTGCCTGCTCGACGGCGCCGATGTCGTGCCCGTCGATGGGGCCCAGGTACTTCAGACCCAGGTCCTCGAACAGCCCCTGCGGCGCGAAGGCGTCCTTGAAGCCCTTCTTGGCGCCGTGCAGCGCGTCGAAGATCGGCTGCCCGACCAGCGGGGTGCGCTGCAGCGCCTCCTTGCCGAGGGCCAGGAAGCGCTCGTACCCCTGGGTGGTGCGCAGCGTGGCCAGGTGGTGGGCGAGGCCACCCACGGTGCGGGCGTAGGAGCGCTCGTTGTCGTTGACCACGATCACCAGCGGGCGGTCCCGGGCCTCGGCGATGTTGTTGAGCGCCTCCCAGGCCATGCCGCCGGTCAGCGCGCCGTCGCCGATCACCGCGACGTTCCTGCGCTCGGTGCGGCCGAGCAGCTGGTCGGCCTTGGCGAGGCCGTCGGCGTAGCCGAGCGCGGTGGAGGCGTGCGAGTTCTCGATCAGGTCGTGCTCGGACTCGGCCCGCGAGGGGTAGCCGGACAGGCCGTCCCTGGCGCGCAGCCGGGAGAAGTCCTGCCTGCCGGTGAGCAGCTTGTGCACATACGCCTGGTGGCCGGTGTCCCAGAGGATCCGGTCGTGCGGCGAGTCGAAGACCCGGTGGAGCGCGATGGTCAGTTCGACCACGCCGAGGTTGGGGCCGAGGTGGCCGCCGGTCCTGGTCACCGCGGTGATCAGGAAGTCCCTGATCTCCTCGGCCAGCAGCGGGAGTTCGGCCGCCTCCAGGGCTCTGAGGTCGGCGGGTCCCCTGATCCCGCTCAGCAGCGACATGCCGTCACCGTGCCGCGGTGCCGGACGAGCCGAGGGTCTCCCGGGCCGCGCGCAGCGACTCCTTGAGCGAGCCCATGGTGGCCAGCACCGCGGTCGGCTCGTACCCGCAGTGCGCCATGCAGTTCGCGCAGCGCGGGTCCTTGCCCCGCCCGTACTTGCTCCAGTCGGTCTGCTCGATCAGCTCGCGGTAGGTGGGCACGTATCCGTCGGACATCAGGTAGCAGGGACGCTGCCAGCCGAAGAGCGAGTAGTTGGGGATGCCCCAGGCGGTGCACTGGAAGTCGATCCGCCCCTCCAGGAAGTCCAGGAAGAGCGGGCTGTGGTTGAGCCGCCAGCGGCGCCGGTTGCCGCCGGCGAAGGCCTTGCGGAACAGCTCTCTGGTCTGCTCGACGCCGAGGAAGTGCTCCTGGTCCGGGGCCTTCTCGTAGGCGTAGGCCGGGGAGATCATCATCTCGTCGACGCGCAGTTCGTCGTTGAGGTAGTCCAGTACCTCGATCACGGTCTGCGGGGTGTCGGTGTTGAAGAAGGTGCTGTTGGTGGTGACCCGGAAGCCGCGCCGCTTGGCCTCCCTGATCGCCTCCACCGCCTCGTCGAAGGTGCCCTCCTTGGCCACCGAGGCGTCGTGCCGCTCACGCAGTCCGTCGATGTGCACGGTGAAGGTGAAGTAGGGCGAGGGCTTGAACCTGTCCAGCTTCTTGCGCAGCAGCAGCGCGTTGGTGCACAGGAACACGTACTTGCGGCGGGCGATCAGCTGCCGGACGATCTCGTCGATCTGCGGGTGCATCAGCGGCTCGCCGCCCGCGATGGACACCATCGGCGCCCCCGCCTCCAGCACCGCCCCGACCGCCTGCGCCACCGGCATCCGCTGCTTGAGCACCCCGGCGGGGTGCTGGATCTTCCCGCAGCCCTCACAGGCGAGGTTGCAGGCGAACAGCGGCTCCAGCTCCACGATCAGCGGGAACTTCTCCCGCCGCTTCAGCTTCTGCTGCATGAGGTAGGTGCTGATGCGGATGGACTGGCGCAGCGGCATGGCCATGACTAACTCGCCTCCTGAGGGAGCGTCGAGGGCGGGGTTTCGAGTGCGACAGCTGCCTGGCGGTGCCAGGCGATGAGGGCCGGTACGGCGGCGCGCAGGGTCCGCCAGGCCCGCACCCCGGCCGGTAGGGTGCCCGGCCGGATCAGTTCGTGGTCCGGGGTGTCCACCACCACCCGCAGGACGGCGGCGGGCAGGTGGGGGCGCAGCTCGGCGCGGACGGCCAGGACCGCGGCCGCCTCCATGTCCACGGCCAGTGCACCCCGGGAGTTCAGCGCCCGCCGCTCGGCGCCCCGCACCACGTGGTCCGCGGTGTGGTGCAGCCCGGTGTGGGTGGTGAGGCCTCGGGACTGCAGGGCCCGGGCGAGCTGCTTGGCGGAGTCCAGCGGGTAGTGGTTGCCGTCGGGGTCGCGTACCGCGTCGGCGACGATCACATCGGCAGGCCGCACGCCCGGTCCCACGGCGGCGCCGAAGCCGGCCACCACCAGGGCGCCGTACCCGTCCCGGGCGAGCAGCTCGCGCGCCACCCGCCTGGCCCGGGTGCGTCCCACCCCGGTCCTGGCCAGTACCGGCGGCCCGCTCTGTGCCTCGGCCCAGTCCCCGCCGCGCAGCGCCCACACCTCGGGGCCCAGCGCGCACACCACCAGCAGCACCCCGTCCCTCATCGCACGGCCCCGCTTCGCGAGGCGCCGAGGCAGGCGGCGCCCCGGGGGCGCGCGGTACCCCGCGGGTGACCCCGCACCCGACCGGGGTACACCTCACCCGGAGCCCCGCACCCCGCGGCACTGCAGGCACTCGCCCTCATCCCAGTCCTCCGATCCGGCCGTTTGGCCCGATCCTCAGGGGCACGGGCCTCCTCCGCCACCGGACCGGCCGCGGGCGGCGCCTCATCGCTGGCCGCCGGGCACCCGGTTGCCGTGCAGGTAGCGGCCGAGGGCCGTCACCGGGAAGACCAGCCGGTAGAGGTGGTAGTTGATCGAGAAGTCCCACGGGAACCCGGTACCGGTGAAGTGCGGTTCGTCCCAGGTGCCCTCGGGCAGCTGGGTGTCCACCAGCCAGCGCACGCCCCGTTCGACCGCGGCACTGCGTGCCCCGTCCGGCCCCTCCCCGGCCGCGAGCAGCGCCATCAGCGCCCACGCGGTCTGCGAGGCGGTGGACTCCCCGCGTCCGGCCCAGCGCTGCGGGTCCTGGTAGGACCGCATGTCCTCGCCCCAGCCGCCGTCCGGGTTCTGCCGCTCCTCCAGCCAGCGCACCGCCCGCCGGATCGCCGGGTGGCCGGTGCGCAGCCCGGCGGCGGTCAGCGCGGGGACCACCGACCCCGTCCCGTAGATGTAGTTGGTGCCCCAGCGGCCGAACCAGGACCCGTCCGGCTCCTGGTTGGCGAGCAGCCAGGCGATGCCGCGCCGGGTGCGCGGGTCGTCGGATCGGCCGACCTCGGCGAGCATCTCCACCACGTGCGCGGTGACGTCCGCCGACGGCGGGTCCACCACCTCGCCGAAGTCGCAGAACGGCAGCTTGTTGGGAAGCCGGCTGGTGTTGTCCACGTCGAAGGCGCCCCAGGCGCCGTTCTTGGACTGCATCCCGAGGTTCCACTCGACGCCGCGCCGCACCGCGCCCTGCAGCCGCTCCTGGTCGGGGAAGGCGACCCGGCTGAGTGCCAGCACCACCTCGGCGGTGTCGTCGATGTCGGGGTAGTTGTCGTTCTGGAACTCGAACGCCCAGCCGCCGGGAGCGAGTTCGGGTCGCTGGACGGCCCAGTCGCCGCGCCGGGTGATCTCCTCGCCGAGCATCCAGTCGGCGGCGGCCACCAGCGCGGGGTGGTCGGCGGGCAGTCCCGCGTCGCGCAGCGCGATGGCGGCCAGGCAGGTGTCCCAGACCGGGGACTGGCAGGCCTCCATCCAGCGCCCGCCGTCCTCGGTGTGCACGGTGAAGCCGTCGAAGGAGTCGAGCCCGGCCTTCATCACCGGGTGGTCCAGACGGTAGCCGCGCAGGTGCAGCGCGATCAGCGAGTACACGGCGGGCGGCTGGATACCGCCCCAGCAACCGTCGGCCTCCTGCCGCTCGATGATCCAGCGCTCGGCCTGGGCGAGCGCGAGCCGGCGCAACGGCCGTACGGCGTAACGATGGTAGACGTGCAGGGCCTTGTCCAGGCGCTCGAAGAGCCCATCCCAGGTGGTCAGCGGGGCGAGCGGCCGACGGGGGTGCGGGTCGGCTGGGTCGGTGTGCAGTTCGTCGAGCGGGAAGGGCGCCGGGCGGACCGGGCGGTAGGTCGAGACCACGGTCAGCGGTACGATCGTCTGCCTGGCCCAGCAGCCGAAGGCGTAGATGTTCAGCGGCAGCCACTTGGGCGCGAAGATCAGCTCGGGCGGCAGTTCCGGCAGCCGCTCCCAGGGCCACCAGCCGAAGAGCGCGAGCCAGATCCGGGTGAAGACGCGGGTGGCGGCGATACCGCCGTGCGCGCGTACGTACTGCGCCGCCGACCGCATGTGCGCGGCCTCGGGGTCGTCACCGGCGAGCTTGAGGGCGACGTACGCCTCGACGGTGGCGGAGAGTTCGGGCGGACCGCCGTGGAAGGTGGCCCAGGTGCCGTCCGGGCGCTGCTGGGAGCGGATCCAGGCGGCGGTGCCGCGGGTCTGCTCCTCCGTCCTGATGCCGAGGAACTGCCGCAGTAACAGGTCCTCGGCGTCCATGGTGACGTTGGTCTCCAGGTCGCCCTTCCACCAGCCCTCGGGGCTCTGGAGCGACAGCAGATGGGCGGTGGCCCTGGCCAGCGCCTCGGCCGGCGCGGTCCGGTCGGGGCCCTCCTCCGCCCGACCGGCCGCCCTGGCCCCGTTCACCGCGCCGTCGGCCCCGGCGGCCTCGCACAGCACCGGGCCGCGCCCGCCGGCCGGGCGGCCCGACGCGATCCGGCCGCTGGTCCGTTCAGGCCCCGGCGGCCGGTCGCCCACCGCGACCGGCTCGGAATCGTACTCTGGGTCGAGCCGGCCGTCCGCGGTTGCCGTCACTTGACGTCACCTCTCTCGTACCACCACGAATTCGGCGAGTGCGACGAAGTGCCGGCGCACCGCGTCGGTCATCGGCACCTCGTCCAGTGCGGCGAGGGCAGTCGTGTGCTGGCGGCGGGCCTCCGCCTGGGTCCAGGCGCGGCCGCCCGCCTCCTCGATCAGGGCCGCGCGGGCGGCGAGCACCTGCTCGCTCTCCTCGCCGCGTCCCTCGGGGTCGGCCAGCTGCTCGGCCAGCCGGCGGGAGGCGCTGCCGCCCTCGGCCAGCGCGGCGGCGACCGGCAGCGACTTCTTGCGCTGACGCAGGTCGCCCCAGTGCGGCTTGCCGGTCACCTCGGTGGCGCCCCAGATGCCCAGCAGGTCGTCCACGGCCTGGAAGGCCAGGCCCAGGTGGTGGCCGTAGCGCTGGAGCGCGTCGGAGACGCGGTCGTCGGCCCCGGCCAGGACGGCGCCGATCGCGGAGGCGGCGGCCAGCAGGGCGCCGGTCTTGCCGCCCTCCATGTCCAGGCACTCCTCGACCGTCACGGCCTCGCGTGCCTCGAAGGCCACGTCCTTGGCCTGCCCGTCGATCAGCTTCCGGGTGGCGGTGGTGATCAGACGGACCGCCCGGGCCGCGTCGGCCGCGCTCGCGCCACCGGTGACGGCGGCGTCCAGCAGTACCTCGGTGCCCAGCGTGGCCAGCGCGTCGCCGACCAGGATCGCCTGGGCCGGGCCGAACACCGTCCACGCGGTGGCCCGGTGCCGCCGGGTCTCGTCACCGTCCATCAAGTCATCGTGGAGCAGCGAGAAGTTGTGCACCAGTTCCACCGAGACGCCGCCAGGCACTCCGGTCTCGGCCGGCGCACCGGCCGCCTGCGCCGAGAGCAGCGCCAGCGCGGGCCGGACGGCCTTTCCGCCGTCCCCCGCGACCGGCTTGCCGTCCCGGTCGATCCAGCCGAAGTGGTACGCCGCCACCGTGTCCATCGGTGCGGCCAGCCGGGCGACCGCGGCGCGCAGCGGCGGGGTGCACAGGCTCCGGCCGCGGGCCAGCAGCTCCGGCACCGAAGCGGCCTCCTCGACCGTCGCGGCCGCGGCCGATGCGGAGCGAGCCTCCACGTGTCCTCCCTCTCCGTCCGGACGCCGGGCCCCTCTGGCAGGCCCGCCTGGTGCGATGTCAGTAGTGCTGGGGCCCGCTGTCATCGGGGCCACCTCCCGTCCCCTCGGTCGACCGGGATCCGCCCGGTCCCGGCCAGCGCGGCATCGGCCGCGGCATGGCCGCTGCGCACCGCGCCCTCCATGGTCGCGGGCCAGCCGGTGGCGGTCCACGAGCCCGCCAGCAGCAGCCCCGGGACAGCCGTCCGGGCCGCGGGGCGCAGCGCGGCGGTGCCCGGTGCCGGGTCGAAGGTCGCGGTGCGCTCGCGGGTGACGAAGAAGTCCAGCACCTCCGCCTGCCGTGCGCCCGGGATCAGCCGCTCCAGCTCGGGCAGGTAGCGCGCCCGCAGCTCGGCCACCGGCAGGTCGATCTCGTTCCCGGCGTCGGACTGGGACAGCGCCAGGTACTGGGCACCCGGTACGGCCAGACCCGAGTGCGCCGTACGGTCGAAGACCCACTGCACCGGGGAGCCGAGCGCCGCGAAGAACGGGCGGCGCAGCAGCCGCCGGTCGTAGACCACGTGGACGTTGAGGATCGGCGACGTGCCGAGCTCGGCGAGCCGCCCCTGCCGGGGGATCGCGCCGGCCGGCAGCAGCGCGGCGGCGCTGTCCTGGGCGCCCGCGAGCACCACGGTGTCGGCGGTGAGCAGCTCGCCGCTCTCCAGCCGGACGGCGTGCCGGTCGGCTGGCTTGAGCTCGGCGGCCCGGCTGCGCAGCAGCACCCGCACGCCCAGGCGTTCCAGTTCGGCGAGCGCCGCGTCGTGGTGGATCTCGCCGAGCGGGACGGCGGCCATGCCGATGTCCGAGGCCCCGGGGTCGGAGAGCAGCCCGGTCTTGAAGACCATCGCGGCCAGCGCCAGCGAGGTCCGGTCGGCGGTGGCGTTCAGGGTGGCGACGCCGACCAGGTCCCACAGGGCCTCGACGGTGGCCGGGGTCTGACCGTGGCGGCGCAGCCAGTCGCCGAAGGAGAGCTCGTCCAGCGCCGGGTCGGCCAGGTCGAGCAGCTGCAGCGCGAGCGCGGCGCGCACCACCCGCAGCCGGTCGGCCGGGCCCAGGTGCGGATAGGTGGCCAGGCTGCGGGTGAGGTGCAGCGGTACCGGCAGGGCGTCCCGGCGCAGCCGGCCGAAGTCGCGGCGGCCGCCGGTGCCGAGCCCGAGGACGGGGACGTCCAGGCGCGGCTGAAGATCCACCAGTCGGCCCGCGCCCAGCCGGTCGACCAGGCCGCGGTAGGCGGTGCAGCAGCGCAGGAAGACGTGCTGGCCGTTGTCGACGGTCAGCCCGCCGCGTTTGAAGGAGAAGGCCAGGCCGCCGAGCCTGGGCCTGGTCTCCAGCAGGGTGACCTGCTGACCGGCCTCGGCCAGCCGCAGTGCGACGGTGATCCCGGCCAGGCCGCCCCCGACCACCACGGCGCTGCGGCGGGCGGACGTCCGCTGCCCGGTCATCTGCCCCTCCCCCCGCCGTCGTTCGGCTGTTCGCTCATGGACACCACGTGCCCGCCCAGGGCCGTCGCACACCCGCCGACGGACGTCGGACGTGCGTTTACGGGCAGCCCGCCGAACCGTTTCCGTGATGTTGCGCTGACACAGCGTGACATAACTTCCGAGAGAATCAAGAACGCCCTCCGGCGAGCCCGGACAGCGCCACGTATGCCTTCTCCCAGCCCGGCAGCGAGACGCGGCCGCGCAGCACCGACTCGGGATCGGCGGCGATCCGGCCCAGCAACCGGTGGTAGATGCCCGCCATGGCGGCGGTGGAGGCCCGGCTGCGGCGGTCCAGCATCGGCAGCAGCCGCAGGCCCTCCTCGAAGCAGCGCTGGGCGCGTTCGGCCTGGAAGGCCACCAGCCCGGCGAAGTCGGCGCCCCTCGGGGGCCTGGGCAGGGCGAAGCCCTGCTCGCAGCCGAACCTGGCCAGGTCCTCGCTGGGCAGGTAGGTGCGGCCGTTGAGGGCGTCCTCGCGCAGGTCACGGAGGATGTTGGTGAGCTGGAGGGCCAGGCCCAGGGTGTCGGCGTACTCGGCGCCGAGCTCCGGGTCGTCGCAGCCGTACACGCCGAGCGAGAGCCGGCCGATGGAACCCGCGACGCAACGGCAGTAGACCTTGAGCTCCTCGAAGGTCTGGTACTCGGCGCCCTTGAGGTCCATCTCGACGCCGTCGATCAGTTCGTCGAGGGCTCCGAGCGGGATCGGGAAGCGCCGGGCGGCGTCCGCCAGGGCGACCTTGATCGGGTCGGTGTCGTCCACGCTGACGGCGCCGGAGCGGATCTCGTCGAGCAGCTCGCGGGTGCGCCCGAGCTGCTCGGCCTTGCGCTCGGGCGGCAGGTCGCCGTCGCCGATGTCGTCGATCCGGCGGGCGAGCGCGTAGAGCGCGGACATGGCGTACCGCTTGGCCTCCGGGAGGAGCCGGATGCCGTAGCTGAAGTTGCGGGCCTGCAGGGCGGTGACCGCCTCGCAGTACCGGTACGCCGCCATGACCTGAGCGGACGCCAGTGGTGATGCCGCCACGCGGGCGTTCACCTTCCCTTCGCGAAGAGTCTCGCCGCCTTCACTGCGAGGCGGCGCTTGTCCGGCTTCGGCTGCTGGGCCAGGACGTCGTACCCGGCGGCCTCGATGGCAGCCAGGGCCGCGTACCCGCCTGCGGTGAATCCCGCCAGCAGCAGTCGGAGCCTCCCGGAAACCGTACCTACCAGCGGTGCGCCGTGATCGAGCAGGGTCCGGGCCCGGTCCACCTCGAAGGCCACCAGGTCACGCACCCGGGGTCCGGCGACCGGCCGGGCGAGGTCCTGCTCGGTGACGCCGAAGGCGTCCAGGTCCTCGGCGGGCAGGTAGATCCGGCCGCGACCGAGGTCCTCGGCGACGTCCTGGAGGTGCTCGATCACCTGCAGGGCGCTGCAGATCGCGTCGGAGTAGGCGATCCGCTCCGGGGTGGCCACGCCCGCGATGGCGAGCACCAGGCGGCCGACCGGGTCGGCGGAGAGGGTGCAGTAGTCGAGCAGGTCGCGGTAGGCCGGGTAGCGGGTGACGGTCTGGTCGACCCGGTTGGCCTCGATCAGCCGGCGGAACGGCTCGGGGGTGACGGCGTGCCGGCCGATCAGCGGGACAAGTGCGCGCATCAGCGGGTGGTGCGGCGCCGGGGCGTCCGGGGTGAGCGCCGCCTCGAAGGCGCGATCCAGGTCCCGTTCGAGTCCGTCCAGCAGGGCGAGCCGGAAAACGGTCCCGTCTTCGGCCGAACGGGTGAACGGTACACCCAGCAGCTCGGCGACCCGGCCCGGGTCCGCCAGATCGCCGTCACCCGCGTCGTCCACCAGGCGGGCGAAGCCGTACACCGCCATCAGATCGGTGCGCCAGGCGGCGGGCAGGAAAAAGGGCGCGACCGGGAAGTTCTCCAGGTCCGCCTTCTCGAGCGTGGCGCCGTCTGTCTGGTTATCGGATTTAGCCGAAGCTGCCACTACCGTCACTCCCCCGTTCTACACCGGCCCGGTCCACCGGCCCATACCGGACACGCACCCGAGCCTTTGGGCACAGCCGAAGGGCCGGCACCAGGGACGTTTCCGCCCCGGCACCGGCCCCCGCCGTACCGGCTCAGCTCAGGCCCGGTTGTGCTTCTCGTACTCGCGGACGACCTCGTCGGTGTGGCCGTCCATCATGAGCTCACCCTTCTCGATCCAGATGGTGCGCTCGCAGGTGTCCCTGATCGCGTTGTTGTTGTGGCTGACCAGGAAGACCGTACCGGCCTCCTTGCGCAGCTCGCGGATGCGGGCCTCGCTGCGCTTCTGGAACTTCTGGTCACCGGTGGCCAGCGCCTCGTCGATGAGCAGCACGTCGTGGGTCTTGGCCGCCGCGATCGAGAACCGCAGACGGGCCGCCATGCCCGAGGAGTACGTGCGCATCGGCAGCGAGATGAAGTCGCCCTTCTCGTTGATGCCCGAGAAGTCGACGATCTCCTGGTACCGGGACTCGACCTCCTTGGGCGTCATGCCCATGGCCAGGCAGCCCAGGATGACGTTTCGGTCACCGGTCAGGTCGTTCATCAGCGCGGCGTTCACGCCCAGCAGGGACGGCTGGCCGTTGGTGTAGATCGCGCCCTTCGCCGTCGGCAGCAGGCCCGCGATGGCCGCCAGCATGGTGGACTTGCCGGAGCCGTTGGAGCCGATCAGGCCGACCGCCTCACCCTTGTACGCGGTGAAGCTGAGGCCGCGCACGGCGTGCACCTCGCGGATGGCGGGCGAGCGCTTCTTGGCGATCAGCCGGCTCAGCGCCGAGGTGGCGCTGCCCTTGCCGGAACCGGCGCCGTGCACCTTGTAGACGATGTGGACGTCGTCGACGACCACGGTGGGGGTCCGAGCCGGCTCGGAGGACGCGGTCTTGGGCGTGTCCTGGCTCGCCCCTCGGAAGTTGCTCATCGCGATGTCAGCCACGGCCGTACTCCTCCTCTGCCTTCCAAAAGAACACGAAACCGGCCACGAAGACCACCACGGCCCAGGCGGTGGCGGTGAACCAGATGTGGTGCGGCAGGGTCAGGTGCTGCGGCAGCGCGTGGCCAGCGTGGTCCTTGCCACCGTGGTAGTAGTGCTTGCTGAAGCTGTCCGGCATGAACGCGTAGCGCATCAGGTCCATGTAGATCGTCGCCGGGTTCAGCGACATGACCGTCTTGGCCAGCGGCGGCCAGCTCGCGATGGCCCCCTGGATGCTGTACATCACGCCGGAGACGTACATCCAGGTGCGCAGGATGAACGGCATCAGCTGGGAGATGTCCGAGGCCTTGGAGCCGACGCGGGCCATGATCATGGCCAGACCGGCGTTGAACAGGCACTGCAGCAGCAGCGCCGGGATGATCAGCAGCCACGTCATGTGCGGCATCTGGCCGTTCGCCAGCACGATGCCGACCAGGACGACCATCGAGATCAGCAGCTGCTGCAGCTGGATCACGGTGAAGGCCACCGGCATGCAGGCCCGGGGGAAGTGCAGCGCCCGGATCAGCCCGAGGTTGTCGGCGATCGAACGGGTACCGGCTTGCACGGCGCTCTGCGAGAACTGGAAGACGAAGACGCCGACGCAGAGCCAGGCGAGGTAGACCGGGATGCTGTCCCGGCTCTTCAGCATCACACCGAAGACCAGGAAGAACACCGAGCAGTTCAGCAGCGGCGTGAGCACCTGCCACAGCTGGCCCAGCTTGGCGGTCGTGTACTGAGCGACCAGGCGGGCCGTGGCGAAGGCCAGGATGAAGTGGCGCCGCGCCCACAGCTGCTTCACGTATGCGGGCAGACCGGGCCGCCTGCCGCTGACCTCCAGGCCGTACTTGGCCGCGAGTTGCTTCGGGGTCAGGCCCGCATCAGCCCCACTCGGTGTGGAGAGGCTGAAGTCACTCACTGTTGACACATTCGTCCTTCACGGGATCGGATATCGGGCCCGCCGCCGGGGGGAGCGGCGACGGGCCTGCGGATCCACTGGGATCTCGGGGGGATTGTCCGGTCGGCAGTGGGGCTGCCGCCCTGATGTGATCAGTTGCTGATGCGATCAGATGATTGGCGGTCTGCCCAACCTGGTCAGTCGCCATACAGTACGCCATCGCATCGGTCGTCGCGGACCGCAGGGTTCGCTCCAACCAGCCCGGAAACCGCCCACCCAGGACTTCAGCGCGTCGCCCGAGGGACGGCGGGCCAGAGTGAGCAGCAACCAGGTTCCCAAGTAGAGAGGCACGAACGGGGCCGGAAGGTTCCGTCGCGCCAGCCACACCCGGTTCCGGGCCACGTTGTGGAAGTACGTGGCGTGCCGGGCCGGGGATGTCGTGGGGTGGTGCAGCACGATGTCCGCGCGGTAGTCGATCTCCCAGCCGGCGTCCAGCGCGCGCCAGGCGAGGTCGGTCTCCTCGTGCGCGTAGAAGAACTCGGCCGGCAGCTGGCCGGCCTGCGGGAAGACCGCGCTGCGCACCGCACTGGCGCCGCCGAGGAAGGTGGTCACCCGGGAGGAGCGCAGCGGGTCGCTGGCCCGAAGCCGGGGGACGTGCCGGCGCTGGGTGACGCCGGTGTCCGGGTCGGCGATCCGGAAGGAGACGATGCCGAGCTTCGGGTCGGCGGTGAAGGCTTCGCGGAGCAGCCGGGCGGAGTCCTTGTTCGGCAGGCGCCCGTCGTCGTCCAGGAAGAGGACGGCGTCCACCTCCCGGCCGTCCTCGCCGAAGAGCTCGATGCCGACGTTGCGCCCGCCGGGGATGCCGAGGTTCTCGGGCAGTGCGACGGTGCGTACGTCCGCGGGCAGCGGGGGCAGCGGGGCGCCGTTGCCGACCACGGCCAGCTCGACGGCCGGGCCCTCCTGGTTCCGCACCGACTCGATCAGAGCGTTCAGCTCCTCGGGTCGGTTGCCCATGGTGATGATGACCGCGCCGAGGCGGAAGTCGTCTGCGCCCCGCCCGCCCGCCGCCGGGCGACCCGGCGCGCTCATCGCAGCCTGCTGGAGAGGACGATGCTGAGCAGGTGCAGGACCGTCTGCAGCATGGCGATCGCGGCCAGGATCACCACCGCCAGGCGGGTGAAGAGCAGCCCGCCGTGGACGGTGTCGGCGATCCCGGCGGCCAGGATGAACAGCGAGGCCTCGACGGCGCCCACCAGGCGGTGGAACTTGAGGAAGGACGCGGCACGGCGGGCCTTGGCCACACCGGAGGAGCGCGGCACCGAGGCGCTGTCCTCCACCGCGGTCATCCCGCTGCGGGCGCGGGCCACGTCGACCAGGTCGGTCTCGGACTTGATCAGGATCGCGCCGAGCGCGGCCAGCGTGCCCAGGAAGGCCCACTCCCAGTGCGAGGCGTGGCCCTGGCGGTGCAGCAGGTCGCTGGCCCGCAGGCCGAGACCGGTGAGCAGCGCGGCCTCGGACATGTAGTGGCCGACCCGGTCCAGGTAGACACCGGTGAGCGAGGTCTGCCGCCGCCAGCGGGCGACCTCGCCGTCGACGCAGTCCAGCAGCAGGTAGACCTGGATCAGGAAGGCGCCCAGGACGGCCCCGGTGATGCCCGGGAGCACCAGGGCGGCACCGGCCAGGATGCCGGTGAACATCATCAGGTAGGTCAGGCCATTGGGCGTGATCGCCGTCATGGTGGAGAGCAGGCGGGTGATCCGCAGGGAGATCTTCCGCATGTACCAGCGGCCGGCCCAGTGCTCGGCACTGCGCCGTTGGAGCATGCCCTCCGGGTGGATGACGGCCCGCAGCTCCTCGATCGAGGGCCGGACCGTGAGATCGACCGCGGCGCGGTCAGTTGTTGACGGCATGGACATAGTCGGCGTACGCGTCCCTGATGTCGGAGGGAGAGAGATCGAGGTGTTCCAGGATGGTGAAACGTCCCGGACGAGTGTTCGGAGCGTAGTACACCGCCTCGGTGAACTCCGCCTCGGTGAACCCGATCTGAGCCGCGGTGACCGGCAGCCCGTGGCACCGCAGGCGGTCCACGATCAGGCCGGTCAGCTCGCGCTCGCCCCGCAGGTGGCTGGCGAAGGCGGCACCGAGGCCGACCTGCTCGCCGTGCTGGGCGGAGCGCTTGGGGTACAGCACGTCCAGGGCGTGCGAGATCTCGTGGCAGGCGCCCGAGGACGGCCGGGTGCTGCCGGCGATGTTCATCGCGATGCCGGACAGTACCAGGGCCTCCGCGAGGCAGGTCAGCAGGGACTGGTCGGCCAGCTGGCCCGGGTGGCGGAGCAGGTTCTCACCGGCCGAGCGGGCCATCGCGACCGCCAGGCCGTCCACCTTCTCGCCGGTGACCTCGTGCGAGAGCTCCCAGTCGGCGCAGGCCGAGATGTTGGAGATCACATCGCCGATGCCGGCCGCGACGAAGCGTGACGGCGCCTCGCGGATCACGTCCAGGTCCACCACGATGCCGATCGGGCTGGGCACCCCGTAGGAGCCGCGGCCCGCGTCGTTGTCGAGGGTGGAGACGGGCGAGCAGATGCCGTCGTGCGCCAGGTTGGTGGCCACCGCGACCAGCGGCAGGCCGACCCGGGCCGCGGCGTACTTCGCCGCGTCGATGATCTTGCCGCCACCGAGGCCGACCACGGCGTCGAAGTGCCCCGCCCGCATCGCGTCCGCCAGCCGTACCGCGCTGTCCAGGCTGCCGTCGACGACCTCGAACCACTCGGCGTCCGGGAGCAGCGGTTCCAGCCGCTCCCGGAGCACCGTGCCCGATCCGTTGCTGATCGCCACCGCTATCCGGCCGGAGGCCGACAGCCGCTGGTCGGCGAGGATGCCGCCGAGCGCGTCCAGCGCGCCCGGGCGGATCTCCACGAAGACCGGCGACGGCAGCAGCCGGGTCAGTACTGGCACGCGATCTCCCGCGCCTTGTTCAGGTCGTCGTGGTTGTCCACCTCGACCCAGGAGACCTCGCCGATCGGCTGCACGTCGATGCGCAGGCCGCGGTTGACCATCTCCTGGTAGCCGTCCTCGTAGTACAGCTGCGGGTCGCGCTCGTAAGTCGCCTTGAGGGCGTCCGCGAGGGCGTCCTTGGCAGACGGGTTGATGATCGTGACGCCGATGTACTCGCCGGTCGCCTCGGCCGGGTCCATCAGCTTGGTGATCTTCTGCATGCCCTTGGCCGGGTCGACGACGACCTTCATCTCCTCGTCGGCCAGCTTCTTCACGGTGTCCAGGGCGAGCAGGATGCCGGGGGCGCCGCCCTCCTTGATCATCCGGTCGTTGCCGTCCAGCATGGTGCGTTGGACCGCGGCCGGGTGCACGGTGTCCCCGTTGGCGAGCAGCAGGCCCTCGCCGAACAGGTCACGGGCGCACCACAGCGAGTAGGCGTTGTTCCACTCCTCGGCCTTGTCGTTCTCGACCAGGGTGAGCTTGACGCCGTACTTCTGCTCCAGCGCGTCCTTGCGGTCGTACACCGCCTCCTTGCGGTAGCCCACCACGATCGCGGCCTCGCGCAGACCGACCTCGGCGAAGTTGCCGAGGGTGAGGTCCAGGACGGTCCGCTCCCCGTCGACCGGCACCAGCGCCTTGGGCAGGGTGTCGGTGTACGGGCGGAGCCGGCGGCCGGCGCCGGCTGCCAGAACGAGGCCGATCATGCGGTGTCTCCTGATTCATCGTGTTCTGCGGTGGCGTCGCCGAGGACCCAGTAGTGGATGCTCTCCGCGACCACGACCAGGGCGAGCAGGCCTGCCAGGGCCACCAGGACGACCTGCAGAGCATGCGCCCCGGCGGTCTGGTGACCGATCGGCCCCTCGGGCCTGCCGTGGTAGACGAGCGCCGCCACCAGGGTGACGAGCAGTGCCCGGCCCTCCTGTCCGCCGGTCACTCGCACCAGCCACCTGGCCGGCGCTCCGGTGCCGCCGCGCAGGCGGTACACCGTGTCGTAGTGATGGTAGGCGAAGGCGGCGACCAGCCCGAACGCGGCCGGGAGGGCAGCGGTGTCCAGCTTCAGCGCGAGCGCCAGCACGGTCAGGTACTCGCCCGCCCGGAAGAACGCGGGGGCGAGCCAGTCCAGCGCGCCGGTGAGCCTGCGGGCCAGCACCAGCGAGCTGAGCAGCACGTACAAGCCGGCGGCGGCGACCGCCTGCCAGGTCCCCGCGGTCAGGTACGCGGCGGCCGGCAGCCCGGCGGCCGCGACGGCGGCCAGCAGCGGCACGGCCAGGCCCGGCAGGAAACGCGCCACGGGGCGGAGCACCGGGGCCAGCAGCTCGGTGAGCACACCGCCGTCGGCCAGGATCGCGACCTCCCGGGCGGCCCGGTCCTCGCGCGGGCGGCGGCGGTTGATCGAGCGCAGCACCCGTCCTGCGGTGGTGTAGCAGCAGGCCAGTGCGCAGCCGGCGAGCAGCACCGACAACGTGATCCGGGGGGTGGTGCAGGCCGTGAGCAGAGCTATCAGGGCCCAGCGCTCGCCGATCGGCAGCACGATGATCCGGCGGGCCCAGACCGTCCAGCCGACCCGGTCCAGGCGGTTGGAGAGCTGCGCGGTGGGGCTGGTGTTGGTGCCCTGCTGCTTGGTGCCGGCGGTGACCGGGTTGCGCGAGGTCTCCTGGTCGGCCGCCATGAAGGCGAAGTCCACGCTGTGCCGGAAGGTCATCAGCGTCATCGCCGCCAGCGACAGCGCCCAGACGTGGTCCCCGGTACGGGCCGCGCCGAGCGCCAGGCCCGCGTAGAAGGAGTACTCCTTGGCCCGGTCGAAGGTCGCGTCCAGCCAGGCGCCCACCGTGGAGTACTGCAGCGAGTAGCGGGCGAGCTGCCCGTCGGTGCAGTCCAGCACGAAGGAGGCGAGCAGCAGCACGCCGGCGGCTATGTAGCCTCCCCGGGTGCCGGTGGCCGCCAGGCCCGCCGCGATCAGCGCGGTGAGCAGGGAGGCGGTGGTCACCTGGTTCGGGGTCAGGCCGCGCCGGGCGCACCAGCGGGCGATGTAGCGCGAGTAGGGGCTGACGAAGAAGGTGGTGAAGAAGCCGTCCCTGGCCTTCACCGCCCGGCGCAGCCGGACCGCCTCCTCGTCCACCCGGGCCACGGCCGCGCGGGCCGCGTGCAGCTCGTCGTCGTCACCGGGGACGGTGGCCACCAGCGTACCGAGCTCGGGGCGCTGGACGGGCAGCCCGTGCTGGGCGAGGGCGTCCGCGAGCTGGTCGGGCAGCGGGCTCTCGTACCGGTCGGACCAGCCGTACCGCGCGGTGCCGTACGGGTCGGTGCCCTGGGGGGCGGTGCCGTAGCCGTCGGCGTAGCCGCCGTAGCCGTTCTGGTACGAGTCGCCGGTGCGCTGCTGCGGCAGCTGCGGCTCGGTGCTCAGGCGCTGGACGGCCGTGGCGAGGGCGGCCCGGGCCTCCGCGCCGGAGACCACCATCGCGCCGGGGACGGCGGCGGCCGGGAAGCGGGGGTCGGTCAGCGCGAGCCGGAGCGAGTGGCGGTGGCCGACGAAGCCGGCGTCCACCACGGCCAGGCGCTCGCCCGGGCCGACGGAGGAGACCAGCGCGGCGAGCTGTGCGGCGTCGTGCGCGCGCAGGACCCGCCGGAAGCCGATGGCGGCGAGATCGGCACCCAGGTCGCCCTGGAGGGCCTCGGTGGCCGTGGCGGCCGCCGTGGCCGTCGGGGCGGTGGCGAGCGGCGCCGCGGTCACCGCTGCGGCGTTCCGGCCACGGCCGGATCCGGCGGGCCTTCCGTGCGCGAGCAGCTCGGGGCCGGTCACGATCACAGTGGACAGCGGAACTCACTCCCTGGCGATGGTGTGCGGTCCGGCCACAACGGTGTGCGGTGGGACGAATGGGGGCTTCTGGACGTACGAATGCAGCGGCGGGCGGTACCGGACGAGCATTTCCGGGACCAGGCGCACCGACCGAGGCTACCCGACGGGTGATTCGCCCTCGAAATGGCAGCCGGCAGCCAGCAGGCCGCGCTTATCAACAGCTGGCGCACCGGCCCGCGCAGATCATCATTCCGGACCGCGGGCCCTGCCTTCAAGCCGCACGCCTGCCCCCATGCGACCGTGACCTGACAAATCAGCAGACAGAAGGTGAACAGAGCAGGGCTCAGATGATCACGAATCGAACGCGCAGGCTGGAGATCCTGGCCTTCCACGCCCCCGTGTGCGTCGGATGGTCCGGCCCTGTGGGCCATGGGGCAGACTGGGCCACCGACGCAACCCCCCGTGCCGAAAGAGGCCCCATGCCGGAGAGCCGACCGACCAGCCAGACGCAGTTCGCGAACCAGAGCGCGGCAGCCTCGTCCCCGTCCCCCGCAGCGCCCCCGACTCCTTCAGCCCCGGGCTCCCCCGCCCCGGAGATCCTGCTGGAGCTCGTCGACGACGACGGTGTGACCATCGGCACGGCCGAGAAGCTCTCGGCCCACCAGCAGCCGGGCCGCCTGCACCGCGCCTTCTCCGTCTTCCTGTTCGACCGTCAGGGACGGCTGCTGCTCCAGCGCCGGGCACTGGGCAAGTACCACTCGCCCGGCGTCTGGTCCAACACCTGCTGCGGTCACCCGTACCCGGGTGAGTCGCCGTTCGCGGCCGCAGCACGGCGCACCACCGAGGAGATCGGCACGGCCCCCGCACTGCTCTGCGAGGCCGGCACGGTCCGCTACGACCTGCCGGACGAGACCTCGGGCCTGATCGAGCGCGAGTGGAACCACCTGTTCGTCGGCCTGGTCACCGCGCCGCTCTCGCCGGACCCCGACGAGGTGGACGAGACCCGGTTTGTCACCGCGGAGGAACTGAAGGCACTGGAGGCCGAGAAGCCGTTCTCAGTGTGGTTCCGGACGGTCTTCGAGGCCGCGCTCCCGGGGATCCGGGAGATCGCCGGGCGGGACTGGTAGGTCCGGTACTTCCGGGCGGGGCTGGTGGTTCCGGGCGGGGGTAGTTCCCGGCGGCGCCGGCCTGCCCGGTTCGAGGCGTCGGGGTATCGGGGGATCAGGGGGCGCCGGATCGGCTCGGTGCGCGCGGGCCCGACCCGGGTCGTGACTTGCGCCGACTCGTGCCGACCCCTGACGGCTCACAGTTGCTCGCGCGGGCTCACGCCGGCACCGGCTCACACCAACTCATACCGGCTCACACCAACTCATACCGGCTCACGCCGGCTCACACCGGCTCACACCAGCTCACATCGGCCATAGGCCACTGCAGCCCGGCAGTCCGTCCACGACTGCCGGGCTCTGCACGGCCCCCGGCTCGGCGGCCGCCGAGCCCGCTCCGGCCCCGCCGTCCGCAGCGCCCGCAGGGCCCCCGGGTCCGGTGGGAAGCGGAAGGGAGGCCCAGATCACCTTGCCGCCCTCCCCCGTGCACTCGACGTCGCACACCCCGCCAGCCTGCAGGGTCACGCTCTTCACCAGCAGCAGCCCGCGGCCGCCGAGCTGGCCCTGGTCGCTGTCCAGGGCCTTGGGGCGGTGCGGATGGCCGTCCTCCACCGAGATCCGCACCCAGCCGTCCTCGATCGCCAGCTCGGTGGTGAGGTAGGGCGAGAGCACCGCGGCATGGGTGACGGCATTGCCCACCAGCTCGGAGACGATCAGCAGTACGTCGTCGACCAGCTCCTGGTACCGCTCCGCCGCCAGCCCCTGGGCCAGTAGCCGGTCCCGCACCGCATGTCTGGTCTGGGGCACCGAGGCCTCGTGCGCGACCGCCGAGAACCGCCAGACGCCCTCGATCGGCAGCCCCGGTTCTCTGCCCGGCGGTTCCGCTGCCGACCGCTCCGCCGCCGACCGCTCGGCCGTCTCCGCACGCTCCTCCGTCGCAGGCCTCGTCGCGGGTTCCGCCGCCCCGCTCATCTGCTCCACCTCAAGCCGCCCTTCGCGCAGGTGATGGGAGGCGTCACCGGGCGGCCCGGACACCGGCCCTCGGGAATCGGGCGCTCCGCTCAGGCTCCCTTGGTCACCAGAGGCTAGGGAAACCCCGGCCGGCCGCGGGGCATGGACTGGAACTGGACCACCCGAAGCCCATTCCTGATCGGATCCTGACTATTTCCGGTGAATTCTGCGGCGATTGTGCTCGCCCAACAGCCGAAACATTCACCCCGCCGACGCCGACCCCCGCACCCCGACACCCCTCCCTCACCCCGGCCCACTCCACCGCCCAGCACTCCCCCGTCCTGACACACCGCCGCCTTCTACCCTACTCGCCCACCTATGCCCGTTTTCTCCTGATTACGCCGACCGACCCCTCACCGCACGACAGATACGCAGGTGAGAAGCACTCCAGAAGCCTGGTAATGTTCTCTCCGTCGCCACGGGGCGCAGGAAGAAAAACCCGAGGCACACACCCTGTCCGGGTGGCGGAATGGCAGACGCGCTAGCTTGAGGTGCTAGTGCCCTTTATCGGGCGTGGGGGTTCAAGTCCCCCCTCGGACACCAGCAGAGACCCCAGTTGATCTGGGGTCTTTCTGTTTCTAGGCACTGGGCGCGACCAACAGGGCCAGGAACGGGCTGGACCAGACCGGTCAGACCCGTGCGCCACACGCTCCCACACCCGCCTCGACTGACGAGGTCCGGGCCCTACCCGGGGTGTAGGTCACTCTCAACCGCTCCGGCGTGGGCCGTCCCGCCACCGTCTACACACTGGTCGAGGCGGAGGCTGATCACTCTCCGCTCGGCCGGCCGCGACCCCAGCGTGACGAACGCCCGGCCATGGTCGTCCGCATGGACACCTACCGCCCGACCAAGCCACAGGCCGCACCCCGGCCGGTGAGCACGTGAGCATCCCCTCGTAGCGTAGAGGCCGTGACTGCAGGGGAAGTTGGGAGTCATGGCGGAGAAGAGGCGGAAGTTCGACGCGGAGTTCCGTGAGGGGGCTGTGCGGATCGTGACCGAGACCGGCAAGCCGGTTGCGCAGGTCGCGAGGGAGTTGGGGATCAACGACACCACGCTGGGCAGCTGGGTCTCCCGGGCCCGGGGGTCCGGCGCGGCCCCGGGCGGGCGGGGCGAGAGCGTCCAGGAGGAACTGGAGCGGCTGCGCCGGCGCAACGCCGAGCTGACCAGGGAGAACAAGGAACTTGCCATGGAGCGTGATGTCCTCAAACGCTGCATGGTCCTGTGGGTGAAATAGCTGTGGCGGACCTGGCGGCGCTCGTCGGGGTGATCAGCGACCAGAGGACCGAGTACAACATCCCGCACTCCGTCTCCTGCCGCGCGCTCGGCGTCTCCGAGGCGTGGTACTACAAGTGGCGCCGCAGGCCGAGCTCGCCGACAAACCGCGAGGTCAGGCGCACGCGGCTGGAGGAGAGGATCAAGCACTTCTTCCACCGCTCGGGTGAGACCTACGGCTCGCCGAGGATCACGCTCGATCTGTGGGCCGAGGGCTGGAAGGTCTCGGTGAACACCGTCGCCGAGGTCATGGCCGATCTCGGACTCCAGGGCCGCAAGCCGCCGCGGCGGCGCCGGTCGCTGACCCGGCAGGGCAAGCGCAAAGCGGCCCGGGACCTGGTCGGCCGGCACTTCGACGCGGTCGCTCCGAACGTGCTGTGGGTGGGCGATATGACCGAGATCGACACTGGGGAAGGCAAGTTGTACCTGGCCACAGTCATCGACATGTTCTCGCGTCGCCTGCTCGGCTACGCGATGGGCGCCCACCACGACGCCGGCTTGGTCACCGCTTCGCTGAAGATGGCCGCCGCCACCCGGGGCGGGCAAGTCGACGGGGTGATCTTCCACTCTGATCGCGGCAGCGAGTACACCAGCGAGGCGTACAACACCCTGTGCGACCGGCTGGGTGTCGTGCAGTCCATGGGGCGCGTGGGGTCGGCTCTGGACAACGCCGCTGCGGAGAGCTTCAACTCGCTGATCAAGGTCGAGTACATCCACCGCCATACGTTCGCCACCCGGGCCGAGGCCCGCATCCGAATAGCGACCTGGATCGCCGACTTCTACAACACCCGTCGGAGGCACAGCGCGGCCGACGGACTACCGCCGGTGGAGTTCGAACGGATCATCAGGGAAGCACGCGCCAGCCATCATCAGAAGGACCTGGCCGCATAACGAAGGCCTCTACGAAATCAGGGGATTGACAGTGGCGGATCAACCTGGCGGCGTACCGACCGGTGTAGCTCAAGACCCCCGCCGAACCCCCTACCGGCGGGCCGTGCTCCGGGACAGGATTGGCGCCGCGTCCCGTAGAGCACTCCCCGGCTCAACCTGCGTTCTCGCGCGCTGGGTTGAGCCGGGCCCAAGACTCCCGCCCCGGTGACGGGCAATCGGTCAGACCGGACGACCAGGGCGGGGCGCCACCCTACTTGGCCATTCCCATCCCTAGATGGGCATGGGGAGGGCAAGGTGGGTTGCTCGTAACTCCGTGCAACACCAAAACACAGGAGGAACGTTGAGCACCACGACCGATCTCCACCCCGTGGCCCCGTGGGGCATGGGGCGCCTGGCGCCGCTGCGAAACGGCGAGCCGTCACAGTGGCAGTACGCGGGCATCGACCCCGAGACGCAGACCGGACTGTGGTTCGGTGAGGACGGAAAGATGACGCCCGCCGAACTCGGCAAGCACGGCACGTCCGTCAACACCTACCCGACCACCCAGCAGGGCAAGGACGGGAAGATGGACCAGGACTCCGGCCAAGACGCCACGCAGGACTAAGGGGTAGTGCCATGGACGGACGCCCGGTGCTGGTCGCTACAGGGTACGAAGACCCGACTGCTGATCTCGTCATAGCGGAGTTGAACCGGCGCCGGGTGCCCGTCCTCCGGTTCGACCCTGGCAAGGATCTGCCGGAGCGCGCGACGCTCGCAGCGCGACTCGGCGCGGACGGCTGGGCCGGGATGCTCACGGCCGACGAACGCTCGGTTGATCTCTCCAAGGTCCGAGCGCTGTACCACCGGCGCCCGAGTCCGTTCCGCCCGGAGTCGGACGGCCAAGCCGCACGGTTCACGATGGAGGAGAACCGCCGGGGCCTCGGGGGCATCCTCGCGGACCTACCAGGGTGCCTCTACCTGAGCCACCCGCAGGCGATTGCTCGCGCGGAGTACAAGCCCGCTCAGTTGGCGGCGGCGGCGCGTCTCGGCTTGCGGGTGCCAGCAACAACGATCACCAACGACCCGGCCGAGGCTACGGCATTCGTCGCGGCACAGCCGACGATCTACAAGCCCTTGCACGCGGGGGATTACTGGATCGACGGCGAAGCCGCCGGAATCTGGGCTGCACCAGTCGCCCCCGCCGAGATCACCAACGCCGTGAGCCGCTGCGCTCATCTCTTCCAAGCACAGGTGCCCAAGGTTGGGGACGTGCGGGCCGTGGCGGTCGGCGACCGGGTGTTCTGCGCTCTGATCACGGCTCCGGCCGGAGTGGTCGACTGGCGCAGCGAGTACCGCAACCTGACGTATGAGCCTGTCGAATGCCCGGAGCCGATCCACGCCGCCCTGGTGGCGTTCCTCGCACACTTCGGGCTGAGCTTCGGGGCGTTCGACTTCGCGGTGACCCCCGAGGGCGAATGGTGGTTCTTGGAGTGCAACCCGAATGGCCAATGGGCGTGGCTGGAGCACGCGGCGGCTCTGCCGATCACATCGGCCATCGCTGATCTTCTGGAGAACGGAGTAGCTGAGTGAGCGAGTCGGAAGGGCTGCGGGCGGTGCTGGCCGCGCGGCTCAAGGAAGCGGGGGTGATCCGTAGCGCCGAGTGGGAAGCGGCGGTGCTGGCCGTCCCGCGCGAGGCGTTCCTGGCGGACGGATGGTTCGAGCATGACGGGGGCGGTTGGTACCGGCCCGTCTCGCTAGCCGAGTCACCCGAGCTGATCAGCAGGGTCTACGAGGATGACACCCTGGTAACCCAACTCGCCGGCTGCGTGGTCCCGCGCCAGGTCGAGGGGCGGTTGTCGCAGGTGCCCACGTCGTCTTCAACGCTGCCTGGCCTGGTGGTCCGGATGCTCGAAGACCTACGGGTGTCGCCCGGCATGTCGGTTTTGGAGATCGGCACCGGTACCGGCTACTCCACCGCGCTTCTGACGCACGTTCTCGGCGACGACCAGGTGACGTCAATCGAGGTTGACGCGGACGTGTCCGCGCGGGCGTCCGTGGCGCTCGGCGGACTCGGCTACTGGCCCGACCTGGTAACCGGTGACGGGCTCGCCGGGCACGCAAAGGGCGCGCCGTACGACCGCATCATTGCAACGTGCGGGGTGCGGACCGTCCCGGCCGAGTGGATCGCGCAGACCCGCCCCGGCGGCGAAATCCTGGTGACTGTCGGCGGTTGGATGAACGCTTCCGATCTGGTCCGGCTCACCGTGGCCGAGGACGGGACAGCAACCGGTCCGGTGCTCGGGGGCGGTGTCTCGTTCATGCTCGCCCGCCCACACATGCCCCCACCGCTCGGCATGCTGCCCGCGCTCGACCAGGGCGAGGCATGGCCTACGGCTGTCGGTGCTGACGTGCTCGACCAGTGGGCGGCCCGGTTCGTGGCGCAGTTCGCGGCGCCGTTCGCGCAGTACCTTGCCATGCCCCGGAACGGGCGCACCGAACACGTTCTTGTGGACGTGGACGGCGGGTCGTGGGCCGTGGTGTTTGAGAACGGCGGCCAGTGGCTGGCCCGCCAAGGCGGCCCTGTCCGACTCTGGGATTCGGTGGCCGAGCTGATCACTCAGTGGCGCGTCGCGGGTGAGCCCACGGGCGAGCGGCTGCGGGTGGCCGTGCACCCCGACGGGCACCGGCTCGAATGGAACTGAGCCCACGCTAGGCTCACAAGCTACGGTGCGGGCGTTTGCTCACCACGCCAAGGACGGCGAAGACACTGATCAAACGATTTATGCCTGACCCGCGCCCCTCATAGGCCCCGTCCCGCTGATGATCCGGCAGGGCGGGGCCTAGTTGTCTCCGCGTTCTGCGGGGTCCGTGACGTATGACCCCATGCCGAACTCGGTCCGAACCAGCCGACGGCGGCGAAGATCGGAAAGCGCCTTGCCTGCGGTCACCTTGGCCACCCCGAATTCGTCTTCTACCGCTCGGCTTGAGATCAGGTGGCCAGGGGCGTACTGCCCGCTCTCGATACGGGCGGACAACCGTTCGGCAATCTGCGGCCACTTCGGGCGGGTGGGATCAAGGTCACTCACGCGACAACCGTAGCCGGGCACATAACGCCATGCGTGGCTACCGTCACCAGTAGGGGGCTATAGACAGGTATAGGGAGGTCCGTTATTTTCGGGAAACAAGGAACCCCCGGAAGCCGTTGGCCCGGCCGCCGGGGGCGGAACGCCGAACAGCTTTCGAGGAGCTGCCGACATGCGCCACCTTATCGTTCTCGCCCTTCTCTGGGCCCTCCGCCGACTGCTGCCCGCCAAGGGGCGCCACCGGACGCCCGACCCGCGCCGACAGATCTGCGGATGGACCGAGCCCATCCCCGCACACGTGCTCGCCCGCACGATGCCCTTGGACCCCGACGACCACCTGATCGTCCGGCCGTACGTCCTCCTCTGGGAAGAAGAGCTTCAGCGGCAGGAAGAACGCCAGGAAGCACTGTTCGCCGCGTCCGCCGGACTGCCCGATACCGGCTACGCCTACCCCGGCGCTCACTCGCTCGGTGGAGCGGTGGCGTGATGACCAAGCCCACCTGCCCCCGCTGCAAGCAGACTGCCGAACTGATCGTCGTCGGCCGCGTGGAGCGCCAGAGCGGCGCCCCGGTGCCCGTCTACGCCTGCCGGTCCTGTGAGCCCGCCTACCGGGCCGCCGAAGACCGGTAGGACCAAGAACTCGCCCCGCCCGTGCTCCCCCGCGCCCTGGGCGGGGCTTTTCTCTGCCCGGGACGAAGGCATTGGCCACGTGACCAACGCATGACCAACAGCGGTCCAGAACGGCCAGAAACGCCCAGGAAGCATGGCCAAACCGGCCAGCCAAACCAACGGCGTGTCGGAGCTGTTTGCGCAGGTCAGAGCAGAGAGAAGCTGGTGCCCGAGTGGAGAGTTCAAGTCCCCCCTCGGACACCAGCAGAGACCCCAGTTGATCTGGGGTCTTTCTGTTTCTAGGCACTGGGCGTGACCAACAGGGCCAGGAACGGGCTGGACCAGACCGGTCAGACCCGTGCACCACACGCTCCCACACCCGCCTCGACTGACGAGGTCCGGGCCCTACCCGGGGTGTAGGTCACTCTCAACCGCTCCGGCGTGGGCCGTCCCGCCACCGTCTACACACTGGTCGAGGCGGAGGCTGATCACTCTCCGCTCGGCCGGCCGCGACCCCAGCGTGACGAACGCCCGGCCATGGTCGTCCGCATGGACACCTACCGCCCGACCAAGCCACAGGCCGCACCCCGGCCGGTGAGCACGGCCCCAGCCCGGCCACAGCCTCCCAAGGTGGAACAGGTAGCGGCGGCCAATCCCTTCCGCGCCCTGCTCTGACCCACGAACAAAGAAACCCCGACCCAAACCGGGTCGGGGCTCTTTCGTCTGCAGTCTTAACACCTCTGCATCCGTGGCAACTTGATGCCTTACACGGTACCGAACTCGCCAGCCTTCACGCCTGCCACGAAGGCTGCGAAGGCGTCGACAGGGAAGATCAGCGCCGGGCCCTCAGGGTCCTTCGAGTCACGAACGGGGATGATGCCGGGGATGTTGGCGGCTACCTCTACGCATGCGCCGCCGTTGTTGCTGTAGCTCGACTTGAACCAATCGGGGGTCATGGGTGGAAGTCCTTCCGCGCGGTGCGAATCAGTTCGACGGATGCGGCCTGCGTTAGCGCCCCGGCCGCCCTCTCCGCCGCCGCATCGTTCCCGGGAGGTCGCCGCGGTCTTCCCGACGGCAGCCCACCTGGGCCTGCGTCTGGTCTCGGAGGCGGCACTGCGCGACGGCTGGGGAGATCCGGTGGCGTGGCTGCGGACCGCGGAGGAGCACTTCCACGCCGCCGGGGTCCCCGCGGTGACCGCCGCCTGCCGAGCGCTGCTGCGGCAGGCCGGGGCCAGCGTGGCGCAGCACCGCACCGGCCGGGAGCGGATCCCCGCGCCGCTGCGGCTGCGAGGTGTGACGCCGCGCGAGTACGAGGTGTTCGAGCTGCTGCCCGGCCGGCCGGGCAACCAGCAGATCGCCCGGCAGCTGTCCATCTCACCGCGCACGGTGGAGAAGCACCTGGCGAGCCTGCTCGGCAAGACCGGGTGTCAGGACCGCGCCGATCTCTGCGAGTTGGCGGTACGGCTGTGCGCCGAGGAGGGCGCCAGGACGGGGACGGGCATGAGAACCGGCACCAGCCCAGGCACTGGCACCGACGCCGGCCAGGCCTGATACCGGCCGCATGCCGTGGCTGAACCGTGGTCGTGGAGGCACGGATGGCGGCCTGCCGGCGCCGCACGTGCCGGAGGCGAAGGTGCTGCCGCCGGCGGCCGGGGTGACAGACTTGGTGGCGGTCTTGCAGGCTGCGGTCGAGAAGGCGCTAGAAGAGCACCCGAAGGCGTCGGCGCGGAGACCTGCGAAGAAGAGCACGGCGAAGAGAGCCGCGCGCAGTCGCCGGACTCGGGAGGCGTGATGCTAGCTGGACCAGCGTTCTGGGACTTGGAGATCGAGCGGGAAGGGTGGTCGCGTGTCGCATCGCCGAGCCTCTCCGCGTTTCCTGAGATCGCCGGGCTTGGTACGGCGTGGGGCCGTAACTTCTACGTCCGCGGTCGTGACCGGCTGATCTTGGAGTGGTCCGATCCGGTGTCGCTCTCGGCCGTCATCCTGAACGGGCTGCCGCGTCGGGTTGGATCGGCTGAGGCTCTGTCGGCGGTGATACGGCTGGGCGGCGACGTCACGTAGTCCGGCGCTGGCACGGCGGTGAGCGGAGCTGGGCGCACAGGGGTCCTCTGTGCGCCCGGACCTCCAGCGGCAATGAGCAGCGCGGCCCCGGCCGCGGGCGTGGCCTCAAATCAGCTGACGGCGCGCGCCACTTGCCGGTCGTTCCGTGGCTACGACTACCACTCGCCCGGACCGCGGGGTGCCTCCTGGCGGTCGCGGCCTCGCCTCGCGCGCGCCAGGCCCGGCGCCATCGCTCCACCGACCGCTCGCACACCCGTCAGCGCGACAGTGACCTCCCGGTGCTCCTCCCCTCCCTCGAAGCGCTCCACGGCCTGCAGCCTGACCCGCTCCCGCACGGCCCTCTCGGCGTCGGTAAACCCGCTGCCCTGCGCGAACCTCACGCCCCACGGCTTCCGGAACCGGTCGGCCGCTGTCAGGCGAACGACCCCGACATCACCTGATCAGGTTCAGTACCAGGCGAAGAAGTGACCCACCGACGGCCCCGGCATCCCGCCCGGGGCCGCCACGCCGACGGAGGTACGCGCTCTTCCACCGACGGCCCCGGCATCCCGCCCGGGGCCGCCACGCCGACGGAGGTACGCGCTCTTCCACCGACGGCCGCCGGATGCCAGGCTGACCGGGTTTGCATAATCCGAGGAGGCCCCTTGTTACGGAAACCGACTCTGGCAGTCGCGGTCATCAGCGCGTTCGCCCTCGTCACCGGTGGCGCCGCCACCGCCTCCGCGTCAGCCGCGCGGACCGCGGCGCAGACCGTCGCGGAGAAGGTGGAACCCGTCGTCTGGACACCGTGCAACCCCGACCCGTCGAAGCCCGATCCGAAGATCTACGACTGCGCCGTCTACCCGGTGCCGCTGGACTACGCGAACCCGTCGGGCGAGAAGACCGGCATCGCCATGATGCGCCGACGGGCCGGCGACCCGGCCAAGCGCATCGGTTCGCTGTTCCTCAACCCCGGCGGACCGGGCGGCAGCGGCTACCTCTGGGCGACCACGACCCGGTTCGATCCCCGGGTCACGGAGCGCTTCGACCTGATCGGCTTCGACCCCCGCGGGGTCGCCAGAAGCAATCCGCTCCGCTGCTTCACGACCGGCGAGGAGGCCGACGCGGTCCTCAAGCGGACGACCGAGGTTCCGGTCACCTCAGCGGAGATGAACAGCACCCTGGCAGCCGACAAGGACTACACCGACGCCTGCGCACGCAACGCGGGTCCGCTGCTCAAGCACATGTCGACCGTCAACGTGGTGCGCGACCTCGACCGGATGCGCCAGGCCGTGGGTGACTCCCAGCTCACCTTCGCCGGTTTCTCCTACGGCACGCTGATCGGTGCCACGTACGCCAACATGTACCCCGGCAAGGTGCGCGCACTGGTCATCGACGGCAACGTCGACCCGCAGCTGCGGCTGAGCAACGGCCTGGAGTACGACCGGCAGCGGGCGGGCGGGTTCGAGCTCGCGCTGGACGAGTACCTGAAGCGCTGCAAGGCGGCGGGCGTGCAGCGTTGCGCCTTCGCCGAGGGCGATCCCCGGGCCAGGTTCGACGCGATCCGCGACCACCTGCGCACCGAGCCGGTCACCCTGCCGGACGGCTCGAAGGTCACGCTGAGCACCTTCACCAGTCAGGTCGCCAACGCCCTCTACGCGCAGACCCGGCAGGCGCCGCTGGCCAAGTCACTGCAGGCACTGCACCAGGTGATCGAGACACAGCGGACCTCCGGCGCCCTGGCGGCACCACAGGCGGCGAACGAGGCGGCCGCGCTGGCCGTACCGGCTCCGACGGCACTGCGGGAGGCCCCCGCGGACACCCCGTACACCGCCGACGACTCCTACCTCGGGGTCAACTGCCAGGACAAGCCGTACCCGTCGAACCCGAGGTTGTTCGCCCTCGTGGCCAGGGCCTGGGAGCTGGAGGCGCCGACCTTCGGCCGGTACCAGGCCTTCGACGCGCCGGCGTGCGCGACCTGGCCGGCGCCGGCGCGCGCGGTGGAGCGCTACTCCGGGCCCTGGCACCGGAGGACCGCCCATCCGGTCATGGTGATCGGCAACACCTTCGATCCGGCCACCCGGTACCGGTTCGCGCAGCACATGCAGCAGGAGCTCGGCAGCGCCGTACTGGTCTCGGTCGACATGGTCCAGCACTGCGCGATCGGCCAGAGCAAGGCCCTGGACGCGCTGATCACCTCGTACCTGGTGGACCAGGTCACCCCCGAGCCCGGCCAGCTGCTGGAGCCCGACACCGACGCGTTCCCGATGCCGTCCTGACGGAATGTCAGAACATCTCCGCGCTGCTCCGGTTCCGGGGCCGTGGCAGGACCCGCCCGCGCGCGGGCGGGTCCTCGGCCCCCCGTGCCGGTCGGCCTGCCGCCACACCGACCCGCTCTGCGGTTTGTGGCGAGCGTAGAGGACCGCATCCGGACGGAGCACCGGAATTCCCGTCTGACGCCGCATCCGGACACGTGGTGGGAGACCGGGCCGACAACCGGCCAACTCCCCTTCTGCCGCAGTCTTGTCGGGCCCGCAGCCACTCAGTACCGTCAAGTAGCCGAATCCGAGCGCGTGCTTCTTCTCGGATCGCCTCAGCACCGTCGACCTCAGCACCGTCGGCCTCAGCACCGTCGACCTCAGCACCATCACCGAGCGTCGCCCCTTCCACGCACCGCGCCCCGGGAGATCGGATGAGCAGAAAGCACGTCCCCGGCAAGGCCGTTCGGCACCTGTCCCGCTCCGTCTCCGTCGCCACGGCCGCCGCCGCCCTGGCCGGCGCGCTCGTACTCCCCGCCTCACCGGCAGCGGGCGCAGGCGCCGATGCCGGCCTGCTGGACGTCCTGGTGGTCGGCAACAGCCAGGCGGGCACGGTGAGTTTCCTCGACGCCCACACCTTCCGGAACCTCGGTTCGCTGAACGTCACCGCCGACGCCCAGCAGCGGATCTCCGGCATGGATCCCATCCAGTGGATCGGCTTCCAGACCGTCACCTCGATCGAGGGCGGCAACCGCTGGGTCGACGACGCGACGCTCTCGCCCGACGGCCGCCGGCTGTACGTCTCCCGCGGCAATCTGGACGACGTCGCCGCGTTCGACATCGCCACCGGCACCCAGCTCTGGCGCACCCGACTGGACGGGTTCAAGGCCGACCACGCCGCGCTCTCGCCGGACGGCCGCCGCTACGTCGTGTCCGCGACCACCGCGCAGAAGGCCGAGGTGCTCGACACCGCGACCGGCGACGTGGTCGGCTCCTTCCCGACCGGCACCTACCCGCACCAGAACGACTACTCGCCGGACGGGAAGTACATCTACAACTCCAGCATCGGCATCACCTCGTTCCCGCAGGCGATGGAGTGGGCCAAGGGCAGCTTCCAGCTCACCAAGGTCGACGCGGCCACCCTGCAGACCGTGCAGACCTGGAAGTTCCCGCACGGCATCCGCCCCAACACGATCGAGACCGACGGCCGGACCATGTACACCGACCTGTCCTACCTCAACGGCTTCGCCAGGTACGACCTGTCCACCGGCTCGGTGGTCACCGTGCAGATGCCCTACAGCCAGGCCGGCGCGGCCCTCTCCCCCGACAACTACCCGCAGAACTCGGCGCACCACGGCCTCGCCCTCTCCGGCGACGGTGCGAACCTGTGCGACGTCGGCACCATCGACGACTACACCGCGATCGTCTCCACCGCCGACCTGAGCACCCGCGGGACGGTCGACTACCCGACGGGCAGCCTGCCCTACTGGGGCACCAGCAGCGCCGACGGCACGCTCTGCTTCGTCTCGCTCAGCAAGGCCGACGCCGTCTCGGTGATCGACTACCGCACCGCGAAGGAACTCACCCGCGTCCCGGTCGGCGCCTTCCCCCAACGCGAGCGGACCGGACGGATCGCCACCGACCTGCTCGGCGACCTCTCCCCCTCGGCGGGCTGAGCGGCCGGGGCCCGCGAAAACCAGGGTCCGTCACTGGGCCGTTGGCCAGGGGTTGCCCGCCGGGACCGCGGGCTGCGCCGCCCATTGGGACAGACTCGTCCACAGCTGCCGCAGCTGGACCCGGCCGCGCGGATCATAGCTGTGCATCACATTGCCGTTCCGAAGCAGGTCCACCCGGTACGGCACCACATCCATCATGCGCAGCACCGCGACCACGGGCGTGGCCGCCAGACGCAGCATCAACTCGGCGATCCAGATGATCCCGAGAACGAGGAACACCGGCGTGACGAGGATCAGCACCAGTCCGGGGATGATGTCGTCAGTGGTGTCCGGCACCAACCTCCAGACGATGTTCGGCCGTACCAGCCCCCGCCATGCCAGGCGATCCTGGCGGATCCGATACTTGTTCCCCTGACTGTCACGCCAACGCATGGTCCCCACCTGGCCTCAAGCTATCGTTCGGGCAGGAAGCGTAACGGCTCATGGACTCGGTGCCCACGTCAGCCCGCGGGTGCCGGCGGATGCCTCGCGCCGGCCCTGCCGTCCGTCGACAGTGCCGATCACCGGGCCGTGGGGAGAGTCCGCGCACCACGCCTTCGACCCCCTATGATCCGCCTATCATTTGATCAGCTATTGGATCACGGATTACGGGGGCTTGAAGCACGATGGGGGACTTCTTCCGCGTCGAGATCGGCGATCTCGACCGCCTGCTGCAGCAGTTGCAGCAGAGTCAGCAGGAGCTGCACACCGCACTGAACGCGATGCGCGACACAGGCCCGAAGACTACCGGCAGCAAGGCGCTCGACCACGCCTGCAACGACTTCCAGCACAGTTGGGGCGACGAGATCAAGATGCTCGCGGAGGGCACCGAACAGATCTCGACCGGTCTGGACGAGGTCCGCAAGAACTACGCGGAGTCCGAGCAGGCCGTCAGCGGCGCCCTCCGGCCGGGGAGCGCGGCATGAGCGACGACGCGGAGTACCCAGCGCTCGGCTTCAATCCGGCCCCGGGCAACGTGGGCGGAGTGAACGCCCTGGTGGACCAGCTCAACTCGGCGTCCAACGCGATGGAGAACGCCCACAACACGCTGACGTCGCTCGCGAGCGGCAGCGGCAGCTGGCAGGGCGATGCCGCCAACGCGTTCTCGAAGAAGGTCGGCGAGCTGCCCAAGCATCTGCAGCAGGGTGTGGACGCGCTGAAGGGCGCGTCGACCCAGCTGGCCTCCTGGAGTTCGGCGCTGGCGCACTACCAGGACACGGCCAAGCGGTACGAGGCGGATGCGGAGGAGCTCAAGCGCCGCATCCAGGAGGCCGAGGCGCGCAAGGGCGAGGCGACCTCCCGCTACAACCAGGCCGCCGAAGATCCGGCCCTCCAGCTGATCGGCACGTACCAGGCCAACGCCGAGGCGCTGGCGGCCGCCGACAACGCCATCAAGGAGGCCTCGGGCCGACTGCACGCGGCCGACGGCGAGTTGCAGACGGCGAAGGCGGAGCTGCACGAGCTGGAGGAGCAGCTTCACCATCTCGTCAAGCAGGCCAAGGAACTCCTGCACCACCACCACGACGACGCGGACAAGACCGCGAAGGCGCTGCGCAAGGCCGACCACAATCTTCCGCACAAGAGCATGTGGAGCAAGATCGGGGACGGCTTCAAGAAGATCGGCCAAGGCATCAAGAACTGGGCGCACAAGCACGCCGATCTGCTGAAGAAGATCGGTGACGTCGCCGGCGCCGCCTCGGCCGTCCTGGGCATCGCCGCGCTCGCGACCATGTGGTGCCCGCCGCTGTCCGCCGCCCTCGGAGGCGCCGCGGCCGGCGCGTCGGCGGTCGCCCTCGGGGCCCACGGGCTGGCGAAGCTCGGCGGCGCGAACATCAGTATGACAACCCTCGTAATGGACGGCATCGGCGCGATTCCGGGAGTGACTGCTGGCGCCAAGGCGATCAGTGGCATGCGAATGGGCGTCAAGGCGGCGACGGAGGCAGGTGAGGCCGTGAATGCCGCCTCAAAGCTCTCCATGGCGGGCAAGGCTTTCGTCAAGGCGGGCGAGGGGGGCTCGCTGATGCACAAGGGCATCTCGGCAGTGGTCACCAAGACGCCTCTGCGTAACTTGCCGAGCATCGCATCCGACCTCGTTCCCGCTTTGGACAAGGCCGGCAAGGTCGCCGTGAAGGTCGGCAAGGAGGGCCACGAGGTCATCCAGGTTGCGCTCAAGCCGATGTCCTGGTGGTCTCGTGGCACGCAGATCGGTGTCAAGGGCATCGGTCTGGGGCTGCACGCGCCTGAGCTGTCGAACGAGCTTTCGGGGAGCCCGGCATGACCGATCCGTTCACGCCCGACGCCGCCGCGACGGCTGCTGCGGAGGTGCCCGCGCAGGCGGATGCCGTCGATCCGCTGTACGCCGACGACGACGTGGACGTCCGCTTCGAGGTCCCGATCTGGTTCCACTCCCTCGGGCTCGAGATGTCCGAGGAACAGCGCGCCGCGCACCACGCGGAGATCGCCTCCGAGATCTGGGCGGGCGGCACCGACTACCAGCGGACGACGGTCGCCGCCTGGTACGCGGAGATCGCCGAGAGCGCGCTTGAGGACGGCGTGCTGTACGCGGGCATCAACTATTTCCGCACCGACGACGACCGGCTCGCCACCGCCAATCTGGTCATCCAGGCCGAGAAGATCGACACCTCGGACGCCGGGATCGCCGCAGCCTCCCTGGTCGAGATGCTGTCGGCCGACCCGGATCAGGAGGTGTACCGGACCGACGTCCACTGCGGGCCCGCAGTGGTGGTCGTCCACGGCCAGCTGTGCGACTTCAGTCAGGAGGCCGGGGCACCCGCCACGCTCGAACTCGCCCAGGCGGAGGTGTACATCCCCGTCCAGGGCGCGGACACGCTGCTCGTGATGCGGATCAGCACGCCGTCCATGCCGGAGTTCCCCACGTACGTGACCATGCTGGCGCAGATCGCGGACAGTGTGTACTTCGGTCGCCCGAGCGACGCACCGGGCGCCGCTCCTGCCGTCGCGTCAGCCGCCGCATCCCGGATCACGGACGCCTTCGGATGAGTATCTGACAGCTGCAGCCGCCAAACACCCCACCCCACCCGGCCTCGACATCGTGCCACTGCCCAGGCGCTCGGCAGTCAGCCTGACCGCACGGTCCGGCCTGCAACACGAAGGCTTGACCGCCATGACGCCTGGCATGGCTAGCTTCGTGGCCGACCGCAGCAAGCAGCGGCACCAGGACGTCCATGAGACCGGATGGCGAAGCCCCGCCCAAGCAGGACGCCGTTCCGAACGGAGTCCAAGCGGGCGGGGCTTGGGCGGGGCGGTTCAGCAGTGACGGTTGCGCAGCCTGTACGGCTGCCGGGCAGCCCTCGGTCTCCCGCGCTCAGGCCCACGGCAGTCGGCCGATGTCCTGGCTGACGCGAGCCTCATCGGGGAGCCGCCGGAGTGGTCCGCCACGGGCAGGGCGATCCCTCGCTCCCCGATTTCGGCCCCTGCTTACTTCAGCGGCTCCGGCTCGGGCCTTTTCTCCGCCTCTGGTACGCGGCCGGTGATCCGCGTCGCTGAGGCCACCCCTGCCTCGGGCCTTCCCGGGCCGACATCACGGACGATCACATCTCGACCGGAACCCTCATCGATCGCCTTGGCCCCGTTGCCTGATGACGCCGCGCGCAACCAACCTGCGGTCGCAGGGCGGGCGCTGAAGTGATCCGGTACGGCGTCCGGTTCACCAATGACCGGAAGATCAGCGACACCACCACACCCCCGCCCTCAACAGCTCACCGGCTGGGCCGTACGGGCGGCTCGCAGCAGGTCGCGGGCCCGGGCGGCCCCTCGGCGGTTGCGGTCCACCGAAGCCGGATCGGGGGTGCGTGCCAGGCCGCGCCCGGCGCAGGAGCGGCAAATGTCGGCGCCCGGTGCACCCGGTACGCCCGGCACGGGTGCCCGGCAGCGGGCGCACTCGTGGGCAAGGCGCGGCGGCGGGGCCGGGATCGGAGCGGCAGGCATCTTCCGCTCCAACCGCTGGCGGAGGAACGCCACCGGGGCATGGACCCGGTCGGGCAGACCGGCCAACAGCTCTTCCTGGAAGTGGAGTTGGCCACTATCCCGAGCGAGCCATTCGCAGGCCAGCGGTACGAGCTCCAGCGCTTCGGCCAGGCCGAGACGGAGGCGCCGGTCGCGCACACCGAGCCCGCAGAGCAGCCGCGCCGCCTCGGCGGCGGCCGCGTCGGGAGCGGGCGCCGGGGTCGGCTCGGGCCCCGGAGGCGGCGGGGCGGGGAGGGAGGTGTCCTCCCTGCTGTTCTCCCCCTTGGGGGAAGTGCCGACGTCCCGAGTCCGCTGTCCACCGAGTGCCGGGTTCCGGTCAGTCGGCGGCACGGCGGCCTCCGTGCCTGCTGCGGCCCAGGCGGCGACCTCCTCCCGGTCGGTGAGCGGGACGCTGGTCACCATGACCTCGGTGGCCCAGGTGCCCTTGGTCGGATGCTGGTACCGGCGGATGTGGAGGAAGCCCTCGGCGATCAGCTGGCCGCGCGCTCGGGAGACGGCCTCCCGTCCCTCGGGCATCCGGTGACCGATGGCCAGGATGGTGTCCCGGCTGCCGGGAGGCAGGGACAGAGCCCACAACAGGAGGGTCTTCGCCGTCGCCTTCAGACGCGGATGGCGGATGATGTCGTGAGAAGCCCGGACATAGCGCGCGGGCGCGATAAAGTGGACGTGCATGAGGAGCTGTCTTCTCCTGTGCCGGGCCCCGGGGTGTTGGTAGCACCGCCGGGGTCAATTCGTTTGTGTAGCCGCACGGTAGCACGCCGTGACGGGTCGTCACTCGCGAGTTGCGGAAGACGGACAGAACCGCGTGAGCCTTCCGATCACCTTGCCCCGAGGTCGAGTTCCGCCCAGACGGTCTTCATCGGGCGGACAGTGAGGTCGACGCCCCAGCGGTCGGCGAGCGCGGCCACGATCAGCAGGCCGCGCCCCGACTCGGCGTCCACACCCGCAGGAGCACCGAAGTCGCCGGGCCTCGGGAGCCGTTCGGGGCGGGGGTCAGCTACGGCGATGCGGAGTGTGACGCCCGGGTCGAGCGAGAGGGTGAGCCGGAAGCTCCGACCCGCTACCCGGCCGTGCGTTGCGGCGTCGGCGGCGAGCTCGGCGACGATCTGTTCGGCGGTCTCGTACGGCTCACCCCAGTCGGCGAGTTGCTGCACTGTGAGCCGGCGCGCGAGGCGGGCGCCGCGACGGGTGGCGGAGAGCAGGACCGTGAAGTGGCGGGCGGCAGCCGTGCCTTCGGAGGGGATGGGGTGACCGATATCGAGATTCACGTCACTCAGCGTGTCCGGCTCGTCGTACTCTGACCAGTGAGGCTCACGGTACGCATCCCGCGCGTACCGGTGCGAGGAGTGGCCCGTACGGGTCGTCGGCGAGGCGGTGGTCGGGGTGTCGGTGTCGGGAGCGGATGCCGCGGTGGAGCGGCGGCCGGAACCGCCGGAGGACGAGGACGGCTCGGCCGATCTGTTCCGGGCGATCGGCCGCCAGGTCAAACTGCTTCGCGAACGAGCCGGGCTGACCCAGCGCGAGCTGGGCGAGCGGCTGGCCTACGGCGAGGACCTGATCTCCTCACTCGAACGCGGACGGCGCACCCCGCAACCGGAGTTCCTTGACGCCGCCGACGAACTCCTCGGCGCTGGTGGACTGTTGAAGGCCGCGAAGGAGGACGTCGCCCGGGCGAAGGCACGGGCACGGGTACGACATCCGGCGTGGTTCCGCGACTACGCACGGCTTGAGGCAGAGGCGGAGGAGATCAGCTTCTTCAGCACGCTCACGGTCCCTGGTCTTCTCCAGACCGAGGAGTACGCACGCGTCACCTTCTCCGTACGACAACCGCTGCTTCCGGAGGAGACGATCGAACGGCGCGTAGCCGCACGCCTTGCTCGTCAGGACACGTTGACCCGCTGGCCCGCTCCGCTCGTGACAGCCGTTATCGACGAATCGGTGCTCCGCCGCGAGATCGGCGGTCGAGCCGTCCAGCGGGGCCAGTTGGAACATCTACTGAAGGTTGGACGGCTCCGGAACGCAACAGTTCAGGTGCTCCCGCTGGACTGCCACGAATACGCAGGTGTCGACGGCCCGTTCATCCTGCTCACCGCGAAACACAAGCCTCAGGTCGGCTACTTGGAAGTGCAAGGTGTCGGTCACCTGGTCACCGATCCTGTCGAAGTCCGTATGCTGGCCACGCGCTACGGAAGCATTCGAGGTCAGGCTCTCACCCCACGAGACTCGTTGACCTTGATCGAGAAGCTGCTGGGAGAGCAATGAGCACCGAGGCACATGTGTCCGCCGGGTCGGATGGTCTTGTCTGGGTCAAGAGCAGCCACAGCGGAGGCGAAGGCGGCGAGTGCATCGAGGTCGCCGCCTCCCCTGCCGTGATCCACGTCCGGGATTCGAAGGACCGAGAAGGACCGCGGCTCACCTTCGCCCCCGAGGAGTGGGCGGCATTCACCGCCTTCGCCGCTCAGCTCTGATCCCGCACGCCCCCGCTCGCTGTCCCGGTTCACGGTGAGCACCAGGTCGGTGTCGGGGCTCTGCCGGTCACGCGGACGCGCGGTGACCCGGCCGAGGCCGGGCCGGGGCGCGGGTCAGCCGTGCCAGTGCTGGGTGTTGGTGCCGTTGGGGGTCCACTGGTCGACGCGGGCGCCGTTGTCGGTCGAGGAGCCGTAGACCTCCAGGAACCAGCCGCTGTTGTTGTTCATGTAGGTGTCGGAGCGCATCACCGTGGAGGCCCTACTGGGGCGACTACATGCTGCGCGGCATCACCCGGGCGCAGCTGCCCGGCGTGCTCAGCCGCCTCGCGCGCGGCGAGACACTGGACTTCGGCCCCTTCCGGGCCGACCGGCAGGGGCTGACGGGCCATAAGCGCGGCGCCACCTGGTCGGAGATCGGCGCGATCCGGACGCACGACGGGCGGGTGAGCTTCGACGGGCACAACAAGCTGCTCGTTCTGGACCTCGGGGACCTCGCGGACATCCCCAACGTCGATCTCTTCCTCAACCTCTGCCACCAGCTGAAGTCCGGTGGGCCGCAGGGCTGAAGGGCCCGGGGGCAGGAGCTGGGAGCGGAGACCGCGAGGCTGGGAGGCGCGGAGCCTGCCGAGCAGGCGCGACCGGTTAAGACCGACCGGCGAGAGCTATCGGCACGCGACGCCGCGGGCCCCATTGCCGGTCGGTCTTACCGCGGATCAGAAGAAGATTGGGCGTTTATCATGGAAGAGCGGAGCACGGATGCGGACTGTTCGCCGCAGCGTGTCGTCATCCTCGTCAACGGCATACCTGCGGCCGGAAAGACGACTCTCGCCAGAGCGCTGAGCCGCAGGCTGGGCCTCCCCCTGTTCAGCAAGGACGTGATCAAAGAGGCGCACGCCGGGGTCTTCGGCGCGCAGCCGCCGGACGAACGGCCGCAACGGGAGTGGAACCGCCAGTTCGGTGAGGCCGCGAGTATGGCCATGTGGGCTCTGCTCGCCGACTCGCCCTGCGGCGGCGTGCTCGAATCGACATGGCCGGCCGCTGAGACCTGGGAGTACGTCCGAAGCGGGCTGCTGAGCGCCGAGGTCGAGCGGCCGCTGCAGATCTGGTGCAAGGTCCCCGTCGCGGTCGCCAGGCAGCGCTATGAGCTCAGGCACCCGACTCGGCACTCGGTGCACGGCGCACCACCCGACGACGAGGAATGGACGGGGCGTTGGGCGAAGGCGACCCCCCTGCCCATCGCGGAGACCCTGCACGTGGACACGGCGAATCCCGTCGCTGTGGACGCCCTCACCGAGTGGTGCCTGAAGACTGCCGCTGCCCTCCCGCGGACCCCGCAGTTCGTGCAGCGCGCTGTATCCCGTTGAGTCGCACCTCGCCGGCGCACGCCGGCCGAGCCCCGAGGAACGTCCGTTCCTTCGGGCCGATTCGTCGTCCGCTCTGGGGCTGCGGAGCGCAGGCTCTCCGGGCTTTCTCATCAGAGGGTCCGGAGAGCCCAGGGCGCATGAGACGCGAGACCGAGAAAATCTCGTCCTACAACGGCAGGCGGTAGACCAGACGGATCTGGTTCGCGGGGTCGGTGCGCGCCCAGTCGACCTCCCAGCCGAGCGGCGCGGCGACGGCCGCCACCCCGGCGGCGCCGGCGAGCCGGTAGTCCTTCGGCCGGAGCTCGATGGCGGCCTTGGTCTCCTGGTATGGATCGCCCTTCCTGGCGGCCCGGTCGCGACGCTCACGCGCCGCGTTCAACATCGTGGAGCCCTTTGCCTGGATGGTCTTCCGTGCCCGGTCCGCCCACTGCTCGGGCGTTCCTCGGCGCTCCAGGCGGAACCGCTCGATCGCGTCCTTGCCGGCCTCGATGATGCCTCCATCGCCGCCGTCGCCGGAGCCGAGGAGCGCGCCGACGAACGTGACCACCAGCAGCAGGTAGCGAGGGGCCAGCCAGAACACCCAGAGCAGGACGAAGTGCGTCCACACCCCGACCGCCGACCGCCTGGGCAGCGGACCGGCATCCGGCCGCGGCGCTTCCTGGTACGACATGGATCCCCCCGAAGATCAACTACTGATCCCCGCAGCATAGGCGACCGCTCATCGCTCCAGCACGTCATGGGGCGCCTGGGCCTTCCGTTTCAGGGACGAGGTCCAGTCCCAGGGGCGGCCAGGGTCGCCGGGCGCAGTGCCGTGGTGCCCCAGCGGGCGCGCTGGAGGCCGAGGCCAGCGTGGATGCCGTAGAGGCGCCGCGCAGGGTGGGGTGTGGTCGGTGGGCTCGCGCAGGGTCCGGGAGCGGGTGGGTTCCTGGTGGTGCTCAGGCCGGTTCGGGCACCGGATCCAGTAGCAGGAGGCGCCGCACGGAAGGCACTTGCTTCAAGTACACTTGAACGCCCTAACGTGACGGGCATGACGGTGATCGACATCGACAGCACCCCCGTGCAGGCCCCGCCCGTGGACGTCTGCGTGGAGCGCAGCGCGGTGGGCGCGGCCGCCGAGCTCCAGGTCGCCTTCGTGCCGTACTCGCCACTCGGCCGCGGCTTTCTGAAACGGTGCCTTCGCCGCTGCCGCGCTACACCGGCGACGACGCCAGGGCGAACGCCGCGGCCAGCCGGATCACGCTGTCCTCCGAAGAGCTGGCGCTGCTGGAGCCGATCGCCGGCCAGGTGGCCGGCGACCGCTACGCGGACATGTCCCTCACCTCCGCGGCCCGCGAGGCGTAGGTCATCAGGTTCCTCACGACGTAGGGCGGTTCACGCGGCCCTGACCGGGGTCAGGAGCTCGTGAGGATGACGAGCTCCTGCGTCGCCCGGGTCATCGCGACATAGCGGTCGACCGCTCCTTCGACGCCCTCGCCGAACGTCTCCGGGTCGAGGAGGACGACCAGGTCGAACTCGAGCCCCTTCGACAGCTCCGGGGTCAGCGACCGGATGCGGGACGTCGCCCGGGAGGTGTCGACTGCGAGGTCACCGGTGCCGATGACGCAGGCGATCCCTTCGGCATGGGCTTCGAGCCAGCCGTCGAGGATCGAGTCCAGCTCCGCGACGGATCCGTGGAGGACGGGTACGCCGCTGCTGCGGATGGAGGTCGGCACGTTGGCGTCCGGGAGTGCGGCTCGGATGACCGGCTCGGCTTCCGTCATGACCTCTTCCGGCGTTCGGTAGTTGACGCTCAGGGAGGCCAGGTCGATCCGGTCGAGCCCGATCCGTTCGAGCCGTTCCTGCCACGACTCGGTGAACCCGTGCCTGGCCTGGGCGCGGTCGCCGACGATGGTGAAGCTGCGGGAGGGGCAGCGGAGCAGCAGCATCTGCCACTCCGCGTCGGTCAGTTCCTGGGCCTCGTCCACGACGATGTGCGCGAACTGGCCGGCCAGCCGGTCCGGGTCGACGCCGGGCAGGGCGGTCTCGTCGATCAGGCTGTCCTGCAGGTCCTGTCCGCGCAGCATCGTCACCGCACCCTCACCGTCGTCATCGGACTGGAGGATGTGGTCGATGACGTCGGCCATGCGCTCGCGTTCGGCGGCGACGGCGGCCCGGTGCCGGCGCTTGCGCCGGGCCGCCTCCGGGTCGCCGAGCCGCTGCCGTGCCGCGTCCAGGAGCGGCAGGTCGGACACCGTCCAGGCCTGGGTGTCCTTGCGCCGCAGCTTCCGGACCTCGTCGGGGCTGAGCCAGGGAGCGCACATCCGCAGGTAGGCGGGGACCGACCACAGGTCCGAGACGAGGTCGGCCGCTTCGATCAGCGGCCACGCGCGGTTGAGGGTGGTGACCAGTTCCTCGTCCTGCCGCAGCGACCGCCGGAACTGCTCGGACGGGACGTGCTCGTCGTCCAGCTTGTCCAGCAGGATCGCGGCCAGCTCGTCCCAGATCTGCTCGCGCGCCTCGTTGTGCGGAGTACCCGGGTCCGGTGCGTCGAACGCCTCGGCCCAGTCGTCGGCGCTCAGCCGGATGTCGGCCCAGTCGGTCGTGACCGTCATCCCTTCGCTGGGCGGCTCCTCGTAGAACCTGACGGCCTTCTCGATCGCCTTCACCATGTCCGCGGACGACTTCAGGCGGGCGACGTCCGGGTCGGTCTCGACCGCTGCTCCGGCTCCCTCGGCGACGAGGTCCCGCAGGGTGCAGGTCTGCACGCCCTCCTCGCCGAGGCTGGGGAGGACGTCGGCGACGTACGCCAGGTAGGGCTGGTGCGGACCGACGAACAGCACGCCGCCCCGGCGGTGACCGAGGCGCGGGTCGGAGTAGAGCAGGTGGGCGGTGCGGTGAAGGGCGACGACGGTCTTCCCCGTACCCGGGCCGCCGTCGACGACGAGGGCGCCGCGGGATCCCGCCCGGATGATGGCGTCCTGGTCGGCCTGGATGGTGGCGAGCACGTCCCGCATCCGGGCCGACCGGTCGCCGCCCAGGCTGGCGATGAAGGCGGACTGGTCGTCGAGCGCGGCGTGTCCTTCGAGCCCGTCGGCGCTGAACACCTCGTCCCAGTAGTCGCTGATCCGGCCGCGGGTCCAGCGGTACCTGCGGCGGCTCGCCAGACCCATCGGGTTGGCGTGGGTCGCGGCGAAGAACGGCTCGGCCGCGGGTGAGCGCCAGTCGAGCAGCAGCCGACGGCCCTCGCTCTCGGTGAGACCGAGTCGGCCGATGTACACGGGCTCGTGGTCGTCCGCGCTGACGATGTGTCCGAGGCACAGGTCCAGGCCGAAGCGGCGCAGGGCGCGCAGGCGACCGGTCAGCCGGTGGATCTCGACGTCCCGGTCCATCGCGTCCCGGCCTGCGCCGCCGGGCGCCTTGCGCGCGGCATCGAGGCGGTCGGACAGTTCGGCGATCGCCTGCTCGAGGCTCTCCGCGATGGCCGCGAAGTGCTGCTCGTCGCGGGCGGTCAGCATCGGGTCGGCCTTGGCGGCGAGGTGGTCGGGAAGGTCGAACGCGCTGATGGTCAAGGGGTTCACTTCACCGGCTCCGATCCGAGGTGGCTCCCGCGGAGTCCTGCTGCGCGCACACCCGCACCTCGGCGCCGACCGCCCGCAGCCGCAGCCGCACCGCGAGTCCCAGCGCCGGCTCGGCCTCACCTGGCAACCCACAAACCGACAAAACCACACGCACTTCGCAGCTCTCCCATTTCCGCAGGTCCTGGCCTTGGCCAGCGATTCTGCGGCATGACCGGGGCCTTGCCGCAAGCCCCCTGGTGCGCTATAAGTTGAGAGTGGCGGGGAGTGGGTGCTCCTCTTCTGCCGATACCGTCCGCAGTAGCGGACTCTCCTCATCTGGTCGCGGCATACCTGGCCCGCGCGGAGTCGACGCCCAACCCCTCGTACCGGCACGGCAGTTCAGTACCCGCTCGGGCGGACCAGTCCCGTCTCGTAGGCGAAGACCGCGGCCTGGGTGCGGTCGCGCAGGCCCAGCTTGACCAGGATCCGGCTGACGTGGGTCTTCACGGTCTGCTCGGCGACCACCAGGCGCTCGGCGATCTCCGCGTTGGACAGGCCCTGGGCGATCAGGGAGAGGACCTCGGTCTCGCGTTCGGTCAGCTCGCCGACGCGGCCCTTGAGCGGGGCGCGGGGAACGCTGGTGGTGCGGGAGAACTCGGCGATCAGGCGCTTGGTTATGCTCGGGGCGAGCAGCGCGTCGCCGGCCGCCACCACCCTCACCGCCTGGGCGAGTTCGGCGGCGGAGGCGTCCTTGAGCAGGAATCCGGAGGCACCCGCCCGAAGCGCCTCGTAGACGTACTCGTCGAGGTCGAAGGTGGTCAGCACCAGGACCTTGACGGTGGCGCCCGCCGGGTCGGTGATCCGGCGGGTGGCCTCGATGCCGTCGAGTTCGGGCATCCGGATGTCCATCAGGACGACGTCGGGGGCGAGTTCGGCGACCTTGGCGATGGCGTCCAGGCCGTCCACCGCCTGGCCGACCACCTCGATGCCCGGTTCGGCGTTGAGCAGCACCGTGAATCCCTGACGGACCATCATCTGGTCGTCGGCGATCAGCACGCGGATGGTCGTCATGGGTGTCCTCGGCGGGGTTCGGCGGACGGCTTCGGGGTGTCTGCGGGCAGGATGGCGGTCACTTCCCAGCCGCCGTCCGGGGTGGGGCCGGTGGCCAGTTCGCCGCCCAGCATGGCAGTTCGCTCGCGCATCCCCAACAATCCGTGGCCGGCTCCCTGGGAGGGCGGGGCGGGTCGATCGGGGGCGGTGTTGACCACCCGTATGGCCAGACCGTCCGGCTGATGGCCGAGTTCCACCCGGACCGCGGCACCCGGTGCGTGCCGCATCGCATTGCTGAGCGCCTCCTGCACGATCCGGAAGGCCGAGAGTTCGACGCCGGGCGACAGCGGGCGGATCTCTCCGGTGGTCTCGGTGGTGACGGTGAGTCCGGCGCCCCGGACGTTGCCGACCAGCTCCTCCAGCCGGTCCAGGGTTGGCTGCGGGGTGTAGCGCACCCCATCCGCCAGGGCGTCCTCCGAGCGCAACACGCCCAGCACCCGGCGCAGTTCGGCCAGTGCCTCGACGGCGTTCTGCCGGATGCCGGCCAGGTTCTCCTTGAGCTCCTCGGACGGGTTCTCCACCAGGTGCGGGGCGACCTGGGCCTGGATGGAGATCACCGACATGTGGTGGGCGACCACGTCGTGCAGCTCGCGGGCGATCCGGTTGCGCTCCTCCAGCAGGGTGCGCCGGGCCCGTTCCTCGGCGGTGATCTCCTCCTGCTCGACCAGCTTGGTCCGGGCCACCTGGCGGCCGCGCAGCGAGGCGCCGACCAGGACGGCGATGGTGAGGACCAGGATGTCGGGACGGCCGAAGTGCGCGGCGCCGTTGCAGGCCAGGCCCACCGCCAGACTGACCGCCAGCGCCTCGACCGCGACTCGGGGCGTGATCGCCAGCGCCGCCAGGAACAGCACCCCGGCCTCCAGGGCGAGCCCGGCGGCGTTCATGCGGTCGGGGTTGCGGCCGGCCCAGACGAGGAACGGATCGATCGGGACGGGCCGTGCGAGGAGCGCGCCCATTGCCATCGCGGCCGTCGACGCCCACCAGGCCAGCAGCGGGCGGAACAGCACGAGCAGCAGCGCCGCCGCCTGGACCACCGCGAGCAGCGGGCCGACGGTCCGGCCCAGGAAGTACTGGTTGACCAGGAAGTTCGCGTCGGCGATGCCCAGCAGGACCGCGGCGAACACCACCAGCACCACGATCGCCGGGAACCAGTGCCCGCCCAACCGCCTGGTGCGAGGCGTCGGTTCGAGCGCCGCCGTCCACAGGTCGTCACGCAAGGTGCCCGGCAGCGCCCGCAGGATACCGACCAGCCGATCCACCGTGTTCCCCCTCTTCACAAGATCCACTCTAGGCACGCGGCACCGCCGGCGACAGACCCGGACGCTGTTCGCGCACCACCCGGGTACCGCTCCGCTTCGGCTTCCGCTGCTCGTACGAGCGGAAGGCGGCCCAGCAGACCAGCAGCGCCAGCGCGAAGGCCGGCAGCCAGACCAGCCGGGCCAGCACCCAGCCGGCGCCGTCGGGGACGGTGTGCAGCCCGGGCAGTGCCTCCCCGCCGAGCAGGCCGATCGCGGTGACCGCCATCATCGCGGTCTGGTGCCACAGGAAGACCGTCATCGCGAACAGGTTCACCAGGGCCACCGCCGCCCAGAGGGCGGGGCGCCGCAGCACCCGCCGCAGCGGGCCGAGGAGCAACAAAGCCGCGCCGCACTGGGCGAGACCGAAGGTGACGGCCGCGAGGGTGAGCGGGCCGAGGTTGGAGACCGCCGCACCGGGCACTCCGACCATGGACGCCGGGTAGCCCGCCCACAGTACGAGTGCGACGGTGGCGGCCGTACCACCGAGCAGCAGCGCCCAGCCGGTGCCGCGGCCGCACAGCTCGCCCCGGGCCCAGGCCGCGCCCAGGCAGTACGGGACCAGCCAGCCGGCCAGCTCGTTGAGGTAGCCGAGCCCGGCGGGAGCGCCCAGGTGGAACCGGGCCAGGTCCACCAGCACCACCAGGGCCAGCGGCCACAGCGGGTGCAGCCTGGCGACCAGCGGGGTCGCGGCGGTCAGGGCCGCGAAGACCAGCAGGAACCAGAGCGGGGAGACCGCCAGCTTGGCCAGCGTGTGCACGGTGTCCTGGCCGACCCCCGAACCGAGCATCGCGACCGTCGCCACGGTCCACACCGTCAGCAGGGCGGCGACCGGCCGGAACAGCCGGGCCATCCGGGCGCCGAACCACCGCCGGTAGGTGGTGCCCCGGGCGCGGGCCGAGGCGTAGCTCTGCGCGCCCACCTGGCCGCCGACCAGGAAGAATACCGCCAGGGTCTGGAACAGCCAGGAGACGGGCGCCAGTTGGGGCAGGTACCGCAGCGGGCTGGCGCCGTGCAGGGTGCCGCTGTCGGAGACCAGGGCGGTCACCAGCCAGTGGCCGAGCACCACACCGAGGATGGCGAGGGCGCGCAGTGCGTCGACGGCGCGGTCGCGCTCGGGCGGGGTGGCGGAGTCGATCCGCCGGACGAGCTCACGCATGGCCGCCCTCCTGGGCAGGGATGAGGCCGGAGACGATCCGGGCGATGTTCCGCAGGGACACGGAACCGGGCTTGAGGTAGTCGCTGTGGCCGCCGTCGCCCGCCGGGAAGACGCGGGCGCCGAACGCGGGCGAGATGGGGTCGGCACCGAGTCCGACGGTGGCGAAGGGGAGGCGGAGCCGTACGTGGGGCAGGTCGCCGACCCAGTCGCCGCCGCCCCGGCCGGCCCAGACCCTCGCCCTGGCGTGCAGCGCGGCGGCGTCGGGGTAGCCGGTACCGGGGCTGCCGAACAGGACCAGGTCCGCGACGTCCAGCCCGGACGCGGCCCGGGCGCAGACCACGGAACCGTAGGAGTGGCAGAGCACGGAGATCCGGGCGGCGGGCACGGCCGAACGCAACTGAGCTGTGAAGCCGAGCAGTTCGGGCGCGGCGCCGGCGCCGAGGCCGGTGGTCAGCACGTCGGGGCTCAGCAGGCTCGGTGTCCGGTACCCCAGCCAGGCGACCACGGCGGAACGGCTGCCGAGCTGCCGCTGGAGTGCCAGCGCACCGTCCCGGAACCGCCCGTACCGGTCGAGGTCGGTGTCCGAGCCCGGAACCAGCACGGCGACCCGCTCGGCGTCGGACAGGTCACCGAAGACCTCCGCGGCGCGTCCGCCGTCGCGGCCGTCGAAGGAGAGGAAGTGCCGCGCCGGATCGGCCATGGCGGTCAGGTCGGCGGCCCGCTCCCGGTCGCCGTGCGCGGCGGCCGCCCGCGACGCTGCCCGGATGTCCGTACGCGTCGTGGCGTACCGCTCGGCGAGCGCGGTGGGGGTCGCGGCGCTCAGCGGCGCCAGCGCGGTCGGGACCGGCGCCGGGACCGCCGCCGGACCGGCCGCGCCCGCCAGCGGCAGCGCCACCGAGGCGGCGACCAGGGCGGCGAGCAGGGTGCGCCGCAGGCGGCTTGACGGGCGTGACGCCATGTCGGGTGGTCCTTCCGTGCCGGAGGTCTGTCGTGCTTCCGGCACCGAAGCTATGGATCGCGCCCTGTGACCGGCGTCCCTCCGAGGAGCGGACCTGCCGTGTAGTCCTGAAGTACTACGGGTAGGAGCTTCGGACTGTCGGTCCGTCAATCCCGCTGGTCCGACCGGTCATACCCGGGTCCCGCGCCGGTCACGGGCCGGGGCGGCGGGCCGCCGGGGGCGGATGACAGGGCGGACGGATGAGGGTTCGGTCGGGGGTCGATCCGCCGGACGACGGCTGCTCGCCGTCCGCTCGGGGCTCTTCGTGACCGGCCCGCTCGGGGCTCCCGGCTGGACCGGCCCCCACCTGCGACCGGAGGGGCTGCGCCGGGCCGCCCCGGCCGCCGGGTGGCTCCCGTGGCGCGGACGGGCCGGTGGTGTCGGACGATGACCGTGTGGAACGGGATCCCGGTTCCGGCGGGGCCGAGCCCGCCGACGTCCTCGACGCCGCGCCGACGCCGCGCACGGCCGTGGCCTGGCTCCCGCCCGAGGAGCTCTGGCCGGTGATCCAGGACATCCGTTTGGAACACGACCCGCAGATCCGCCGGTGGCCGCCGCACGTCAACGTGCTGTTCGGCTTCGTGCCGGAGTGCGACTTCGAGCGGGCGGCCCCGCTGCTGACCGCCGCGGCGGAACGGACACCGCCGTTCACCGCCCGGCTGCACGGGGTGCGCAGCTTCCGGCACCGGGACTACTCCACCGTCTGGCTCGACCCGGCCGCGGCCGGCGGGGCGCCGTGGGCCGCGCTCCACCGGGCGCTGGTGGAACGCTTCCCGCGCTGCCACGGCCGGGCCCACGGCTTCACCCCGCACCTGTCGCTCGGCCGGAGCCGGCACCCGCGGGAGCTGGCCGCCGAGTGCGCCGCCCGGCTCGGCTCCCGGTCGGTCCGGGTCGGGGAGCTGGTCCTGCTCTCCCGCCGGGGTGAGGAGCCGATGCGGCCGCGCGCCACGGTCGCGCTCGGCAGCGGCGAGCTCCTGTGGCTGGCCGACCCCGGGCTCGGCGACCCGGTCCCCGACGGCTCCGGCCCTGGCGGGCCCGCCGGGGAGGACGACGCGGCCGAGGCCGACCGCGTCGTAGGGCGGATCCGCGCGGCGATCGGCGAAGGAGTCGTCCATCTCGCCGGTCCACGGCGGATGGGCTGCGCCCCGGCCGGAGCCGCGCTGGACCTGGTGGCGGCGCTGCCGGGCACCGTCGAGACCGCCGGGGTTCGGGCGCGCATCGCCGCTGCGCTGCCGGACGCCTCCCGGGTGCGGCAGGTGACCGGCGCCGGGGTGCCGGGCCTGCGCCTTCGGGTCGCCGGGCTGGACGTGGACCTGGCGGTGGTTCCCACCGGCGGTCTCGCCCCCGCCGAGGCGGTGGCCCGCCGCACCGAGCTGGGCGAGGCGGCCGCGGTCGCGCTGAGCGCGGTCAGCGACGCGGACGCGGTACGGGCGGCGGTCGGCGGCAGCCAGGCCGCCTTCGCCCGGCTGGCCCGGCGGGTGAAGGCGTGGGCGAACGCGCGCGGCCTCGACGCGGCCCCGTTCGGCGGGCTACCGGATCTGGCCTGGTCCGTACTGGCGGCCCGGACGGTCCGGGAGGCCGGCGTCCCCACGGCCGGCGTCTCCACGGCAGGCGCCCCCACGGCAGGCGGCCGCACGGCGAACGGCCTCACCGCCGACGGCCTGCTCCGGCGTTTCTTCGCCACCTGGGCGGCCTGGGACTGGCGGGAGCCGGTCGGGCTCACCGCCACCGCCGTACCGCCGCCGGGGGCGGGCGCGGGCGCGGTGGCGGTCATGACGCCGAGCGATCCGGTGCGCAGCTGCACCGGACAGGTCGGCGACGGCGGCGCGAAGCTGCTGGCCCGCGAGCTGTACCGGGCCCGGGAGATCCTGGAGGTGGCGGCGGCCACCGGCGCCGACCCCTGGCCCGAGCTGCTCGCTCCCCCGCCCCTGCACCGCCGGCACGCCGCCTGGGCGGTGGTGACCGTACGGCCGCCGCGCGCCGGCGACCCGGAGGACGCCCTGGGCCCGGTCCGCGACCGCATGCCGGCCCTGCTCGGCGCGCTGGCCGGCGCCGGGGCACCGGACGCGCACGCCTGGCCCCGCCCGTTCGAGGCCGGCCCGGCGGTGTACCGCTTCGCGATCGGCCTCGGCCGCACGCCACCGGTCCCGGCCCGGCTCGCCGGTATCACCGAGGGGTGGCTCCGGGACCTGCCCGGCGTGGCGGTCGACCTGGCGGAGTGCGGCGCGGTACCGACCCTGCGCTGACCGCAGGGCGTCGGGAAGACCCGCTGGCAGCCGGGGCGGCACGGTCATCGGTCCGCCGTGCGGAGGGCTCAGGAGGCGGACCTCACCGGGGCGTCCGGTGGGTGGTGCAGCCGGTGGAGGGCGGCGTAGGCGGGGCTGCGGGCGAGGAGTTCGTCGTGGGTGCCGTGACCGGCGAGCCGGCCCTGTTCTAGTAGGACGATCTGGTCGGCGTCGCGGACGGTGAGCAGGTTGTGCGAGATGATGACCGTGGTGCGGCCGGCCATCAGCAGCCTCAGCGGGCCCATGATCCGCCGGGTCGACTCGGCGTCCAGGCCCGTGGTGGGCTCGTCCAGGACGAGGACGGGGGCGTCCCGGATCATCGCGCGGGCGATGGCCAGGCGCTGGCGCTGGCCGCCGGAGAGCAGTCGGCCGCGCTGGCCCACCACGGTGTCGTAGCCGTCCGGGAGCAGGCTGATGAACTCGTGGGCGTCCGCCGCCCGGGCGGCCGCCCGGATCTGGGCCTCGCCGGCCTCCGGGCGTCCGTAAGCGATGTTCTCCCGGACGGTGCCGTGGAAGACCAGGGTCTCCTGGAGCACCACCGCGACGTTCTCGCGCAGCTCGGTGAGGGCCAGCCCGCGCAGGTCGAGACCGTCCAGCCGGACCGCGCCGCCGTCCGGGTCGTAGAAGCGCAGCAGCAGCTTGGCGACGGTGGACTTGCCCGCACCGCTGGCGCCGACGAGGGCCAGCGTCTCCCCCGGCGCCACCTTGAAGGACACACCCGAGAGCGCGGGGACTTCCGTCTCCGGGTAACGGAAGGTGACGTCGTCGAACTCGATCCCGCCCTGGGCGCGGCCGATCGCCCGGGGGACGGCCACTTCGGTCACCTGCGGGCGCTGGTCGAGCAGTTCGATGATCCGCTCGGCCGCGGCGGAGGCCGCGTAGAAGGTGGTGCCGAGTCCGGACATGCCCTGGATCGGGCCGTAGAGCCTGCTCAGCAGGGCGAGGAAGACCATCAGCCCGCCGAGCGTGAGCCGTCCGTGCACCAGCTCCCAAGCCCCGAGACCCATCACCACCATGCCGCCGAGCAGTTCGATGAAGTCGACCGTCGGCCCGTAGAGCGCTCCGATCCGGGTGGAGGCCATCGCCGCGTGGTACCGGCCGACGCTCTCGCGCTGGAACCTGGTGTGCTCCCAGTCCTGGCGGTTGTACGCCTGGACGAGCGCGATGTTGCCGAGTGACTCCTCGGTGACGGCGCTGATCGAGCCAGCGCGCCTGCGGCGCTCGCGCGAGGCCGCCCGGATCAGCTTGGCGAAGCGGCGGGCGGTGAGGAAGAACAGCGGTGCGGCGACCAGTGCGGTCAGCGTCAGGTCCCAGCGCAGCACCAGCAGTACGCCGACGTAGATGCCCAGCCGCATCACCTGGCTGACCGCGTTGACGAGCCCGGAGAGCAGGAAGGTCTCGACCGCGTCGACGTCACCGGTCACCCGGGACAGCACGTCGCCGAGCCGCCGCCGTTCGAAGAACCCCAGTGACAGGCCCTGGATGTGCCGGAACACGTCCGACCGCAGGATGAGCAGGAAGCGCTCGCTGACCCAGGTGGAGGTCACCCGGCCGGCGAAGCCCAGCACCCCGGAGAGCAGGGCCAGCACGACGTACGCGAGGGCGATCGGGAAGAACAGGCTCAGCCGGTGCGGGATGAGCATGTCATCGATCACGATCTTGAACAGCCAGATCTCCGCCGCCTCGATCGCCGGGCCGATCGCGACCAGGGCCAGCAGCACCGCCAGCCAGCGGCGGCCGCCCTCGGTGTACGGCCAGAAACGCCGGAAGATCTCCCGGAGCGCAACCGGTGGTGCGGCGGCGACAACCGCGGGGTCGGAGGTCTCGGCGACCGTGAGAAAGCGTCGCAGCACGGACCGTACGTAGCGTTTCCTCGTCATGTCACGGTCTTCCCGCTCGCCCCCGAATCCGGCCCCGATCCAGCGGCAAGGCCGGGCATGGATGCCCGGCCCGCTCTCGGAACGGATTTGTCATTTGCTCAACTGCTAGCGACAACTAGTCCCAGTAGTCGTCCCAGTCGCCGTAGCCGCCACCGCCGTAGCCGCCGCCACGACCACCGCCGTGGCGACCGAAGTCGTCATAGTCGCCGTAGTCGCCGCCGCCACCGCCGCCGTGGCGACCGAAGTCGTCATAGCCGCCGTAGCCGCCGCCACGACCGCCATCGCCACCTCCGCCGCCCTCAAAACGGCCGAAGGAACGGAAACTTGCGAGGAATGCCATGATCAGACCTTCTTTCCAAGTCCTTCTCAATCCATCGTCATCCTCGATTCGGGGATATACAAGCGCAGAGTATGAGGAATGTGAACGTTTGATGATTTAGCCAGAATGTCCCAATTGACGGACCACTGACACAATCCCAGTCCAAGATCCGCTCGTATCGAAGTGTGTGGCGAGCCGTCATCCGGTGCCGTCGTCCGGGCCCCCGTCGGGCTGCCGACGACGCGCCGCCGGTAGAGCATGGGGGTATGAGCGAGCAACCGCCCCGACGGCTGGTCGTGCTGCGGCACGCCAAGTCCGCCCGGCCCGAGGACGTGCCGGACCGCGACCGGCCGTTGGCCCCGCGTGGCCGCCGCGACGCGGACCGGGCCGGCGACTGGCTGCGCGCCCTGGACCTGCTGCCCGATCTGGTGCTCTGCTCGCCGACCCGGCGCACCCGGGAGACCTGGGAGCTGGTCGCGGCGCGCTGGGCCACGACGCCCGCCGTGGAGTACGACGAGCGGCTGTACGGCACGCAGTCCGAGGAGATCACCGCGGTACTCCGCGAAGTGCCCCCGGACATCAGGACACTCCTCTTGGTCGGGCATCAACCCGCCGTCCAGGAACTGGTCCTGGACCTCGCCGCGGAGGCGGTGGGCGACCGGCTCACGAGGCTCCGGGAGAAGTTCCCGACCTGTGCGGCCGCCGTCCTCGAACTCTACGCACCTTGGGACCGGTTGGCGCCCGGTTCGGCTCTGCTGCGGGACTTCGTCGTACCGCGCGACGCCGAGGACTGAACTCCCGCAAGGCTGCGACAGCGGCAGTGTGACCCGGGTAACATCGCGACACGGCCTGACCGATGGGTCGGTTCGCCTGCCCGAGAGGAGAGCGAGACCTGACATGTCGGAACTGTTGGATCGGCACCGCGCAGTCCTGCCGGCCTGGCTGGCGCTCTACTACGACAGCCCGCTGGAGCTGGTGAGCGGCCGGGGGTGCCGCGTCCAGGACGCCGACGGGGTGAGCTACCTCGACTTCTTCGGCGGGATCCTCACCAACATGCTCGGGTACGACATCCCCGAGGTGCGCCAGGCGGTGGAGCAGCGGCTGCGGACGGGCGTCGTCCACACCTCCACGCTGTATCTGATCCGCTCCCAGGTGGAGCTGGCGGAGAAGGTGGCGCGGCTCTCCGGCATCCCGGACGCCAAGGTCTTCTTCACCAACTCCGGCACCGAGGCCAACGAGACGGCCCTGCTACTGGCCACCCACGCCCGCCGCTCCGACCAGGTGCTCGCCCTGCGCAACAGCTACCACGGCCGCTCGTACGCCGCCACCGCCGTCACCGGGAACCGGAGTTGGAAGAACTCCTCGCTCTCCCCGCTGAACGTGCACTATCTGCACGGCACCGACCGCGAGCGGTTCCCGCACCTCTCGGAGAGCGAGTACCGGCGGTTCTGCGTGGAGGACCTGCGCAGCTGCCTGGCCACCGCCACCGCGACCGACGTCGCCTGCCTGCTGGTCGAACCGATCCAGGGCGTCGGCGGGTTCACCGCCGCACCGGACGGGCTGCTGCGGGAGTTCAAGCAGGTGCTGGACGAGTACGGGATCCTGCTGATCTCGGACGAGGTGCAGACCGGGTGGGGCCGCACCGGGGAGACGTTCTGGGGCATCCAGGCCCACGGAGTGACGCCGGACGCCATGACCTTCGCCAAGGGGCTGGGCAACGGCCTGGCGATCGGCGGCGTGGTGGCGCGGGGCGACCTGCTGGACGGCCTCCCGGCCAACGGCATCTCCACCTTCGGCGGCAACCCGCTGTCGACGGCGGCCGCCTCCGCCACCCTGGACTACCTGCTGGACCACGACCTCCAGGCCAACGCCCACCGGCTCGGCGGCAAGCTGATCAGCGGCCTGCGGGCGGCGACCGAGAAGCTCTCCGTGGCGGGCGCGGTCCGGGGCAAGGGCCTGATGTTCGCGCTCGACCTGGTCGACCCGGACGGCGGCCGGCCGAGCCCGGCGCTGGCCGCCGCCGCGCTGGAGGAGACCAGGAAGCGCCGGCTGCTGGTCGGCAAGGGCGGGCTGCACGGCAACACGCTGCGGATGGCACCGCCGCTCACGCTCAGCGAGGCCGAGGCCGAGGAGGGCCTGTCGGCCCTGGTCGACGCCCTCGAAGCGGTGGACCGCGCCCAGGCGTCCTGACGGCACGCAGACCCGGCGTCGGGGCACCCGCTGCGGCGGGCCTCCCGACGCCGGGTCGGGCCGTGTTGAGCCGCGCCCCAGCTTGACCCGGTACAGCACCAGCGCCGGGGCGACGTCCGTGACCAGCGGGGCGACGGCCCCGGGCCGCACCTCGCCACGGGCGACACCGCGGCCGAGGATCTCGGCGATCAGGCAGACCGGGGGTCCACCACCCGGGCGAGCACCAGCTCCAGGAAGGTGCCCAGCACGGCGATTGTTCTAGTGAACGCCGTCGTTCACCTCCAGCCCCCAGGGGACCGCCATGGCCTCTTCAGCCGCCCTGGCAAAGGCTCCTCCCGCACGCGCGAGACGCGGCCGGCACCCAGGGATCGCCCTCACCGTGATCGCCGCCGCCCAGCTGATGGTGGTGCTCGACATCACCATCGTGAACATCGCGCTGCCGCACATCCAGCGGGCCCTGGCGTTCTCCACCACCGACCTCTCCTGGGTGGTCAGCGCCTACACGCTGACCTTCGGCGGCCTGCTGCTGCTCGGCGGCCGCGCCGGGGACGTCCTCGGCCGCCGCCGGGTGTTCACCGTCGGCGTGCTGCTCTTCGGTCTCGCCTCGCTGCTCGGCGGTGTGGCCGGCTCCGGCACCTGGCTGCTCGCCGCGCGTTCGCTGCAGGGCGTGGGCGCCGCCATCGCCTCGCCCACCGCGCTCGCGCTGATCGCCACCAACTTCGCCGAGGGGCAGGCCCGCAACCGCGCCTTCGGGGTGTACTCGGCGGTGGCGGCGGGCGGTGGTGCGGTCGGGGTGCTGGCGGGCGGCATGCTCACCACCTGGCTGTCCTGGCGGTGGGTGTTCTTCGTCAACGTGCCGATCGCCATCGCCATCGCGCTGCTGGCCCCGCTCTACATCAACGAGTCCGAGCGGCGCCCCGGTCACTTCGACCTGGTCGGCGCGTTCACCGCCACTCTGGGCACGGCCTCCCTGGTGTTCGGCTTCATCCGCGCCTCCGAGCACGGCTGGACGAACTCCTGGACGCTCACCGCGTTCGCCGCCGCGCTGGTGCTGCTGCCGTGCTTCCTGCTGCACGAGCGGCGCACCGCGCAACCGATCACGCCACTGCACCTGTTCCGCGACCGGAACCGGTCCGGCAGCTACGCGATGATGCTGTGCCTGGCCGCCGCGATGTTCAGCGTGTTCTTCTTCATCACCCTGTTCGTGCAGGACGTCCTGGGTTTCAGTCCGCTCCGGGCCGGCTTCGCCTTCCTGCCGATCAGCGTGGCGATCGTGATCGCCGCGCAGACCGCGGCCCGCAACCAACTGCGCTTCGGCGCCAAGCCGTTCCAGGTCACCGGCGCGCTGCTGGTGACGGGCGGGGTCCTCTGGCTCACCCGGATCTCCCCCACCAGCGGCTACGCCGACGGGGTGCTCGGCCCGACGCTGCTGTTCGGCTTCGGCATGGGCTCGCTCTTCGTCCCGATGATGCTGACCGCCGTCTCCGGAGTGGCCCCGTACGAGACCGGGGCGGCCACCGGCACCCTCAACGCCACCCAGCAGGTGGGGGGTTCGCTGGGCCTGTCCATCCTGGTGACCGTCTTCGGAACGGCGAGCCTCCACGAGGCCGTCCGGCAGGCGGCCGAACTGCTGCGCGACGGCACCCCGCTGCAGTTGGCGCAGTTCCGGGCGACCGGCCGGCTGCCCGCGCCGTACGCCCAGCAGGTCCTGGTGCACGGCATCGCGAGCGCGTTCACCGCGGGGCTGATCTTCGCCGTACTCGCCGTACTGATCGCGCTGTTCGTGATCCGGGTCCGTCCGCACCCCGCTCCGCCGGCCCGTCGGCGGTGAGCCGACGCCCTGGACGAGGAGGCCAGGGCGCTGCGCGGCCTCGGCGCCACCGACGCGATGAACCTCGGCGGCGGCGGCTCCTCCGCGATGTACACCGCTCGCACCGGGCTGGTCGGCCGCCCCTCCGACCCGGCCGGCGAACGCCCGATCGGCAACGCCCTGCTCGTCCTGCCGCCGGCGGCGCGCCGCTGACGGCGGCTCCCCGGCCGGGTCCCTCGCCCGGTCCGGGACCGGGCGGCTCCGCCCCGGCGGCCGGAGCGGTTGCCCTCGACCAGGTCGAGGGCCCTACGGTCGGCGGCCATGGCGACTCTCGAAACCTCCCGGACCGTTGCGGACCGGGCGGTCCTTCCCCGTGCGTACCTCGTCTGGCTGGCCGGCACCCGGGCCTCGCTGGTGGGGGACGCGGTCCTGTACTTCGCGCTCGGCTGGGCGGCCAGCGCCCACGGCGGCGGGACGGGCGCGCTGGTGCTGACCGGTATCACGCTTCCGCGTACCGTGCTCCTGCTACTGGGCGGTGCCGTCGGCGACCGGTTCGGTGCCCGGCGGGTGATGATCGCCGGGGATGCCGTGATGCTCGCGGTGACGGTACTGCTGGCACTGGCGGGTCTGCGCCTCGCTCCGGCGCCCTGGCTGCTGACCGCGGTGGCCGCCGTGATCGGGACGGTCGACGCGTTCTACCTCCCGGCCAGCGCATCCATGCCCGCCCGCCTGGTGGCGAGGCCGCAGCTGCCCCGGGCGCTGGCCCTGCGGCAGGCCGGCGGCCAGGTCGCCTCGCTGCTCGGGGCGCCGCTCGGCGCCGTACTGGTCGCGGCCGCCGGGCTGACCGGAGCCGCCGCGATCGACGCGGTGACCTTCGCACTCGTTCTCGCGGTGCTGCTCCGGGTCCGGCCGGCCGCCGACGCCGAACCCCCCTCCCGGCAGGGGAACCTGCTCGCGGCGGCCGTCGACGGCGTACGACTCGCCGCCACGGACCCGGTGCTGCGGCCCGCGCTGCTGCTGACGGCGGTGGCGGCGGGCTTCCTGCTCCCGGTGGTGTCGCTGCTGAACCCGCTACTGGCCCGCGAACACGGCTGGGGCGCAGGAACCGCCGGGCTGGTCGCCGGCGGCCAGAGCCTCGGAACGCTCACCGTGGCGCTGCTGGTCGCACGGCGCGGTACCGTGAACCGGGTGGGCGTGGGCGCGGCGCTCGGTCTGTGCGGGGCCGCGCTCGGCATCGCGGTGCTGGCCGCCGCCACGACCGCCGCGGTCGCGGTACTCGGAGGAGTCGCGGTCGGCACGGGCTCCGGAATGTTCGCCTGCCACATCGGCCCACTGGTGCCGGCCAACGTCCCGGCGACCCACCTGAGCCGGGTGCAGGCGCTGCTCACCCTGGTACAGAGCCTGGCACTGGTCCTGGCCAACAACGCACTCGGTGCCCTCGCCGACACCGCGGGCGCCGTCACGGCCACCGCGCTGTGCGCAACCGCCGTGTGTGCGGCCGGAGTTGCGGGGATCATCTCGAAGCCGATCCGCCGTCTGCGGCAGGAGCGGGCGGCGGACGGCTAGTCCAGTGCACCACCGCATCCGCGTTGAACTCGACTTCCGCTGCTGGCAGTTGCCCCCGCCGTCGGCTGGCTGTCTACGGCTACGCCGACCGCAACGCACCCGGTCTCCACCCCGTCGAGTGGCCGCTCGCCCGGGTCGCGCTCGGCACCCTCGCCTTCCCGGTTCGGGCCCGGACCGAACGCACCCGGCCCTTCGCCCCCGGACCCCCTGACCGGCCGGTGGACGCCGCGGCCTGAGCGCGTTCCCCCTCCCGCGGATCCGGTTCCGGTTCCGGTCCGGCGGATCGGCCAACCACCGGCTGCCGCCCGGTCTTCGGTGACATGATTCCGCCCATGGACTACCAGGACTGCGCGGATCGCCTCACGGAGCTCTATGGGTACCGTCCCGAGGAGCGGGAGGCGCTGTTCCGGAACCTTCCGGCGTTGCTCGGGGCGCTCGGCCACCCGGAGCGCGAGCTGCGCGGGATGCTGGTGGTCGGGACCAACGGCAAGGGCTCGACCAGCGCGTTCGCAGTGTCGGCGCTGACCTCGACCGGGGCGCGCGCGGGCAGCATGCCGAGCCCGCATCTGCAGGAGCCCCGGGAGCGGATCCGGGTGAACGGCGTTCCGGTCACCCGCGAGGAGTACACGGCGGCGTTCACCGAGGTCTGCGAGGTGATCGGCCGGCACGACCTTCCCGTCACCGCGTCGGGCATGTGCTCGGCGACCGCCGCGGCGCACTTCCGGCGGGCCGGGGTGGAGCTGGCGGTCGCCGAGGCCAGCATCGGCGGGCGCTGGGCGGCGGCCAGGTTCCTCGACTTCGACGTCAAGGTGGTCACCGGGATCGCGCTCGACCACACCGAACTGCTGGGCGACTCCCTGGCCCTGATCGCGGAGGCCAAGGTCGGGGTGGTGCGCGACGGTGAACACGCCGTCCTGGGCCGGATCCCGCCCGAGGCGGCCGAAGCGGCCGAACGGGAGCTCGCCAAGCGGACGGGCCTGTCGGTGTGGCGAATGGACCAGGAGATCCGGTACACCGTCCACCCCGCCCCGGACGGCTCGGGGCCGCTGGTCGACGTCACCACCCCGCGCACCGCGCACCGCGGCCTGCCCTGCCCGCTGCCCGGCGCGCACCAGCACCACAACCTGGCGCTGGCGGTGGCGGCCGTGGACGCGCTGGCTGACCGCGGACACGTCCAGGACCTCGACGACGAACGGCTGCGCGCGGCACTGGCCGCCACCCGGTGGCCCGGCCGGCTCGAACTCCTCACCGAGGCCCGGCTGGACGACTGGACGGGCCGGGTGCTGCTCGACGGCGCCACCAACCCCCAGGGCGTCGCCACCGTCGCCCCGGAGATCCTGCGGCAGGCCGAACGCGGGAGCGGGCGCGCCGTGCTGGTCTTCGCCGCGATGCGGGGCAAGGACGTGGACGGCATGCTCGCCCCGCTGCCCGAGCACTGGCCCGTGGTCATCACCCGCACCGGGGCAGCGGAGGCAGCCGACCCGGACGCCCTGCGGGCCAGCCTCGCCCCGGGCCGGCGGACCTCCTCCGTCACCGCCCCGGACGCCGCCGCCGCACTGCGCCGGGCCGCCGAACTCGCCGGCCCCGACGGCCTGATCGTGGTGCTGGGCTCACTCCGCCTGGTCGGCGAGACCCGTACCGCACTCGGCCTGCCACCGGCCTGACCGGATGACGAGCAGCCCCGTCCCCGACGGCGGGACGGGGCCGGGCGCGCCACGCTCCGGCCTGCTACTGCCCGGGCGATCTGGCGCCGCGCCTGCGGTCCGTTCGCGGGCGGGCGCTTGATTCGTCGCACCCCTAGGCCGCGGTCGATAGGGTGCGGGCATGAGTTCGTCGCTCCGCCTGGAGAAGATCACCCCGGACAACGTGGAGGCCGCCTGCAACCTGCGGGTGCGCCCCGACCAGGAGGGACTGGTGGCCCCGGTGGTCCGGTCGCTGGCAGAGGCGTACGCGCAGCCGGAGACGGCCTGGCCCCGGCTGGTCTTCGACGGCGGGCGGCTGGTGGGCTTCGTGATGGCCTTCTTCGACGTCCGCTTCGATCCGGACGACCCCAAGGACGTGCCCAGGTCCGGGCTCTGGCGACTGAACATCGCCGCCGGTGAACAGGGCCGCGGATACGGCCGGTTCGCGGTGGAGGCGGTGTGCGAGGAGATCCGCAGGCGCGGGCAGACCCGGGTGACGACGACCTGGGAGCCGGGCGAGCACGGACCCGGGGAGTTCTACCGGCGGCTCGGTTTCCGCCTGACCGGGGAGACCAGCGGCGACCAGGTGGTCGGCGAGCTGGACTTGGCCGCTTTCTGAACCCGGTGACCGACCGCGATCGGCCCGCGCGGAGCACCGACACCCCGGCGACAGGTGCCGGCGGGCAGCCGGACCTGGACGGGATCGAGGCGCGCTTCACCACCCTCGTCGAGGGCCGCCTCAGCCGGGACGAGGCCGACCGCTGGGCCGGGCACTGGCTCGCCGACGACGGTCTCGTCTGGGACGAACTGCCCTACTGGGCCCTGGACTTGCCGTACGGAATCAACCTGCCCGCCGGCCCGGACGGCGAGCAGCTGCACAGCGACGGGCAACTGCGTTCCTGGCTGGCGGAGTTCCGGGTACGCCGAGCCGAAGCCGACGGACCGTCAGGATCCCTGGCCTACCTGGCCCCGCTCGAGAACGGCGACCAGAGCGCGTAGGCCCGCCAGGATCTCGGCGGGGGACGGTGCGCCGTCCGGGTCGCTCAGCGACTGCATCATGATCCCCGAGAGCAGGGCCATCTGCACCGCCCCGAGAGTGCGCGTCGCGGTCTCCGGGACGGCGTCCTCGGGGATGCCCAGCAACCCTGCGGTCACGCCCCGCCGCCCCTCGGCCTGGCCGGCGGCGATCTGTCGGCGCAGCCCCGGCGAGTGCTCGGCCTGGACGAAGGCCTCGACGCTGGCGACCCAGAGCGGGCGATGGGTGTCGAAGGTCCGGATGATCTGGGCCCAGGTGGCCTCGTACTGCTCGGCCGGGGTGGCGTCCGGGTCCACCGCCCCGGCCACCGCGCGGCCGATCTCCGCTCCCCACTCGTCGATGGCCTGGAGCAGGGCGGCGTTCAGCAGCTCCTCCCGGGAGCCGAAGTGGTAGCCGATGGCGGCCATGCTGACCCCGGCGGCCGACGCGATGTCACGGACGGTCGTGCGCGCATAGCCCTTGTCCTGCAGGCACTGCTTGGCCCCGGCGAGCAGATCCTCACGGTTTCCCATGGCCCGGATGATACCCGGGGGGTCGCACAGATGAATCAGACACATGTCTTAGGCGGGCGCCTTGCGCGTTTGCCTAAATCGCCGCTACGGTTGCGGCACAGACGGGAACGGACACCGGACACCGGGGGAAACCATGAGCCACGCCGCAGCACCGCAGCCGATCGACCACGTACGCGCCGAGCTGGACCTCGCGGGCCGCCGGCTCTCCTACCTCGACTTCGGCGGCAACGGCCGCCCGGTGCTCGCGCTGCACGGCCATCTGTCGGAGGGCCGGACCTTCGCCGCACTGGCCCGCGAACTGGCCCCGCAGTGGCGGATCATCGCCCCCGACCTGCGCGGCCACGGCGACTCGGAGCGGACGGCGGACTACTCCCGCGAGGGCTACATAGCGGACGTCGTCTCCCTGATCGAACACCTCGGGTTCGGACCGCTCCCGGTGCTCGGCCACTCCGGCGGTGCCATCACCGCCTACCAGCTCGCCGCCCGGCACCCGCACCTGGTCAGCGCGCTGATCAACGAGGAGGGCGCGGCCGCCATCCCGACCGGGGGCCCGAGCCCGCTCGCCTTCGTACTCGGCTGGCCCTACACGGCGCCGACCCGCGAGGCGCTGCTGGATGCGCTCGGCCCGGTGGCGGGACCGATGATCGGCGGCAATCTGCGCCGACTCCCCGACGGCAGCTGGCGCCTGCCCTTCCACCCGCAGGACACCGTCTCCTCCGAGGAGCAGGTGCACGGTGACCACTGGGACGAGTGGCTGGCCGGCGACTGCCCGGCGCTACTGGTCACCGGAACCCGACTGCCTTGTGTGGACGGCGAGTTGGCGCGAGCCATGGCGGAACGTCGGCCCGGCACCCGGCATGTCGCGCTGGACACCGACCACTTCGTCCACGACGGCGACCCGGCGGGCTTCGCCGGGGCCGTCCGCGAGTTCCTGGAGTCGCTCCAGGCGTGAGCGCCTGCGCCCGCCGATGGGTGCAGGGCATCGGCGGGCGCTCACCGGTCGCCGGTCACGTGCGTCCGTCGCCCGAGGGGCGCACCCACCCGGCCCGCCGCAGCGACGGGGAGGCCGCTCCGGGGGTGTGGCGGGCCGGGTGGATCCTCCCGGCACCGCGCACCGGGGGGCTGGGGCGCCGCTGGGCGTAGGGGCCCGGCGGCCGATGGGGGCAGGTCAGTGGCTGCCCGTCTCCGGCGAGACGATGGTGTTGCCGGTCACCGAGCCGGCCGCGCCGTCGATCGTGACCAGGTGGCGCACGCCGTCGGCGCCGAGCACCTCGACCGCCCAGGCGCTGCCGCCGCCCTGCTGGCCGACCGCCCGGAGCGTGTCCGCCTTGCCACCGGGGACGGCGGCGACGGCCTTGGCGAGTGCCTGGTCCGCCGGGACGGCCGGGAGCGGGGCGGGCGCGAGGTCGGCGGGCTCGCCACCGTAGCCGGCGCCGTCACGGCCGGCTCCGTCGCGGCCGCCCTGGCCGCTCCAGCCGTGGTCGTGGCCGTGCGAACGCCCGCCGCCCTTGCCCTCGCCCCCTTGGCCTTCGCCGTCACGCCCCGCGTCCTCGCGCCCGGCGGCGAAGTGGCCGTGCCGGCCGCCCTCGTGCTCCATCCCGTGGTGGACCACCGCGGCGGCACCGACACCGGCGACACCCAGCACGGCCACCGCCGCGCCCAGGGCCACCAGCCGGGGGCGGCGGCGCTTCGGCAGCCGCAGGTACCGGTCCCGGAGCGACGCCTTGGTCGCGGCCTCGCCGGTGGCGGCGGTGGCGGCGGAATCGATCGATCCCGGGGGGACGGACTGGGACATACTGGCGCTCCTCCTCACGGCTGCCGGACCCTCGCCGGCTGCAACGGCGCTCAGCATGGCCACGCATTGCTGAAGCCAGCCTGAAGCATCCTGAAGACCGCTTCAGCCGCCACCAGAACCGGTGTGCGACCCTGTACCGCGTGCGCGTACTGGTGGTGGAGGACGAGAAGCGGCTGGCCCAGGCCCTGCAGCGGGGTCTACAGGCCGAGGGCTTCACCGTGGACGTCGCCCACGACGGGAACCAGGGGCTGTGGCTGGCCATCGAACACGACTACGACGTGATCGTGCTCGACATCATGCTGCCCGGGCTCAACGGTTACCGGGTCTGCGCCCGCCTGCGTGCGGCCGGGAACGAGACGCCGATCCTGATGCTCACCGCCAAGGACGGCGAGTACGACGAGGCGGAGGCGCTGGACACCGGCGCCGACGACTACCTCTCCAAGCCGTTCTCGTACGTGGTCCTGGTCGCCCGGCTGCGCGCGCTGCACCGCCGGACCGGCCGCCGCCTCCCGCAGACGCTCGCCCTCGGCGACCTGGTGATCGACCCCGCGCGCCGTTCCTGCACCCGGAACGGGGCCGACGTCCGGCTCACCGCACGGGAGTTCGCGGTACTCGAGTACCTCGCCCGGCGGGCCGGCGAGGTGGTGCCCAAGCGCGAGATCCTGGACCAGGTCTGGGACTCGGCCTTCGAGGCGGACCTCAATCTGGTCGAGGTGCACGTCAGTGCCGTCCGCCGCAAGATCGACACGGCCTTCGGACGCTCGGCCCTGGCGACCGTCCGCGGTGCCGGCTACCGCCTGGCGGCCGACGGTGGCTGAGCTCCTCACCGGCCGGGAGGCACCCCGCCGGGCCGCGGGCAGCCGGGCCGAACCCCGCACGGGGGGCCGCTCCGGCGACCCGCACGCCGGGGCCCGTACACGCACGGGGAGCCGCTCCGGCGACCCGCACGCCGGGGCCCGTACACGCACGGGGAGCCGCTCCGGCGACCCGCACGCCGGGGCCCACACCCGCGCGGACAGCCGCGCGCACACTTCGCCGCGCTCGCGAGGTTGACCCGGTGCCGAGGATCCGCCTGAACCGTCCGCGCGCCCGCGCCCTGAGCGCCCAGCGCACCCTGCGCCGCCTGTGGCCCGCCTCCGTCCGGGCCAGGGCGACCGTCGGCGCCACCGCGGTCGTCGCGGTCGCACTCGGTGCGGGCGCCTTCTCCCTGCTCGCCATCCTGCACGCCAACCTGAGCCGCAACGCCGAGCGCGCCGCCGTCCAACAGGCCGACACCGTCGCACAGTTGGCCGCCCAGGGCCGGCTGCCCGACCTGGTGCCGCTGGCCCACGGAGCCGACTTCATCCAGGCCGTGGACGCTAGCGGCCGGGTGGTGGCCGCCAGCCAGAACCTGGCGGGCAAGCCGCCCGTGACCGACCTCCGCCCGGCCGACGGCGCCCTGCGGACCACCTGGTCCGGCGAACCGGTGGACGACGATCACGACCAACGCCTGGTCGCCGTCACCACTCCCACCCCCACCGGCCCGCTCACCATCTACACCGGCACCTCGCTGCGCGAGGCCGACGCCGCCGACGAGATCACCAAGGCCGCACTCGCCGTCGGCCTGCCACTGCTGCTCGGCACCGTCGCGTGGGTCACCTGGTGGGTCACCGGCCGGGCGCTGCGCCCGGTCGAGGCGATCCGCGCCGAGGTCGCCGACATCACCGAGCACCGGCTGCACCGCCGGGTCCCGGTCCCGGCCGCCGAGGACGAGATCGCGCGCCTGGCCCGCACCATGAACGCCACGCTGGACCGGCTGGAGGAAGCGGGCGCCCGCCAGCGCCAGTTCATCGCGGACGCCTCGCACGAACTCCGCAGCCCGATCACCGTGCTGCGCACCCAGCTCGAGGTCGCCATGGCCCACCCGGACCCGGCGCTCTGGCCCGACCTGGTCAAGGACGCGCTCGAGGACACCGTCCGCCTCCAGGACCTGGCCTCCGACCTGCTGCTGCTCGCCCGGATGGACGCCGCCGACCCCGTCAAGACCCACCCCCTCGACCTGGCCGAACTCTGCCGGGCGACCGTCGCCGCCCGCCACGGCGACCGGATCACCGTCCGGACCGAGCTCCAACCGGACATCACCGTGACCGGCAACCGCAGTTGGCTCACCCGGCTGCTCACCAACCTGCTGGACAACGCCCAGCGCCACGGCGAGCGGGAGATCCGGCTGACCCTGCGCACCGGCCCCGACGGCACCGCCGTCCTGGAGGTGCGCGACGACGGCCCCGGCATCCCGGACGCCGACCGCGACCGCGTCTTCGAACGCTTCACCCGCCTCGACGACGCCCGCAGCCGTGACCAAGGCGGCACCGGCCTCGGCCTCGCCATCGCCCGCGACATCGCCGCCCACCACTTCGGCACCCTCACCGCCGAGCCCTCCCCCCGCGGCGCCCGCCTGGTGGCCCGCCTCCCGCTCGGCTAGAGCACCCCGACCGGACGATCGCCCGGGCCACCCCGTCCGGCCCGGCCGGACGGGGTGGCCGCCCGCCGGGCCGGTTCGTAACTCAGACGCCGACAGCCTCCGCCATCTCCTCCTCTTCCTCTTCCTCCGCGACCTTCGAGTCCAGCCCATCGGCCTGCGCCCGCTCCAGCGGCACCCGGGCCGCCGGAGCCGACACCGCCCGCTGCCGCCGCTCGTGGACGCCGGCGACGGCCAGCATCGCCAGGCCCGCCGCGAACCACAGCGCCAGCGAGAGCACCCGGCCGCCGAGCCCCGCGCCGCCGTCGAAGTAGAGGATGCTGCGCGCGCCCTCCACGAACCCGGCGCCGTTCCAGAAGGAGTGCAGCGCGCCGAAGAAGCCGTTCTGCAGCTCGGGCTCGTAAATCCCGCCGGACGTGGTGAAGTTGAGCATCACGAAGAGCACCATCAGGGTCAGCGTGGTCCAGCGCTTGAGGAAGGTGTGCAGGCCGGTACCGACTGCGACGATGCCCGCCGAGTACAGCCAGCCGAGCGCCCAGATCGCGACACGGTGGTGGTCGACGATGTGGAACAGCGGGCCAGCGGTGGCGATTCCGATCACGCTGACCGCCAGTGAGGTCACCAGGCCGATCAGCGCCCGGACCCACATGCTCACCGCCGCGCCCGCCCCGCCGATCACCGCCACGCTGCCGTACGAGCCGATGCTCAACGCGACCAGCAGGAAGAAGATCCCCTGGCCGGTCGGATCGCCGGTGGCGAGCGGCGCCACGTCGGTGACGGCGAGCGGTACGCCCTGCGCGCTCGCGACGGTCCGGAAGACCGTCTCGGCGGCGATCGCGGAGGTGTCGGAGCCGGCCTTGGCGACCAGCAGTTCGGGGTGCCTCGGGCTCGGGACGAACGCCCCGGCCAGCTCCCGGTCGCGGAGTTGCCGCTCGGCGCTCTGCCGGTCGGGCAGCGTGGTGACGTCGAGGCCGTCGCCGGCCCGGTCCTTGACGGTCTGGGCCAGCACCTGGGCCTGCGGCGTGGTGCCGACCACGGCCACCTTCAGGTGGTGCGGCTCGGGCTGGTGGAAGGCACCCTGGTAGGCGAGCGCCATGCCCAGGCACATCAACAGCGGGGTGAGCAGGTGCACGGCGATGTGCTGGAGGCTGTGCCGCAGGCCCGGGGCACCCCGTCCGGCAGCGGTCGGCGCGGTGGTGGGACCGGGGCGTGCGGCCCGGTGGGTAGCGGTCATGGTCCGTGCAGTCCTTCTCGTCCGTCTCAGACCCGTCAGGCCGGGAAACCGAATCGGAAGGCCCAAGCCGAGAACCTAGTTGGTAAATGCAACCATCAGGCAAATATAGGTTGGCAAGTGCAACCGATCTGGATGTACTATACAACCGTGAACGAGAAATTCCAGTCCTCCTCCCGCGAGGAATCCCTCCGGTCGATCCAGCGCGAGCTCACCGCCTTCGCCCGGCGCGCCCGCAGCCGGGCCGCGGAGCTGCACCCCGAGCTGTCCCTGGTCGCCTTCAGCATGCTCGACCTGATGACCGAGCGCGGCGGCTGCCGGGGTGCCGATCTGGCGGCGTACTTCATGCTCGACAAGTCGACGGTCAGCCGCCAGGTCGGCGCCCTGGAGAAGCTCGGTTACCTGGTCCGCGAGACCGACCCCGAGGACCACCGCGGCCAGATCCTGCGCCCCTCCCCCACCGGCCTGGAGGCCGTGCACGTGGCCTACGAGCGCCGCCGCGCCGCCTTCTTCGACCGCCTCGCCGACTGGGACGACGCGGACATCGCCCAGTTCGCCGCCTACCTGGAACGCTACAACTCCGCGTTCTGACCGGCCCGGCCGCCGTTCGAGCGCGGCAACTCGGCCATCCGACCCGCCCCGGCGGCCGTTCGAGCGTCACGACCCGCGACCCGCCCCGGCCCGGCCGTCGTTCAGCAGCACCGCCGCACCCGTGAACCGGCCGGCCGCCAGGTCCTCGAGCGCCTCGGCCGCCTCGGCCATGGCGTACCGCTGGATGTGCACCACCGGCGGGTGGGCAGCCACCTCCGCCAGATACGACCGGCCGTCCGCCCTGGTGTTGGCGGTGACGCTGCGCACCGTCCGCTCCTGGAACAGGTGCCGCCGGTAGTTGAGCGCGGGTACGTCCGTGAGGTGGATCCCGGCGATCGACAGGGTCCCGCCCCGGCCCAGCGCCTCCAGCGCGACCGGCACCAGCGCCCCGACCGGCGCGAACAGGATCGCCGAGTCCAGCGGCTCGGGCGAGCCCGCGTACGCCTCCTGCGCCGACGCCGCGCCGAGCTCCAACGCCAGCCGCCGCGCCTCCTCGCCCCGGGTGAAGACGTGGAGCTTCGCGCCCCGGGCCAGCGCGAGCTGCGCGGTCAGATGCGCGGAGGCACCGAAGCCGTAGATGCCGAGCCGTCCCCCGGGCGGCAGTTCGGCCCGCTCCAGCGCGCGGTACCCGATGATGCCGGCGCAGAGCAGCGGCGCGAACTCCTCGTCCGGGAGACCGGGCGGCAGGCGGTAGACGTAACGGCTGTCGGCCACCGTGAGACCGGCGTACCCGCCGTGCAGGTCCCAGCCGGTGTACCGGGAGTGCGGGCACAGGTTCTCCCGCCCGGTGCGGCAGAACCGGCACAACCCGCAGGTCCGCGCCAGCCAGGCGACCCCGACCCGGTCCCCCGGCACCACCCCCGTGACCCGGGGCCCGGCCCGGACCACTCGGCCGACGATCTCATGGCCCGGCGTGCACTCCGGCAGGTGCGTCGGCAGGTCCCACTCGACCAGGTGGAGGTCGGTCCGGCACACCCCGCACACCGAGACCTCCACCACCACTCCGTACGGCCCCGGCTCCGGCACCTCGCGTGCCACCCACCGCAGCCCCCGGTCCACCACCCATGCCCCCGTCCGACCCGCGCCGCTCATCGACCGCACCTCCCGCTCGACGGCCCCGCACCTCTGTCATACCGCTCCCGGATCCGTCGTACCGCTCCCGGATCCGGCCTACCGCTTCCCGATCCGTCGCAAGCGGGAAGCGGTTCAGCGCACGGTGACGCGGACGGTCTTGGTGGCCAGGACGCAGCGCTCTCCCGGCTCCTGCGGCCGTTCGCAGGCCACGGTGTCGCGATAGGTCCAGGTCAGCGTGGTGGTGCCGGCACCGACTGCGGCATGGGCGGTGGTGACCTGCGCGGGACAGCCGGCCGCTGGCGGCGGGCCGGAGCAGGTGCTCCTGGCCACCTCGGCGCCGTTGTGGATGACGTGCGCGTCGCCCGGGCCGGTGAAGTACCAGGCGTGCGAAACCGCCCCGCGCGTCTCCGAGACCGTGAAGACCTGCCCGACGGAGAGTTCCACCTCGCTCTCCGGAAACACCGCCCGGTGGTCCGCGACCTGGGCCTCGGGCAGGTTGACGACGATCGCCGGCCGGTGCGCGGAGGACGAGCCACAGGCCGTTGCCGCCAGCAGGAGCACGGCAGCGGCCGCCATGGCCGTCGCGTTCCGGGTCAGGCCGCTCATCGCGCTCTCCGTCGCGGCCGGAGCCCGCCCGCCACGTCGGCGGCCCGGCGGGCGGACGGCTCCCCGGGGCCGGATCCCGGCGGATTCCGGAGCCCGCCGGCCGCCGGGTCCGGCCCGTGACCGGCCTGGTCGAGGTGCCGGCCACGGGCCCTTGAGGCCGGACGGTCCATGGTGAAATCCGCCATCGGTGCTCCCCCGGATGTTCATGATCTCGCGCAAACCCCTGAACAGACGTCGGAGCGGTGCACCCGGTTCCACCCGGGGGCGCCGATCGCACGCGGGGCGACGCCGCGTCCCGGACGCCGGGCCGGACCCGGACGACCGACGGGAACGACTGTCCCCGCAGCGTCCGCCCGGCCCACCCGGCCCGGACGCGGCGGCCGGATCCCGATGATCCGGGTGCCCGCGAGCGGGCCGGACCGGCCCCGGTAGGCTGCGGGCTGCCCGTGCGACCTGCGCGGACCGCCGAGCCGGACCAACACCAGAGGAGCAGTCCGTTGGCCACCGCCACGCCCCCCGTGCCGCCCGGACCGACGGATCCCACCGACCCGGCGGACCCCGCGGACCCGGCGGGCGGCGACCAGCCGGTGACCGTGGTCGGGATCGGCGCGGACGGCTGGGCCGGGCTGGCCGAGCCGGCCCGTGCGGCACTGCTCACGGCGGACACCGTGATCGGCGGCCCGCGCCAGCTGGACCTGCTCCCGGCCGAGGTCACCGCTGTCCGACTGCCCTGGCCCTCGCCGCTGCGTCCGGCCGTCCCCGGACTGCTCGCCGAGCACTCGAAGCGGCGCCTCGCGGTACTGGCCAGCGGCGATCCGATGTTCTACGGCATCGGCCGCGCCCTCGCCGAGACGGTCGGCCCCGAGCGCCTGCGGGTACTGCCGCACCCCTCCTCCGTCTCGTACGCCTGTGCCCGGCTCGGCTGGCCGCTGGAGGACACCGAGGTGGTCAGCCTGGTCGGGCGGCCGCTGGACTCGCTCGGCCTCGCCCTGCACCCGGGCCGCCGTCTGCTGGTGCTCAGCGCGGACGCGAGCACGCCCGCCGCCGTCGCCGCGCTGCTCACCGAACGCGGCTACGGCCCCAGCCGGTTGCGCGTGCTGGAGCAGCTGGGCGGGCCGCAGGAACGGCAGTTGGACGGTCACGCCGAGGACTGGCCGCACCGGCCGGGCGCCGCGCTCAACCTGATCGCCGTCGAGTGCACGCCGATGCCCGGCGCCCCCCGCGGTTCGCTGGTACCCGGGCTGCCGGACGACGCGTACGAGTCGGACGGACAGTTGACGAAGCGTCACATCAGGGCGGCGACCCTGGCCTCGCTCGCTCCGCTGCCGGGTGAGTTGCTGTGGGACGTCGGCGGCGGGTCGGGCAGTATCGCGATCGAGTGGCTGCGCGCGCACCGGTCCTGCCGGGCCGTCAGCGTGGAGCGCGACCCGGTGCGGGCGGAGCGGATCGCCCGCAACGCGGCCGCGCTCGGGGTGCCCTGGCTCAGGGTGGTGACCGGCCGCGCACCCGAGGCGCTGGACCGACTTCCCACCCCCGACGCGGTGTTCATCGGCGGCGGGCTCACCGCGCCCGGTCTGCTGGACGCCTGCTGGAACGCGCTGCCGCCGGGCGGACGGCTGGTCGCCAACACCGTCACGCTGGAGTCGGAGGCCCTGCTGACCGACTGGTACCGCAGGCACGGCGGCGAGCTGCTGCGACTGGCGGTCGCCCACGCCGTACCGGTCGGCACCTTCACCGGCTGGCGGCAGGCGATGCCGGTGACGCAGTGGTCGGTGGTCAAGCCCGCCGCGGAACGGCCCGACACCCACCCCGAGAAGCAGGGAGAGCAGACGCCATGACCGTCCACTTCATCGGAGCCGGTCCCGGCGCCGCCGACCTGATCACCCTGCGCGGCCAGCGGATCCTCGCCGCCAGCGGGGTGTGCCTGTACGCGGGCAGCCTGGTGCCGCGCGAACTGCTCGCCGAATGCCCGTCGGACGCCCGGCTGGTCGACACCGCCAACCTGAACCTGGACCAGATCATCGCCGAGATGGTCCGCGCCCACGAGGAGGGCCTGGACGTGGCCCGGCTGCACTCGGGCGACCCCTCGGTGTTCAGCGCGGTGGCCGAACAGATGCGGCGCCTGGACGCGGCGGGCATCCCGTACGAAGTCGTGCCCGGCGTACCGGCGTTCGCGGCCGCCGCGGCCGCCCTCAAGCGCGAACTGACGGTACCGACGGTCGGCCAGACGGTGATCCTCACCCGGGTCGCCCGGCAGGCCACCCCGATGCCGGAGGGCGAGGACCTCGCCACCCTCGGCCGCAGCGGCGCCCTGCTGGTGCTGCACCTGGCGGCGCGGTACGTGGACGGCGTGGTGGACGAGCTGCTGCCGCACTACGGCGCCGACTGCCCGGCAGCGGTGGTGGCCATGGCCAGCCGCCCGGAGGAACTGGTGCTCCGCGGCACCCTCGGCGACATCGCCGCCCAGGTCAAGGCGGCCGGAGTCCTGCGCACCGCCGTCATCCTGGTCGGCCGCACCCTCGGCGCGGAGCAGTTCCGCGACAGCCACCTCTACTCCCCGGAGCGCGAGCGGCCGCACGAGCCCTGCGGCAACTAGGGGCTGTGGCCTCGGTCTCCTTCCCCCGCACGGGGGAGGCAGCCGCTGGCGCCAGCCTTGACGTACGCCTCCTACCGGCGACGTTGCCGAGCGGTCCCGGTAGGCGGCAGTGATCCAGCCCGGTGGCGCTGCCGCCCCCGACTCTGCGGAGGTCGGGCCCATCGTGATCTGCCACCGCGACATACCCGCCCGAACCCGACCACACGGGTACCGCTGGGGCCGCTTCGACGGGTGAGGCGGGGTGCTACGAGCGAGTCGCCTCGTACTCGGGGAGCGCGGCTCGCGGGGTGGTCCGGGTCGCCGGGCGCATGGCCGGGACCAGTACGGCCAGGGCGCAGAAGACGACCGCGGCGATGACGCCGTTTCTCGCCACCCGGGCCGGTTTCCGGGCGGGGGACGTCAAGACGACGGTGGCGGCTCCGACCAACCGGTCGAAGGGCCCGCCCCGGGCTCTCGAACCACGAGGAGTGCGAGATGAAGTTCCTGATCGGTCTGCACATCAACCCTGCCGTGATGGACGCGCTGACCGACGAGGAGAAGGCGGCGATCGGCAGCGGCCACGGCAGGTTCATCGAGGCGCTGAAGGCGTCCGGCGAGCTGATCACCACGCAGGCGCTGGTCGACCCGTCGCAGGCCGCCGTGGTGTCCGTGCGAGGCGGCCAGCCGGTGGTGACCGACGGCCCCTTCCTGGAGTCCAAGGAGTACCTGGGCGGCTTCTACCTGGTCGACTGCGAGAACAAGGAGCGGGCGATCGAGCTGGCAACGCAGATCCCGGACACCGCGATCGAGGGTCTGGGGGTCGAGGTGCGGCAGGTGATGTTCGCTGACGGACAGTTGGAGGCATGACAGCACCGGACTTCGAGGACCTGCTGCGTGAGCTCACGCCGCAGGTCCTCGGCACGCTGGTTCGCCGGTACGGCCGGTTCGAAGGCTGTGAGGACGCCGTACAGGAGGCCGTCCTGGCCGCCACCGTGCAGTGGCCGGCCGAGGGGGTGCCGAACAACCCGCGCGGCTGGCTGGTGACCGTCGCGTCCCGGCGGCTCATCGACCAGATGCGCAGCGACCACGCCCGCCGCGAGCGGGAGGCGGCGACGGCCACCGAGGTGGTGCCCGAGGACGTACCGGACACCGACGACACGCTCGTCCTGCTGTTCCTGTGCTGCCATCCGACGCTGACCGCGGCCTCCCAGACCGCCCTGACGCTGCGGGCGGTCGGCGGCCTGACCACGGCCGAGATCGCCCGCGCGTTCCTGGTGCCGGAGGCCACGATGGCGGCCAGGATCAGCCGGGCCAAGCAGCGCATCAAGGCCGCCGGCAGCTCGTTCGGCCTGCCGGACGGCGCGGAGCGCGAGGAGCGGCTGCGGGTCGTCCTGCACGTGCTCTACCTGATCTTCAACGAGGGCTACACCGCTTCCTCGGGCAACGAACTGCACCGCGCCGACCTCGCGCACGAGGCGATCCGGCTGGCCAGGATGGTGCACGCGCAGCTGCCCGAGGACGGCGAGGTGACCGGGCTGCTCGCGCTGATGCTGCTGACCCACGCCCGCCGCGAGGCGCGCACGACGGCGGCCGGCGACCTGGTGCCACTGGACGAGCAGGACCGTACGAGGTGGGACCGCGCTCTGATCGACGAGGGCACCGGACTCGTCAAGACATCACTGGCCGGCCCGACGCTCGGGCCCTACCAGCTGCAGGCCGCCATCGCCGCCACACACTCCGACGCGGCCATGCCCGAGGAGACCAACTGGCCGCAGGTGCACGCCCTCTACCTGGTACTGGAACGGATCGCCCCCAACCCGATGGTCACCCTCAACCGGGCGATCGCGCTCGCCGAGACCGAGGGCCCGCCGGCCGGACTGGCCCTGCTCTCCACCTTGGACGGCGACGAGCGAATGGCCGGCCATCACCGGCTGCTGTCCGTACGGGCACACCTACTGGAGAAGACCGGCGACACGGCCGGGGCGTACGAGCACTACCGGCGCGCCGCGAAGTCCACCGCCAGCATCGCCGAGCAGCGCTACCTGGAGTCCCGGGCGAGCCGGGTGAGGCCATAGGAAGCAATCGGCTGGCCACGCCCGGGCGATCGTGGACCGGCGGGTCGCGGTGGCCGCCGACTTGACGGAGCACATGCCCGGGCAGACCTGGCCGAGCTGCAAAAGTCGGCCCGTACGTGGAGTCGCCGCGGCGAGCTTCCGCCCGGTGGCAAGACGGACATCAAGACCTTGGCCGCCGAGGCCGGGGGGACCCGCACCGGCTTCCACCCGAAGAAGAATCGCGACGGCACCACCCGGCCCGGCCCCTACCAGCACCTCGCCGAGGAGTTCGAACGGCGCCTGAAGGCACTCCAGGACGCCGGCGAGGTCGTCGACCCGAGGGAGGGCCAGATCGCCGGCCTGAAGGCCGACAACGCCGACCTACGAGAGCGCGTCACCCGGCGGGACGAGCGGATCGCGGAGCTGGTGGAGTTCCAGACCCTCGCCCTATCCCGCCTCGCAGCCCAGCACGACGAGATCAAGTGTCTCCGCCAGGCGCGCGCCCACCTAAAGGACATCACGTCCCTCCCGGTCAGGGCGCGCGTCGATCCCAACCGGTCGGACCGGTAACGGACGGCAAAGAGCAACGAGCCCCGTCAACGGACCAGGGCTTCCGCCCGTCCGCCCTGTTCAGTCGACCCGGAGGCGGTCCATGAGGTCGCTGACGCCGTCGACCTGCCGGTAGGGCCTGAAACCCGGAGCGAGTTCGCGCACCAGGGTGACGCACCGTTCGGCGCCGATCCGGGTGGCGAGGTCGAGGGACTGGTTCGCGACGGCGACGGCTTGTTCGACCTCGCAGGCCTTCAGCAAGCTGCGGGCCTCGTAGGTCAGGAAGATCCCGCGGGTCTTGTCGCGGGAGCGCGGCAGCAGGCTCATGCCCTCGTCGATGCGGGCATGCGCTTCGTCGGTGCGGCCGAGGTCGAGCATGCACTGGCCGGAGTCGACGGCCAGGTCCGCCGTGCTCATCCACCGGCACCAGGCCGGTGCCGGGTCGGGGCTGTCGGTCAGCAGGGCGACCTCCGCGGCGGCCAGGTCGCGGTGGCAGCCGGCGGTGGCACCGAGGGCGGCGTGCGCACGGGCCCGGCGGAGGTGAAGCAGGGAACGGGCGGTGGGGTGCTGGGTGTGGATGAGGGCCTGGCTGAGCGGTTCGACGGCGGCGTCGGGCTGAGTGAGCCAGATCGACTGGTAGGCGAAGTCGGAGAGGATGCCGGCGCCGAGGTCGCGGTCGCGGGCGGCGTGCGCGTTGGTGAGGGCCGCATTCCAGAGCTTGCCCGCCGTGAAGTGGTGCCCCTGGTCGAAGCGGTGCCAGCCGCAGGTGCTGGCCAGGGAGGCGGCCAGCAGGTGAAGCCGCCGGCCGACGGGTTCGGTGTAGCGGCCTTGCTCAAGCAAGTCGGTGACCGTGTCAAGCTGGGCGACCATCAGCTTCGCGGTGTGCTGGCGCTGTTCGGTGGGCAGGGCGGTCAGCTTGGCGCTGGTGTCCTCCAACCAATCGACCAGCTCGCCGTCGACCCGCTTGCCGTTCAGGGCGGTGGTGAGCCGGTCGGGTTCGAGGGTGGCCCACTGGGTGGACAACCCGGCCAGGGCGAGCGCGCTGAAGGTCATGAAGGTGCGGCGGCGATGGTCCATTGCGGCTCTCTGTGCGTCTCGAAGTGCGTGGACGGTGAACGCCGATCCGAGCGGCACCGGCTGTTCCTGGCCTGGGAGCCAGTGAGGCCACTCGAAGACTTCCAGGTCACCGATCGGGACGTCGAAGGCTTCGGCGATCAGGAGCTGGGATTCGATGCTGGGCGTCTTCCGCCAGTTCTCCCACTTGCTGACGGCGGCCTTGTCGGTGCCGGAGCGAAGCCCCTCGGGCCTGTTCCTGGCAGCGTGGTGGATGCGGGCCGCGAGGTCGGTCTGGGACCAGCCGCGAAGCACGCGGGCATACGCGAGGGGGTGCCGGATCTGGTCGTCCACGGGGCCAATCCCATCATCGACGGTGACCGTGAGCCTACTGCGGGCGATAGCGGGACAACCTCGGGACTACAGACAGCGCCTGGATGGTGACCAAGAGTTGGGCTCTACTCGTCGTGCACCGACATGTTCCTTCACGAAGCGGAAGGAGTCCGCGCATGAAACGACGCGCTGCGGTCATCGGCCTCGGCCACCAGGCGATCGAAGACCACCTGCCCGGCCTGCTCGCATCCAGCAGGGCCGAGCTCGTCGCGATCTGCGACACCAACCCCGACATCCTGCGGCAGCGGCAGGAACAGCTCCAGGTCCCGGGATTCACCCGCGCCGGTGAGCTGCTGGACGCCGTGGCCCCGGACTTCGTGGTCGTCGCCGTCCCGCACCACGCCGGCCGGGAGGTCGTCCAGGAGTGCGCCGCCCGAGGCGTCCACGTCCTCAAGGAGAAGCCGTTCGCCACATCCGTGTGGGAGGCCCGGGATCTCGCCCAGGTGTGCCGGGCCGGGCAGGTCGAGCTGATGGTCGCCCTCCAGCGGCGCTTCAACCCGATCCACGCGAGCGTCGCCGGGATGCTGGACCAGATCGGCACCCCGTTCCTCATCGACGGCCAGTACACCTTCCACACCGACGACCCCGGCGCCGGCTGGCGCGGGGACATCCGGCAGGCCGGCGGCGGTTGCATCATCGACATGGGCTACCACCTCATCGACCTGCTGCTGTGGTACTTCGGACTGCCCACCCGGGTCATCGCCGAGTTCTCCACCATCGCCGTCCCCGGCGGCGGATACGACGCGGAGGACACCGCCGTCATCCAACTCGGCTACGAAACCGACCTGTACGGCTCGGTACTGCTGTCAAGGTGGGTGGCCCCCAAGACCGAGCGCCTTTACGTGGTCGGCACCCGCGGCTCGGTGCTGCTGACCGAGGGCCAGGTCCAGCGGCTCGACCTGCACGGCACCGTGGTGGAGGAGCTCACCCGCCCCCACGCCCCGGCCTCGGCCGCGACCGCGCAGATCGACTACTTCTGCCGGGTCCTGGACGGCGAACGGCCCAACACCTCCGGTCCCGACCAGCACCTCGCGCACGCCGCGTTCATCGCCTCCTGCTACCAGTCCAAAGCAGCGGGGCGCTACATCGACCCGAAGGAGATGCTGTGACCAGCCCCCTCGCCCTGCTCGGCGGCAAGCCCGCCGTCACCGCCCCGGGCCCGCACTTCAGCTGGCCGCCGATCGACGACACCACCCACGCCAAGGTCGCCGCCCAGCTGGAGGAGTCGATCTCCATCCCCGGCCGGTCCGGCATCGTCGCCGAGTTGGAGGACGGTCTGCAGGATTACTTCGGCGTCCGGCACGCGGTCACCACCAGCTCCGGCACCGCCGCCTTGCACGCCACCTACTGGGCCGCGAGGATCAAGCCCGGCGACGAGGTCATCGTCCCGGCCTGGACCTTCCACGCCACCGCCTCCCCGCTCTTCCACCTCCGCGCGGTGCCGGTGCTGTGCGAGACCCGGCCGGACGGCAACCTCGACCCGAACCGCATCGAGGAGCTGATCACCCCCCGCACCCGGGCCATCATGGTCACCCACCTGTGGGGCAAGCCCGCCGACATGACCGACATCGTCGCCGCCGCGAACGGCCACAACCTGGTCGTGCTGGAGGACGGCTCCCACGCCCACGGCGCCAGCATCAACGGGCAGAAGGTCGGCACCTTCGGCCTCGCCTCGGCCTTCTCCCTCAACGGCCCCAAGCCGCTGTCCGGCGGCGAAGGCGGCTTCGTCCTCACGGACGACGACGACACCTACCACCGCCTCATCACGCTCGCGCACTACAACAAGCGCGCCAAGACCGAGATCCCGGAAGGCCATCCGCTCGCGCGGTACGCGGTCACCGGGGCCGGACTCAAGCTCCGCATCCACCCCCTCGCCGCCGCCATCGCCCACGACCAGCTCGCCCGCCTCGACAACTACCTCGCCGGCCGGGCCGAGATCGCCCGCTACCTCACCAGCCAACTCGCCCGGATACCCGGCCTGGAGGTCACCGAGATGCCCGACGGGGTGATCCCGTCCTGGTACGGGCTGACGCTCACCTGCCGGCCCGACGAGCTCAACGGCCTGCCGATCGAGCGCTTCCACCAGGCGCTGATCGCCGAGGGCGCCACCGAGTTCGACCGGCCCGGCTCCACCTGCCCCATGAACCAGCTCCCGCTGTACCAGCAGCCCAGCACGCTCTTTCCCGGCCACCCACACTCCCACCGCCGCTACAAGCCCGGGGACTTCCCCGTCGCCGAGCACGCCCACGCCCACACGATCAAGCTCCCGGTCTGGCATCGTGAGCAGGATCTGGAAGTGGCCGAGCAGTACGTCCGTGCGGCCACCAAGATCAGCGACCATCACAAGGAGCTGCAGTGACCGTCACCTCCCCCGAGTTCGTGGCCGGCCTGGCCGTCGACGCCGAAGCCTCCGGCATCACCGGCTTCGTCGCCGCCGCCGTGATCAACCACGACGACCGGGTCCTGCTCGTACGGCGCAACCCCGACGACTACATGGGCGGGATGTGGGAGATCCCCTCCGGAACAGTCGAAGCCGGCGAGACCATCCTGGACGCCCTCCACCGGGAGACCGCCGAGGAAACCGGCCTGACCATCGACCAGGTCACGAGCTACGTCGGGCACTTCGACTACCAGAACAGCCGCGGCGGCACGACCCGCCAGTTCAACTTCGCCGTCACCGTGGAGAAGACCGAACCGGTCGTCCTCACCGAACACGACGCCCACCAGTGGGCACTCCCCACCGAGCTCCCCGAAGTCAGCGACGCAGTCCGCAACCTGATCGCCCCCTGATGCAGAGCCGCCCCCGGCGGCTCTGCAGCGCGGCCCGCCTCTCGAAGCATCGAGAGACGGGCCGTAGTCAACCGGCACGAGTAGGTTTCGCAGGGGCCCCGCCAGGGGTTCAACGGGGGTGTCTGCCTGGGCGAACCTTCGGCGCCTGGGGCGAGTCCCGATGCTCCGGTCGAGGACTGCGCTGCCGTGGCGGCCCAGAATCGTCCCGGTCGGGGGCAACTGTGACGGGCGTGCTCAGCCGCCGAAACCACCGAGGAGAGCCGTGCGTTCCGATCGGAGCCAGGATTGCTCGGCCAGCATCTCGGCCACATCGCCGCGGGCGAGAAACATCGCCCACGGCTCGTCGCCGCGCCGGCCGAGCCGTTCGATGCGCGCGGCTTCGCGGGACTGGACGGAATCCAGTGCATCGAGAACTGCTGCCGGGCATGCCCCGTAGGCGGTGCAAAGGGCATCGAAACGACTTTGCAGGATGTGCTCACCCGCGATCGATGCTCTCCGCTGCTGCTCGATGGGACGCAGGGGCACGGCGTACCAGGCGAGCTGCGCGAGATCGTCGAGCGCATGGCCGGGCGCTGCGAAGTCCCAGTCGATGAAACCGGCCAGTCGGTCGCCGTTCCAGACGGAGTTCCACGGGCCGAGGTCGCCGTGCCGAATGACCATGCCGGGCCTCCATTCCTCCTCCTGGCCCTGCCATCGTGCGCCGGGCGGCGGCTGGAAGTCCCGGACAGCGTCGTGGTACTCGCGCAACCAGCGCCCCAGCTCGCTGATCCCGACGGTCGACCGCAGAGCCGACGGCCAGGGCGCAAAGGCGGGTTCGCCATGCAGCAGCGACAGCACCTCATCAGTGCCGTCGGTGCCGAGGGCTCGCGGAGCCCGCGTGAAACCCACCGCTTCCAGGTGGGTCAACAAGGCGTGCACCGCAGGCGTCCACTCACCGACCGGCCGGCGGATCGTCTCGCCGATCCGCCGCACCGTGGTCACACTGCCCCTGTCAGTGGCGCCGTCTTCGATCATCAGGTCAGCGTAGCCCTGCCGCCCACGTCAGTGTCCTGAATATCGACGCGCGGGACGGTCGGCGCGACGCGCCCAACATAAGCAGCGCCCCGACCAGTTGGAACGGCCTCGACACCGGCCACGGCATCCCGTTCACCAAACAGAACGTCTCACAGCGGCGCTCTCCGCCTCCTACCGGCCCCCCGGGCCCGCCGGTGCGGCCCGGCCGACGATGGTGCCGGCGCGGTCGATGCAGATGACGTCGACGGCGACCGGTGAGCCGGTCAGGACGCCGAGGGCGGTGGTGCGGGCGGCCTCGGCGACCAGGTCGCCGAGCGGGACGCCGGCGGCCGAGCAGAGCTGGACGGCTTCGAGGCCGGTGTTGGCGGCAGCGACGGCGGCGGTCAGCGCCGGGTCCGCGCCGCCTCGCTGGGCCAGTTCGGCCAGGTAGCCCTTGTCGACCTGGGAGCGGGCCGAGTGCAGGTCGAGGTGGCCGGCGGCGAGTTTGGAGAGTTTGGCGAAGCCTCCGGCGACCGTCAGTCTGGGGACGGGGTGGCGCTTGAGGTACTTGAGCACCGCCCCGGCGAAGTCGCCCATGTCGAGCAGGGCGTCCTCGGGCAGCTGGTGCACGGCCACGGCGACCCGCTCGGAGGTCGATCCGGTGCACCCGGCGACATGGGCGCGCCCGGCGGCGCGGGCGACGTCCACCCCGCGCCGGATGGAGTCGATCCAGGCGGAGCAGGAGTAGGGCACCACGATGCCGGTGGTACCGAGGATGGACAGGCCGCCGAGGATGCCGAGCCGGGGGTTCCAGGTGGAGCGGGCGATCTCCTCGCCGTTGTCGACGGAGATCTCCACCTCCACGTCCCCGCTGCCGCCGTACCGGGCGGTGATCTCGGCGACGGTGTCCCGCATCATCTGCCGGGGCACGGGGTTGATCGCGGGTTCGCCGACGGGCAGCGGCAGTCCGGCCTTGGTCACGGTGCCGACGCCCGGTCCGGCCCGGAACACCACCCCGCTGCCGGGCGGCGCGGGCCGGACGGTGGAGCGGATCAGCGCGCCATGGGTGACGTCCGGGTCGTCCCCCGCGTCCTTCACCACCCCGGCCATCGCCTGGACGCGGACACCCTCATGACGCTCAGTCAGTTTCTCGTCCGCGAGGGAGAAGGCCGGCTGCTGGCCCTTGGGCAGCGTGATCGTCACCGGGTCGGGGAAGTCCCCGGTCAGCAGTGCCGTGTACGCTGCGGCGGTCGCCGCCGTCGCGCACGCGCCCGTCGTCCACCCGTGCCGCAGCCCGCTGCTCTTCAGCTGTGCGGCCCGGCCTCCCGTCTCAGCCACGTACGTCCCCTGGAGTTCCCATGTCTGTGCGGCACGTCCTGATCCTCGGCGGCACCACGGAGGCCCGGCGGCTGGCCGAGCGGCTGGACGCCGATCCGTCGCTGCGGGTGACCAGTTCGCTGGCGGGCCGGGTGGCCGAGCCCCGGCTGCCCGCCGGGCAGGTGCGGATCGGCGGGTTCGGCGGGCCGTCCGGGCTCGCCGCCTGGCTGCGCGAGCAGCGCGTGGACGCGCTCATCGACGCCACCCATCCCTTCGCCGGAACCATCAGCCGCAATGCGGCCGAGGCAGCCGCCGAGGTACATGTTCCCCTGCTCGCCCTGCGTCGTCCCAGCTGGGTGCCGGTTACGGGGGATCGCTGGCATCCGGTGGACTCGCTGGCCGAGGCGGCCGACGCGCTGCCGGGCCTCGGCCGCCGGGTGTTCCTGACCACCGGGCGCCAGGGGCTGGCCGCCTTCGCGCACCTCGCCGACCACTTCTTCCTCGCCCGTTCGGTGGACGCCCCCGAGGCGCCGATGCCCCCGCGGACCGAAGTCCTGCTGGACCGGGGCCCGTTCACCCTGGACGGCGAACGGGCCGTCTGCCGCGAGCACCGGATCGACGTCCTGGTCACCAAGGACAGCGGCGGCGCGGCCACCGCCCCGAAACTGACGGCCGCCCGCGAACTGGGCATCCCGGTCGTGATCGTCCGCCGCCCGGAACTCCCCCGGGGCGTGCGGGCCGCGCCGGACGTCCCGGGCGCCCTCACCTGGCTGGCGGGTCTCCCGTCCTGAGCGCCCCACCACGGGGCTCAGGACGGGAGACCCGCGAACCGCCCACGCTGAGCGCCGACTTACCGCTCCGGGGCGGCCCCGGCCGATACGATCAGTTCATGAGAGCTGACGGAACGTTCACCGTAAAGAACTTCGCCCCGGCCGAGCTGGCACCGTCCCTGGCCGTGTCCACCGGAACCCCGGCGAGTGTCGCGACAATGGAGAAGCACTACGAGGGCGAGGTCGTCGGCCACTCCGCGACCCTGTTCACCGCCGCGTTCGACCATGCCGCCGGGATCGGCACCTATCTCGCGATGGAGTCGTTCAAGGGTTCGCTGCACGGCCGGGCCGGCACCTTCAACTTCGCGCATTCGGCGTCGACTTCCGGCAGCAACCGCAGCGCCGAGTTCTTCACCATCGTGCCGTCGAGCGGCACCGGCGAGCTGGCCGGCATCTCCGGCGCGGGCGGGCTGGTGGTCGAGGCCGACGGCACGCACCGGATCTGGTTCGAGTACCGGCTCAACTGAACCGCACCGAGCCCGCGACCGGGCCGTCCCGCCGGAGACCATCGCCGGCGGGACGGCCCCGAGGGGGTCCTACCCGGCGGCGATGGTACGCAGCGCGTCCTCGACGGCGACGTCCAGCGCCCGGTCGGCGGGGACGGCGATGTCCGGGATGACGCCCACGCCCTCCCAGTTGGTGCCGGTGACCGGGTTGATCGCGCGGGCGGTCGGCACGGTGACGGTGATGTGCGGGGTGACGGCGATCCGGGCGGTGGGGTGGGCACCGCCGCGGGTGGTCTCGCCGACCAGGGTGGCACGCTTGTTGGCCTGCAGGTTGTAGGCGAGTTCCTCGCCGCCGGAGAAGGTGGAAGCGCTGGTCAGTACGTAGACCGGTCGGTCGAGGTAGCGCGGGGCCGGCAGGTGGGTGGAGGTCCAGTACTGGCGGGTGGATCCGGTGGCGCGGTCGTAGACGTCGTTGAGGTGGGTCTCGCCGTCCGGGAAGAGGTAGCTGCACCACAGGGCGACGCCCTCGGGCAGGCCGCCGGAGTTCTTCCGGAGATCCAGGACCAGGGCCTCGGTTCGGGCGAGGAGCTCCATGGCGGCTGCGAAGGTGCGGGCGGCCGTGGCGGGGTCCGCGATCAGGCGCAGGTCCAGGTAGCCGATGTTGCCGTCGAGCCGCTCGACCCGCTCGACACCGAAGTTGGCCGCCACGCACCTGGCCTCGAAGCCCGCCCGGGCGACTTCCTCGGGCTCCTCCTCCATCGACTGAGGTTCCGGGTGGTGGAGCAGCCGCAGGTGCTGGTCGGGGCAGGCCTCCTGGAGGTGTGCGGTGACCGCCGCGCACAACTCGGGTGCCGCAAGACCTTCGTAGGCCCCGGCGGCGAGGTGTCCCCGGATCGTGGTCTCGATGGCGGCGGTGCGCTCGGGGAAGACGTACCCGGCGGTGATCCGGGCGAGGGCGCTGTCGAGTATCGCGGCGGTGTCGGTTCTGGTCGTCATGGGTCGGGATGCTAGCGCCCGGCCTCCGGTGATCCGACTGGTTATCAGATGCACGAACGGGCCGGGACACAGGCGAACCAGGGCAGGCCGGCGGGCATACCCGGCCCGAACGGTGTTCGGGCGGAGCGCCGGGGGACGGCCCGGCGCTCCGCCCAGGCATCTCAGGCCGACGGGTAGCGGCGCGGGGTCCAGACCACCTCGGTGCCGTCGTCCCGCCGGACCGCCCGGGTCTGCGAGGAGCCGACCAGCAGGATGGTCCGCATGTCGACCTGGGAGGGGTCGAGGTCGGCGAGCCGGACGGTCCGCACCCGCTCGGTCGGGCCGCCCACGTCGCGGGCCATCACCACGGGGGTGTCGGGGGCGCGGTGTTCCAGCAGCAGGTCGCGGGCCAGGCCGACCTGGGTGGTGCGGCTCTGCGAACCGGGGTTGTAGAGGGCGAGGACGAGGTCGGCCTCGGCGGCGGCGCGCAGCCGCCCGGCCACCGCCTCCCAGGGCTTGAGCCGGTCGGAGAGCGAGACCACCGCGTAGTCGTGGCCGAGCGGGGCGCCGGCCCGGGAGGCGGCGGCGTGCGCGGCCGTCATCCCCGGCACGATCCGCACCGGGACCGAGCGGTACGGCTCCTCGCAGGCGGCCTCCAGTACGGCGGTGGCCATCGCGAAGACGCCCGGGTCGCCGGAGGAGACCACGGCCACCCGGTGTCCGCGCCGGGCCAGGTCCAGGGCGAACTCGGCGCGCTCGGCCTCGACCTTGTTGTCCGAGCCGTGCCGCCGCTGGCCACTTCGCACCGGCACCCGGTCGAGGTAGGTGGTGTAGCCCACCAGGTCGGTGGCGGCGGCGAGTTCACCGCGCGCCTCGGGGGTCAGCCAGAGCGGCCCGGCCGGTCCGAGACCGACCACCACGACCTCGCCCGCGTCCTCGGCGGCCTTCCCGGACTCGACAGGTTGCCTGGCCTCGGCGGGCTCGGCCTCGGCGGGCGTACGCCCGATCCTGCTGGGCAGCACGGCGACCGAGAAGTACGGGACCGTCTCGGCCTCGACCTCGTCCAACGGCGCGGTGCGCTCCCCTGCCATGGTGGCCCGCTCGACGTAACGGGCCTCGGCCAGCCGGCCGGACCGCTCCAGTGCCCGCCGTACGGTCGGGAAGGTGCGGCCCAGCTTCATCACCACGGCGGAGTCGGTGGCGGCCAGACGCGCGGTCAGCTCCTCCTCGGGGAGGGTGCCGGGCAGGATGGTCAGCACCTCGTCGGCCTCGACCAGCGGCGTGCCCAGCCGTGCGGCGGCGGCGCTCACCGAGGTCACCCCGGGCACCACCTCGGTGGGGTAGCGGTGTGCCAGCCGCTTGTGCATGTGCTGGTACGAGCCGTAGAACAGCGGGTCGCCCTCGGCCAGTACGACGACGGTCCGGCCCGCGTCCAGGTGGGCGGCCAGCCGGGCGGCGGCCTCCTCGTAGAAGTCGTCCAGTGCGCCCCGGTAGCCGCCGGGGTGGTCGGTGGACTCGACCGTGACCGGGTAGACCAGTTGCTCCTCGATCTGGTCGCCGCGCAGGTAGGGCTCGGCTATCGAGCGGGCGATGGAACGGCCGTGCCGGGCGCTGTGGTAGGCCACCACGTCCGCCCGGCCGATCAGCGCGGCGGCTCTGACGGTCACCAGCTCCGGGTCGCCGGGGCCGAGGCCGACACCGTACAGCCGCCCGGTCCCGTTCTCCTGACGTGCCGTCACTCTTCCTCACTCGCAATCGCGTTGATGGCTGCCGCGGCGATCGCACTACCGCCGCGCCGGCCGCGTACCACCAGGTGCTCCAGGCCGGACGGGTGTGCGGCCAGCGCCTCCTTGGACTCGGCGGCACCGATGAAGCCGACCGGCACACCGATCACGGCGGCCGGGCGCGGCGCACCGGCCTCGACCATCTCCAGCAGCCGGAACAGCGAGGTCGGCGCGTTGCCGACGGCGACCACCGCGCCCTCCAGCCGGGGCAGCCAGAGCTCCATCGCGGCGGCGCTGCGGGTGTTGCCCGTCTTCTTGGCCAGCTCGGGCACCGAGGGGTCGGAGAGGGTGCAGATCACCTCGTTGTCGGCGGGCAGCCGCTTGCGGGTCACCCCGCTCGCGACCATCGAAACGTCGCACAGGATCGGCGCACCGGCGCGCAGCGCGGCGCGCGCGCTCGCGACCACGCCGGGCGACCAGAGCAGGTCGTCGACCAGGTCGGTCATACCGCACGCGTGGATCATCCGCACGGCGACCTGCGCCACGTCGGCGGGCAGGTGGGCCAGTTCGGCCTCGGCCCGGATGGTGGCAAAGGACTGGCGGTAGATGGCCGCGCCGTCCTTCTCGTACTCGATCACTTGGTCCTCCGGGCTTCGGCTACCGCCTCCGCCATCTGTTCCGTCGACACATCCACTGACACTCCCGACCCCGGGGCCTCGACCCCGGGACCGACGCGGGTCACCCGGTAGCCCTGCCCGGTGGCCAGGACGTCCACCCACTCCCCCGCCGGATGCCCGCAGCGCCGCTCGCAGCCGGACCAGTGCACGGGCAGTTGACCGGCACCGGCCGGGGCCCGCGCCGCGTCCAACGCCCGTGCGGCATCGGCCCGTACGTCGGCACACGACTTGACGCAGCCGGGCAGTCCGGTGCAGGCGCTGGCCCGTTCCCAGGCCGAGCCGGGGTCGGTGCGGAAGCCGGCCGCGGCCAGCTCGGGCAGCCGGTCGGCCGGCGCCCCCGGCAGGACGATCCCGCGCCAGGGGGTCAGCCGCAGCTCGCCGGCCGAGGCGGCGGCCAGCAGCCGCCACCGTGCGGCGCTCATCCGGCCGAAGCGCAGGCCCACGGAGAGTCCACCGGGCAGTGCGCCCGGGGCAGGAGTGGCGGCCGGCAGCGCGGGCAGCGGTTCGGCGCCCGGGTCGAGCAGTCCGGGTACCTCGCGCAGGTGCCAGGCCTTGGCGCCGCTGGCGCGCAGTGCGTCCAGGAACTCCTCGGCGGCGCGGACCGCGTGCTCGGCGGCACCGCCGGGCGGCACCGGGCGGGCGGTGGCGGCGCGACCGAGGCGCAGCAGGGCGCCACCGCCTGCGGTTGCGATCAATGTCACATCGGCGTCCAGTGCGGCGACGTCGCCGCGCCCGTCGTCCAGGGCGAAGAGGAACTTGCCGGAGAGGCTGGCCGCGCTCTCACTCGCGCACAGCCGCCGGTCGAGTTCCCGCACCCAGTCCTGGACATCGGCGTGGCCGAGGCCGTCCAGCCCGGCGGTCGGGGAGGCGACGATGTTGCGGACCCGCTCATGGGTCTTCGAGGGCAGCAGGCCGGCGTCGCGCAGGCGGCGGCCGAGTTCACGACCGGAGTCCGGAGGCAGGCCGCGCAGTTGGACGTTGCCGCGCGAGGTGGTCTCGAGTGCGCCGTCGCCCAGCTCCTCGGCCGCGTCGGCCAGCACGATCGCCTGACTGATCGTCAGCGATCCGCCGGGTACGCGGATCCTGGCGAGGGCGCCGTCGTCGGCGGTGTGCAGACGAAGGGCCCCCGGACAGGCGTCCGAACGCCCGCGGTCAGGCGTACCGGGGCCCGGTGCGACGGAGTCGGGTACGGGTGGCATGGCGGCGAGCATACAGATTGCCGTTCCGGATGCACCGCCCGAACAGATCACACTCCCCCAGCTCAGCCGCACCCCGTACGATGCTCCCGGGCGGTCCTGTGGGCCGTCCACGCCAGCGACGGCGCCAAGGGGAGGAAACCGGTGCAAATCCGGTGCGGTCCCGCCACTGTGACCACGGTTCACCGCCGTGGGAGCCAGGAACTCCTGCCGTCCTCCCTTAGCCCGGGGCGCGGACCCCGAGGAAGGCCTGAGACCTGTGCGCTTCCGCATGCCCGCACGCGCTGCTGCGCCCCGCCCGCTCGACGGGCGGGCTGAGCCGGCGCTGGCACCCATCACTCCTGCGCTCCCTCCATCGCCGGCAGGCTGTCGCTCAGCGCTCTCACAGCGCCAACCAGCGGCTCGGCCGCGGGCGGCACACCTTTCGGCACGGGGCGCCGACCTGGCCGGGAGGGCCGTCGCGTGATCCTGCTGCTTTCCACCTCCGACACCGACCTGCTGAGCGCCCGCGCCAGTGCGGGCCCGGTCCGCTACCGCCTCGGGAACCCGGCCCGGCTGACCGCCGAGGACCTGCCCGCGCTGCTGGAGGGCACCGACCTGGTGGTCGTCCGGCTGCTCGGCGGCCGCCGCGCCTGGCAGGACGGCCTGGACGCGCTGCTGGCCGGCCCGCGTCCGGTGGTCGTGCTGACGGGTGAGCAGGCGCCGGACGCCCAGCTGATGGAGCTGTCCACCGTCCCCGCCGGGATCGCCGCCGAGGCGCACGCCTACCTGGCGCACGGCGGCGCGGCCAACCTGGCCGAACTCGGCGCCTTCCTCTCCGACACCGTGCTGCTGACCGGCCACGGTTTCGCCCCGCCCGCCTCGGCCCCGGCCTGGGGCCCGCTGGAGCGCACCCCGCGGACCACCGAGGGCCCCGTCGTCGCGGTGCTCTACTACCGCGCCCACCACATGAGCGGCAACACCGCTTTCGTCGAGGCCCTGTGCCAGGCGATCGAGGACCAGGGCGGCCGCCCGAAGCCGCTGTACTGCGCCTCGCTGCGCGGCGCCGAGCCCGAACTGCTCGCCGAACTCGGCCGGGCCGACGCGATCGTCACCACCGTGCTGGCCGCCGGCGGCACCCGTCCGGCCGACGCGCAGGCGGGAGGTGACGAGGAGGCCTGGGACGCGGGTGCGCTCGCCGCGCTCGACCGTCCGATCCTGCAGGCGCTCTGCCTGACCTGGTCGCGTGCCCAGTGGGAGGACAGCGACGACGGTCTCTCCCCGCTGGACACCGCCACCCAGGTCGCCGTGCCCGAGTTCGACGGCCGCCTGATCACCGTCCCGTTCTCCTTCAAGGAGCTGGACGAGGACGGCCTGACCGTCTACACCGCCGACCCCGAGCGCGCCGCCCGGGTCGCGGGCATCGCGGTCCGGCACGCCCGGCTGCGCCATGTCCCGCCCGCCGAGCGGCGGTTGGCGCTGGTGCTGTCCGCGTACCCGACCAAGCACGCCAGGGTCGGCAACGCGGTCGGCCTGGACACCCCGGCCAGCGCGGTCCGCCTGCTGCACCGGCTGCGCGAGGAGGGCATGGACCTGGGCGACGAACTGCCGGGGCTGGACACCGCCCCGCCCCGAGCTGAAGGGCCCGCCGGTGCCGAAAGCGACGAACGACAAGCGACCGAGGAACGAGAGAGCGCCGGAGAGAGGAACGTCGGCACCGGGTACGAGGGCCCGGAGGCGAGCGGGCGAGTCAGCGAGCCCTCCCACGAGGGTGACGCCCTCATCCACGCCCTGATCGCGGCCGGCGGCTACGACCAGGACTGGCTGACCGAGGACCAGCTCGCCCGCAACCCCGTCCGCATCCCGGCCGCCGACTACCGCCGCTGGTACGCCGAGCTGCCCGCCGAGCTGCGCGAGCGGGTCGAGGAGCACTGGGGTCCGGCGCCCGGTGAGCTGTACGTGGACCGCAGCCGGAACCCGGAGGGCGACATCGTGCTGGCCGCGATCCGCTCCGGCAACCTGCTGGTGCTGATCCAGCCGCCGCGCGGCTTCGGCGAGAACCCGGTCGCCATCTACCACGACCCCGACCTGCCGCCCTCGCACCACTACCTCGCCGCCTACCGCTGGATCGCGGCGTCCCAGGAGGACGGCGGCTTCGGCGCCCACGCCGTGATCCACCTCGGCAAGCACGGCAATCTGGAGTGGCTGCCGGGCAAGACGGCCGCGCTGTCGGCCGCCTGCGGCCCGGACGCGGTACTCGGCGACCTGCCGCTGGTCTACCCGTTCCTGGTCAACGACCCGGGCGAGGGCACCCAGGCCAAGCGCCGCGCCCACGCCACCCTGGTCGACCACCTGGTCCCGCCGATGGCCCGGGCCGACTCCTACGGCGACATCGCGCGCCTGGAGCAGCTGCTCGACGAGCACTCCAACATCGCCGCGATGGACCCGGCCAAGCTGCCCGCGATCCGCGCCCAGATCTGGACCCTGATCCAGGCCGCCCGGCTCGACCACGACCTGGGCCTGGACGAGCGCCCGGAGGACGACGGCTTCGACGACTTCCTGCTGCACGTCGACGGCTGGCTGTGCGAGGTCAAGGACGCCCAGATCCGGGACGGCCTGCACGTCCTCGGTCAGGCGCCGGCCGGCGAGGACCGGGTCAACCTCGTGCTCGCCATCCTTCGCGCCCGGCAGATCTGGGGCGGTGTGAGCGCGCTGCCCGGCCTGCGCGAGGCGCTCGGTCTGGACGAGGCGTCGCTCACCCTCGGCGCCACGGACGCGGCCGAGGCCCGGGCGCGTGCCCTGGTCGAGGCGATGGAGGCCGAGGACTGGGCGCCGGAGGCGGTGGAGAAGGTCGCGGCCGGCCACCCCGAGCCGGTCCGGGAGGTGCTGGACTTCGCCGCCCGCCAGGTCGTCCCGCGCCTGGCGCAGACCACCGACGAGCTGGACGCCGTCCTGCACGCGCTGAACGGCGGCTTCGTCCCGGCCGGCCCGTCCGGCTCGCCGCTGCGCGGGCTGGTCAACGTGCTGCCGACCGGCCGCAACTTCTACTCGGTCGACCCGAAGGCCGTCCCCAGCAAGCTCGCCTGGGAGACCGGCCAGGCGCTGGCCGCCTCGCTGATCGAGCGCTACCGGGCGGACAACGACGGCGCCTTCCCGCCCTCGGTCGGCCTCTCGCTGTGGGGCACCAGCGCGATGCGCACGGCGGGCGACGACATCGCCGAGGCCTTCGCCCTGCTGGGCGTCCGGCCGGTCTGGGACGACGCCTCGCGCCGGGTCACCGGCCTGGAGGCGATCGGCCTGGAGGAGCTGGGCCGCCCGCGCATCGACGTGACCCTGCGCATCTCCGGCTTCTTCCGGGACGCCTTCCCGCACGTGGTCGCGCTGCTGGACGACGCGGTCCGGCTCGCCGCCCGGCAGGAGGAGGCGGACGAGCAGAACTTCGTCCGCGCCCACGTCCAGGCCGACCTGGCCGTGCACGGCGACGAGCGCAAGGCGACCGTCCGGGTCTTCGGCTCCCGTCCGGGTACCTACGGCGCGGGCCTGCTCCAGCTGATCGACAGCCGCGACTGGCGCACCGACGCCGACCTGGCCGAGGTCTACACGGTGTGGGGCGGCTACGCCTACGGTCGCGACCTGGACGGCCGCCCGGCGCGCGAGGAGATGGAGACCGCGTACCGGCGGATCACCGTCGCCGCCAAGAACACCGACACCCGCGAGCACGACATCGCGGACTCGGACGACTACTTCCAGTACCACGGCGGCATGGTGGCCACCGTCCGCGCCCTCACCGGCAAGGCCCCGACCGCCTACATCGGCGACTCGACCCGGCCCGAGACGGTCCGCACCCGCACCCTGACCGAGGAGGCCGCCCGGGTCTTCCGCGCCCGCGTGGTCAACCCGCGCTGGCTGGAGGCGATGCGCCGGCACGGCTACAAGGGCGCCTTCGAGATGGCCGCCACCGTGGACTACCTGTTCGGCTACGACGCCACCACGGGCGTGGTCGCGGACTGGATGTACGAGCGGCTCACCCAGGAGTACGTCCTCGACCCCACCAACCGCGAGTTCCTCGGCGCGGCCAACCCCTGGGCGCTGCACGGCATCAGCGAGCGCCTGCTGGAGGCCGCCGAACGCGGTCTGTGGGCCGAGCCGGATCCGGAGCTGCTCGACGCCCTGCGCACCGCCTTCCTGGAGACCGAGGGCGACCTGGAGGGCGACGCGTAGCACCCCGGGGGGCAACTCACCCGCGGGGAGCCCGAGATCCGGCCGTGATGGCCGATCCCGGGCTCCCCGCGCCCGTGAACTGCCAAGGGCGCAAGGCCCGTCCCACCTCCCTTCCAGGGCCTACGTGACACACCGGCGTCCGTGACCTGGGCAGCCGCGCCGTTCGGGCGGACAATCAGGACATGACGCCCCGCCTCGCCCGCCTCGCGGCGCTCCTCGCCGGCGCACTGCCCGTCCTGGCCTTCCCCGCGCCGAGCCTGGCCCCGCTGGCCTGGGTCGCCCTGGTGCCCGGGCTGCTGCTGATGCGGTACTCACCGAGCGGACGGGAGGCGGCAGTTCGCGGCTGGTGGTTCGGTACCGGGTTCCTGCTGGCCGCGTTGTACTGGCTGGTCCCCTCGATCGGACCGGCGCTGCTCCCGCTGGCCGTGGTCTTCGGGGCGCTGCAGACCGCGCTCGGACTGGCGGTGTGGCGCCTGCTGCACCCGCCGCTCACCCCCGCCCGGGCGCTCGGTGCGCTGGTGGTCGTGCCGTCGGTCTGGGTGAGCACCGAGTACGTGCGCTCCTGGCAGGCGCTCGGCGGCCCGTGGGCGCTGCTCGGCGCCAGCCAGTGGCAGCACCCGGCCGTCCTGGCGCTGGCCTCGGTCGGCGGGGCGTGGCTGGTGAGCGCCGCCGTCGCGGCGGCCAACACCGGGGTGGTCATCGCGCTGACGGACCGTCAGATCTCGCTCCGGGTACTGTCCGCCGCGGTGGCCGTACTCGCGGTGCTCTCCGGCCCCGTGCTGTTCGCGCTGCGCACCCAGCCGTCGCCGGGTGAGCAGGCCACCGTGGCGCTGGTCCAGCCGGGCGTCACCCGGAGCCCCGGCTCCAGGTTCGACGCCAGCGCCGGGATCACCACCCGCCTGATCGGGCAGCCGATCGACCTGGTGGTCTGGGGCGAGAGCAGCAGCGCCGCCGACCTGGACCGCGACACCGCCGCGCTGGACCGCCTCCGCAGCCTCGCCACCGCGACCGGCGCCCAGCTGCTGGTCGGCGAGGACGCCCGCAAGGGCGACGGCCGGATCTCCAAGGACGCCGTCCTGGTCACCCCCGGTGGCATCGTCGCCCGCTACCGCAAGATCCGCCTGGTGCCGTTCGGCGAGTACATCCCGCTGCGGCCGGTCCTCGGCTGGATCGCCGGGATCAGCAAGGCGGCCGGCGAGAACCGGGTGCCGGGCACCGGCTTCCACCTGATCCAGGCGAGCACCCGCGACGGCCGCCCGCTTCCGCTCGGCACCCTGATCTGCTTCGAGTCCGCCTTCCCCGACATGTCCCGCACGGCCGCCAACGACGGCGCCAGGCTGCTGGCCTACCAGTCGGCGACCTCGACCTTCCAGAACACCTGGGCCCCCGCCCAGCACGCCTCGCTCGGCGCGCTCCGCGCCGCCGAGACCGGCCGCCCCGTGGTCCAGGCCGCCCTCACCGGCGAGTCCGTGGCCTACGACCGCCAGGGCCGCCGCCTGGCCCACCTGGACACCTCCGCCCGCGGCGCCCTCACCGTCCGCGTCCCCCTCGCCGACCCCGCCGCCCGCACCTGGTACGACCGCCTCGGCGACTGGACCCCCATCTCGGCCGTCACCATCACCCTGGCTTCCGGCGGCCTCGCCCTGTTCAGGCCGCGCCCGGCCGCGCCGACCGCGCTCGGGACCGCCGACCCCGAGCCCTCCCGAGCGCTGTGAACCGCGGCGAACGGTGTTCCGTCGGGTCACCGCCTGGGGCGGCCTGGCGGCCGCCCCAGGAGTTCAGGCGTCCACCACGTGGATCCCGAACCTGGCCCCCTGGGCGTCGTGGAGCACCGCAAGCCGGGGCCCGCCGGGCACTTCCGTGGGCGGCAGCATGACGGTGGCGCCGAGGGCGGCGGCCCGCTCTGCGACCAGGTCGACGTCCGCGACCGCGAAGTACGGCATCCAGTACGGCGGGACGTCCGGCGGGAACTGCTCGGTCATGTCGAGCATCCCGCCGAAGTCCTCGCCAGCCAGGCCCCACTGGGTGTACGTCTCGCCGACGGTCACGCTCCAGCCGAAGACCCGGCTGTAGAACTCCTTGGCCCCGGTGGTGTCCCGGGTGGCCAGTTCCACCCAGCCGAGCGAGCCGGGTTCGTTGAGCAGGCCCACCCCCTTGAACGCCTTGGCCTGCCAGACGGTGAAGACCGCGTCGCCCGGATCCGCGATCACGGCGAAGCGCCCCTCCTCGTAGATGTCCGTGGGCTCCTTCAGCACCCTGCCCCCGTTCTCTACCGCCGCGGCGGCGGTGGCGTCGGCGTCCGCCGAAGCGAAGCCGATCAGCCAGGCGGTCCGCTGCCGGGGGGAGACGATGGGGCTGATCGCGGCCACCGGGGCGTCGCCGACCAGGAGTTGGGTGTAGTCGGCGGCCTCGGGGCGGGCGTCGGTCCTGGTTTTCCAGCCGAAGAGTTCGAGGTAGAAGGCCCTCGCGGCCTCGGGGTCCGAGGTGCCGAGTTCGACCCAGCAGGGCGCGTTGACGACAGGCGTGGTGATCTTCACGATGGGGCGTCCAATCAGCCGAGGTCGAGGACGAGCTTGCCGCGGACGTGACCCGACTCCACCTCGGAGAGGGCGTGCGCGGCGTGTTCCAGGGGGTAGGTGGCGGCGATGTGCGGATCGAGCGCGTCGAAGGCGACCAGCTTGGCCAGCGCCTCCAGGGTGTCTGCGCCGCCGCTGCGCCGGACGAACGCCCCGCCGAGCTCGGTTGCCGTGGCCGGATCGACGGTGGAGACCAGCTTGGCCGGGTCGTTGAGGGTGACGGCGGCGGCCCGCAGGTCGTCGCCGCCGACCAGGTCCAGGATCCCGTCCACGCCGTCCGGCGCGACGGCCCTGATCCGGTCGGCCACGCCCGCGCCGTACCGGACCCGGGTGGCGCCGAGCGACTCCACGAAGGCCTGGTTGCCGTCGCCGGCCGTGCCGAGCACGGTGAGCCCGTGCCCCTTGGCGAGTTGGGCGGCGACCGTGCCGACCCCGCCCGCGATGCCGAGGATCAGCAGCGTCCGCCCGCTGCCGAGGTCCAGCTGCCGTAGCGCGTCGTACGCGGTCGCCGCGGCCACCGGCAGCGTCGCCGCCTGCGTGAAGCTGACATCGGGCCGCTTGTGGGCGCAGGTCGCGGCGTCCAGCAGGGTGTGCTCGGCGTAGCCCCCGGCGGCGGTGGGGCCGAAGACCTCGTCCCCGACCGAGAAGCCCTCGACCCCCTGGCCCACGGCCTCGACCACCCCGGAGACCTCGGAGCCGAGCACGGCGGGCAGCGGCCGTCCGGTGCCCAGGTAGCCCTGCCGGATCTTCCAGTCCACCGGGTTCACCCCGGCGGCCCGGACGGCGATCAGCAGGTGGCCCGTTCCTGGCGACGGGATGGGGCGATCGAGGAACTCCTGGTTCTCCGGACCCCCGTAGGCCACGAATCCGAATGCCTTGGACATGCTCTTCCTAACGCTCGGCGGCACCCCCTCACCAGCTTGCGTGCGGGGCCGCACGGGCGGACGGGAATGCTGAGCCGAACGGGGCGCCCGGTCCGCGGCCGATTCCGGCGGGGGACATGGTTGTTCAAATTCGAACTACAGTGTACGGTCGAGCCCGACCAGCCGTTTCGAATTCGAAGCACCCGCACTCCCGGGCCCACGACCAGCCGCCCGGCGACCACCCCGGAGGCCCGGCATGCCCCAGCCCGAGCACGCGCAGCAGCACCGCCCGGAGCCGGGCCCGGCCACCGTCCGCTCCCGGGTGGGCATACCGCTCACCTTCGGCGACGGTTACCGCGTCGAGGCCGAGGCGCACACCTTCCACGGCCTGGCCGACGGCGCCGAGCACCTCGCCCTGCGGCTCGGCGAGCCCGGTCGAACTCCGCTGGTCCGACTGCACTCGGAGTGCCTGACCGGCGACGTGTTCGGCTCGGACCGCTGCGACTGCGGACCCCAGCTGCGCGAGGCCGTCGAGCGGATCGCCGAGAGCGGCGGCTACCTGCTCTACCTCCGCCAGGAGGGCCGGGGCATCGGCCTCTACAACAAGCTCGACGCCTACGCCCTGCAGGACTCGGGCCTCGACACCTACCAGGCCAACACCGCCCTGGGCCTGCCCGAGGACGGCCGCGACTACACCGCCGCCGCCCAGATGCTCACCACCCTCGGCGCCACCGGCATCCGCCTGCTCAGCAACAACCCCGACAAGGCCGCCCAGCTCACCGCGCTCGGCATCGCCGTCACCGAACGCGTCCCCACCGGCGTCCACCTCTCCGGGAGCAACGTGCGCTACCTGAGCACCAAGGCGGCCGGCACCGAGCTGACCCTCGGCCACGGCATCCCGCTGCTCCCGCTCGGCGCCTGAACTTCCCCTGCCGCCAAGGGAGTCGCCCCACCGCCCCGGCCTTCCAGGGCATCGACCCGCTGACGCCGGTGCGCTGCCGACCCGATGAGGAAGCGCACCGGGCGTCGCGGTGGCATGGGAGAACCTCACGACGGGCACCCTCGACTCCGCGGGTGCGCCCTGACCGCGGCCGGCGCTGTGGGAGGGCGCACTGCCCCGGTGGCAGGTCTGCGGTGGAGGACTGACGGACACTGGCGCTCCGCTCGGTGCGACGTGCCCGGAGCGGCACCAGAGCTCCATCATCGGCAGGCGGCTCACAGCCCGTCAAGGGTGTTTGTCCCGGTTTTACCGATACGTACAGCTAGGCGGAGGTGTACGTACCGTACCGCCGGGCAGCCCTACCGGCCGCTCTCCGCGATGCGGCGGGCGATGTCGGCCGGGCGGGCCGGGCGACCGAAGTACCAGCCCTGGGCCCAGTCGCAGCCCATCTGCCGCAGCCGCTCGGCGTCGTCGCCGCTCTCGACGCCCTCGGCGGTGACGGTCAGGTCCAGGGTGTGGGCGAGCGAGACCAGTCCGCTGATGATCCGCCAGCCCAGTGCGGCGTCCTTGCCGGGGTCGTGCAGGTCACCGACGAAGGAGCCGGCGATCTTCAGCCCGGAGACCGGGAGGTCGCGCAGATAGGCCAGGTTGGACCAGCCGGTGCCGAAGTCGTCCACGGCCAGCGAGACTCCCATGTCCACCAGCGCGTGCAGGTACTTCAGGGCCTCGTCCTCGGGGCCGACCACGGTGGACTCGGTGATCTCCAACTGGAGCTTCTCCGGGCTGAGTCCGGTGGAGTGCAGGATCCGCTCCAGGTCGCCGACCAGACTGGCGCTGCGGGCCTGACGGACCGCCAGGTTGACGTTCAGCTGCGGCGCCGCGTCACCGAACCGCCGTACCCAGTCGGCGGCTTGGGAGCACGCCTGCTCCAGCACCCAGCGGCCGAGCGGCATGATCAGGCCGGTCTCCTCGGCGATCCCGATGAACTCCTCGGGGCCGAGCACGCCCAACTCCGGGTGCCGCCAGCGCACCAGCGCCTCGACCGAGACCAGCGAACCGTCGCGCAGCGAGCACAGCGGCTGGTAGTCGATGTAGAACTCGCCCCGGTCCAGGGCCGCGGGCATCCGGACCGAGACCGTGTAGCGACTGACCGCCCGGGCGTTCTCCTCCGGGTCGAAGAGAATCCAGCGGCCGCGGCCGGCCTCCTTGGCCCGGTAGAGCGTCAGGTCGGCGGCCCGGACCGCCGCTCCCGGCGTGGTGGTGGCGACCCGGCGCTCCAGCACGCCGACGCTGGCCCCGACGGCCAGCCGGTGGTCGCCGATCAGCACCGGCTTGGTGAGCGCCGCCAGTACCGTCTTGGCCGCCGCGACCGCCTCCTGCTCACCCCGGCAGTTCTCCAGCAGGACGACGAACTCGTCGCCGCCGAGCCGGGCCACCAGGTGGCCGAGCGGGGTGAGCGCGGCCTCCAGGCGGCCGGCCACCGCTGTCAGCAGCTGGTCGCCGGTGTCGTGGCCGAGGCTGTCGTTGACCACCTTGAACCCGTCCAGGTCCACGTAGCACAGGCCGAAGCGGGCGCCAGGCTCGGGCTCCTCGAAGAGCTTCTCCAGGCGTTCGAAGAAGGCCACCCGGTTCGGCAGCCCGGTCAGCGGGTCGTGGGTGGCCTGGTGGCGCAGCCGTTCCTGGAGGCGGTAGCGGTCGGTGATGTCCTCCAGCATCGCCACCTGGTAGACCGGCTTGCCGTCGTCGTCACGGATCAGCGAGACGGTGAGATGGGTCCAGATCACCTCGCCGTCCTGCCGGTAGTACGGCTTGTCGAACTGGAAGTGGTCCCGCTTGCCGGAGATCAGCTCCTCGTACGCATCCCAGACCTCCGGGGTGTCCTCGGGGTGCACCAGGTCGCCGACCCGGCGGCCCTGGAGGTCCTCGGGGCGGGCCCCGAACAGGTCCTGCAGGGCGCGGTTGACCGCCAATATGGTGCCGTCCACGTCGCCGAGGCCGATCCCGATGGCCGCGCTCTCGAACAGGGCCCGGAACCGGGCCTCGGAGGCCCGCAGCGCCTTCTCGATCTCCTGGCGCGCGGTGTCGGCCGCCAGCCGGATGGACTCCTGCTCGCGCAGCGTCCGCTCGCGCAGCGCCGCCGCCCAGCCCGCCGCGAAGGCGCCGCAGAGCTCCGGGGCCCGGCCGTCCAGCGGCTGGGTCTGCAGCAGCTCGACCGCGCGGGAGAGCACCGCCGGGTCGGTGAACCGCGCGTCCACAAGCAGGGCGCCGGCCTGGGCGGCGAGGTCGGACCGGAAGGGGTGCTCCAGCTGCGCGCGGTGCAGCAGCCCGGCGGTCCGGGAGATCAGCCGGCGCAGGATGTCCGGGTCGACGGCCACCCCGTGGCCGTCCTGGAGCAGCCCGGCCCACTCCTGGTGGAACCGGGTCGCGGCGTCGTGCTGGGAGGTGGTGGTGTGCTGCCCGCCGGTGCGGTCCTGTCTTTCGGGCCAGGCGGCCTCCTCCGGCGGGGCCCAGCTCACCGGAGGAACCCGACTCCGGCCAGACCGGACATCCACTCCGGGTGCGGGCCGACCCCGTCGGGGTTCTCCGGATGCCACTCCGGCAGGAAGACGACACCGGGCTCGACCAGCTCGAACCCGTCGAACAGTGCCGTGATCCGGTCCCGGCCGCGCATGGTGAGCGGGGTCGGGGTGCTCTTGTAGAGGTCCTGGTGCGGTCCCGCCTGGTCCGGGCGGCCCTCCGTGGAGGCGTGGCTGAGGACCAGCGCGCTGCCCGGCGGCAGGGCGTCGCGCAGCGCGGACACCAGCCTGGCGGGGTCGTCCTCGTCGGTGACGAAGTGCAGCACCGCGACCAGCAGCACCGCTACCGGCCGGCCCTCGTCCAGCAGCTCGGCGACCTCGGGGCGGGAGAGCAGGTCCTCGACCGAGCGCAGGTCGGCCTCGACCACCTGGCTCAGCGGGTCGTCCTTCAGCAGCAGGCGGCTGTGCGCGACCGCGACCGGGTCGCGGTCCACGTAGACCACCCGGGACTCGGGGCGGATGCCCCTGGCCACCTCGTGGACGGCGCCGAAGGTCGGGATTCCCGAGCCGATGTCCAGGAAGCGGGTGATGCCCTGCTCGGCGACGTGCCGGACCGCCCGGCGCAGGAAGGCCCGGTTTGAGCGCATGATGGCGGGCAGGTCGGGCCAGAGTTCGATGGCCTTGCGGGCCATCTCGCGGTCGGCCTCGAAGTTGTGGGAACCGCCGAGGTAGTAGTCGTAGACCCGGGCGGCGTTCGGCTTGTCGAGATCAGTTCCGGCAGGGACCCAGTGCGGTCGTCCCATGGCGGCAACCCTTCCGGAGCTGTGGACAGTAAAACGTCAAGATCTTCCTATCATCATTCATTACCTGCAAGCCGGGTGGCCTCGGGACGCGGTCACGGCGACGGACGGAAGGTGCCGGTCAGGGGTCCGGGACGGCCTGAGCAGCCGCTAGCGCGAGCGGCGCCGGGCGCGGACCCCGGCGACACGGCGTCCGGGCGGGCGGGCGGGCGGGCGGGCGAGCGGGCGGGCGGGCGGGCGGGCGGGCGAGCGGGCGGGCGAGCGGGCGGGCGAGCGGGCGAGCGGGCGAGCGGGCGGGGTACGGAACCCGTCAGCGATGGCGGCACGGGCCGCCCGGACGGGTTGTGATCCCCCTCTCGGTTCCGCCCTGCCGCCGCCCTCGCCGGAGCGAGAACTCACCCGTCTGCCCCCTTCCGTCGCCACCGCGCCGACCTGCGCCCTTCCCCGGGACGGGACGGCTGCGGCGCCCCAGCGGCGGCCCCTCGTCGCGCGGCGGCGGGTCTTCGGCCGGTCGGCGGGGAGGTTTGATTCGCTGCAGACTGAGCAGTAGAACCCGGGCCGCGACCGCGGCCCGAGGATGGTGAGTCCGGTGACAGCCGTACGACCGAACCATGCGCACCGGACAACACCGCCCCCGCCACCGACCGAGGTGAGCCCGGTGACCGAGACGCTGACCGACATATCCCCGAGCGCGGAAGTGCAGCCACTGACCGAGGCGAACGCCGAGGGGCATCTGGCTGCCATCTGCTTCAAGATCGGCCCTCCCCGACTGGTCGGTGTGGAGGCGGAGTGGTTCGTCCACGATGTCCGGTCCCCCGGCGCCCAGGTGAAGCCGGATCGGGTGACCCAGGCCCTCGCGGCGCTGCCCGCCGACCCCGCCGGCAGTCCTCCCGGCCCGCTGTTCCCGGCGGGTTCCCTTCTCACCCGCGAACCGGGCGGGCAGGTCGAGCTCAGCTCCCCGCCCGCCGACAGCCCCGGCGACTGCGCCGAGGGCCTGCTGCTCGACCAGGGCGCCCTGCGGGCCGCACTCGCCGCCCAGGGCCTGCGCCTCACCGGCTCCGGCACCGACCCGCTGGCCCGCGAACGCCGGATGCAGCTCTCCCACCCCCGCTACCGGGCGATGGAACGGCACTTCGACCGCTCCGGGCCCTGGGGCCGGACGATGATGTGCGGCACCGCGTCCCTGCAGGTCTGCGTGGACGCCGGCACCGCGAGCGGCACGCAGTCGTACCCGGCACGCTGGCGGCTGCTCCATCTGCTCGGCCCGGTGCTGGTCGCCGCCTTCGCCAACTCTCCGTTACTGGACGGTCGGCCGACCGGTCACCGCTCCACCCGGCAGATGGTCTGGTCCAGGGTGGACCCGACCCGCACCCTGGCGCCGCGGCTCGCCGACGGCGACCCGGGCGAGAACTGGGCCCGCTACGTCCTGGACGCCGAGCTGATGTGCATCCAGCGCGACGACGGCCGCTCCTGGGCCGCACCGGCCGGGCGCACCTTCCGCGACTGGCTGCGCGAGGGCGGCGAACGGCCGCCGACCCTGGCCGACCTCCACTACCACTGCACCACGCTGTTCCCGCCGGTCCGCCCGCGCGGCCACCTGGAACTGCGCATGATCGACGCTCAGCCGGACAACGGCTGGCTGGTCCCGCTGGCGCTGGTCAGCGGACTGCTCGACGACCCGGTGGCCGCCGACACCGCACTCGCCGCGCTGGAACCCCTCGGCACCCTCGACCGGCTGCCTCCGCGCTCCGAACTCTGGCGCCGGGCAGCCACTTTGGCGATGGCCGACCCGGCGCTGCGCCGGGCCGCGCTGGCCTGCTTCGGTGCCGCCGAGCAGGCCCTCGCCCGCCGCACCGGCAGCGGACGGCTGAGCCGGGCCCTGACCGAGTTCGCCGAGCGCTACCCCGCGCGGGGCCGATGTCCCGCCGACGACCAGCTGGACGCCCTGCGGACCGGCGTCCACCCCGTCCTCCAGGAGAGCGCACCATGCTGAACGCCGACCGTCTCCCCCAGGCCGCGCCGGAGCCCACCGGCGCCGAGCCGCTGCGCGAGCGGATCGCCGCCGAGCTGCTGGCCGCCCGGAAGCGGACCGCCGCGCTCACCGACTGCGTGGACGACCGCGACCTGACCGCCCAGCACTCCCCGCTGATGTCGCCGCTGGTCTGGGACCTCGCCCACATCGGCAACCAGGAGGAGCTCTGGCTGCTGCGCAATGTCGCCGGCCGAGAGGCGATGCACCCGGAGATCGACCCGCTCTACGACGCCTTCGAGCACCCGCGCGCGGAACGCCCCGCGCTGCCACTGCTCCCTCCGGCCGAGGCCCGCGCCTACTCGTACGAGGTGCGCGGCCGGGTGCTGGACCTGCTCGCGGCCAGCCCCCTCGAAGGGGCACCGCTGCTGGACGGTGGCTTCGCCTTCGGGATGATCGCCCAGCACGAGCAGCAGCACGACGAAACCATGCTGATCACCCATCAGCTCCGGCAGGGCCCGGTCGCGCTCACCGCGCCCCCGCCACCGGCCCTCGATCCCGATCCGCTGCCGACCGAAGTCCTGGTCCCGGCCGGCCCGTTCACCATGGGCACCGACACCGAGCCCTGGTCGCTGGACAACGAGCGCCCCGCCCACCGGGTCGACCTGCCCGCCTTCCGACTGGACACCACCCCGGTGAGCAACGCCGCCTACCAGGAGTTCATCGCGGACGGCGGCTACCGTGAGCCGCGCTGGTGGACGGCGGAGGGCTGGGCGCACCGGCAGCGCACCGGTCTCGAGGCCCCGCTGTTCTGGCACCGCGACGGCGGCCAGTGGCTGCGCCGCCGCTTCGGGGTGACCGAGCCGGTGCCGGGCGACGAGCCGGTACTGCACGTGTGCTGGTACGAGGCCGACGCCTTCGCCCGCTGGGCCGGACGGCGGCTGCCGACCGAGGCCGAGTGGGAGAAGGCCGCCCGGCACGACCCCGCCACCGGCCGTTCCCGCCGCTACCCGTGGGGCGACGCCGAACCGACCCCGGAGCTGGCCAACCTGGGTCAGCGCCACCTGCAGCCGGCCCCCGTCGGCAGCTACCCGGCCGGCCGGTCGCCCTACGGGGCAAGGCAGTTGATCGGCGACGTGTGGGAGTGGACGGCGAGCGACTTCCGGCCGTACCCGGGCTTCGGGGCCTGGCCCTACCGGGAGTACTCCGAGGTGTTCTTCGGCCCCGAGTACAAGGTGCTGCGCGGCGGCTCGTTCGCCGTCGCGCCAGTGGCCTGCCGGGGCACCTTCCGCAACTGGGACTACCCGATCCGGCGGCAGATCTTCTCCGGCTTCCGTACCGCCACCTCGGTCGAGGAAGCCTGATGTGCCGTCATCTTGCCTACATCGGGCCAGAGTTGGCCATACGGCAGCTGCTCGTCGACCCGCCCGCGAGCCTGTACCGGCAGTCCTGGGCCCCGCGGCTGCAGCAGTACGGCAGCATGAACGCGGACGGCTTCGGCGTCGGCTGGTACGCCGCGCACGACCCGGTTCCGGCCCGCTACCGGCGGGCCGGACCCATCTGGGCCGACCCCTCCTTCACCGACCTCGCCCGGGTGGTACGGACCGGCACCCTGCTCGCCGCCGTACGCTCGGCCACCGACGGCTGCGCGCCGGGCGAGGCGGCGGCGGCACCGTTCGGCGCCGAGCGGTGGCTGTTCAGCCACAACGGCGCGGTGCCCGGCTGGCCGCGGCAACTGGGCAAGCTGGCCGCCACCCTGCCGCCCGAGGAACTGCTCGACCTGGAGGCCGGCAGCGACTCCGCCCTGCTGTGGGCACTCACCCTGCACCGGCTGCGCGCGGGTGCCCCGCTGGACGTCGCGCTCGCCCGGACCGTCCTCGAGGCCGCGGACCACAGCGCCGAGGCCCGGCTCAACCTGCTGCTCACCGACGGGACTTCGATCGCCGCCACCGGCTGGGGCGACACGCTCTGCTACCGACTCGGCCCCGGCTCGGTGGTACTCGCCTCGGAGCCGTACGACGACCTGCCCGGTTGGGTGCACCCGCCCGACCGCTCGCTGCTGCTCGCCGGCCCCGACGGCGTGACCGTCCGACCGCTCGGCTGACCATCCCCCCGCACCGCACCGACCGAGCCGCACCGCGCGGCCTCCTGCGGAACGCGGGGGCTTCACCGCGCCGGACTCCACCGAACCGCACTTCAGCGAGCCGAACTTCAGCGAGCCGAACTTCAGCGACCCGGACTTCACCGCACCGAGAACTCACCGCACTGTGAGAGGAACTCCGCACCATGGGCACCTTCGACCTCACCCGACTGCTCCCGGCCGACCACTTCAGCCGAGCGCTACGGCACGACGTCCGACACGGTCTGACCGCGAGTCCCAAGTGGCTGCCGCCGAAGTGGTTCTACGACGCCCGGGGCAGCGAGCTGTTCGAGGAGATCACCCGGCTGCCCGAGTACTACCCGACCAGGGCCGAGCGGGAGATCCTGATCGCCCGCTCCCGCGAGATCGCCGCCGTGACCAAGGCCCGCACCCTGGTGGAGCTGGGCTCCGGCTCCTCCGAGAAGACCCGGCTGCTGCTGGACGCGCTGCGCGAGGTCGGCAGCCTGCGGTCCTACGTACCCGTGGACGTCAGCGAGAGCGCGCTGACCTCGGCCGGGCGGGCGCTGACCGGGGAGTACCCGGAGATCGCGGTGCACGCCATCGTCTCCGACTTCACCCAAGGCCTCGGCCTGCCCCCGGACGGCGGCCCCCGACTGGTCGCCTTCCTCGGCGGGACCGTGGGCAACATGCCCCCGGCCGACCGAGCCGAGTTCCTGGCCACGCTGCGCCGGGAGCTGGAGCCGGGCGACGCACTGCTGCTCGGCACCGACCTGGTCAAGGAGCCGGCCGCACTGGTCGCCGCGTACGACGACGCGGCCGGGGTGACGGCCGCCTTCAACCGGAACGTGCTCGCCGTGGTGAACCGTGAGCTGTCGGCGGACTTCGACCCGGCGGCCTTCGAGCATGTCGCGCTCTGGGACCCGGCGGCCGAGTGGATCGAGATGCGGCTGCGTTCCCGCAGGCCGCAGACGGTGAAGGTGGAGGCACTCAGCCTGCCGGTGCACTTCGCCGAGGGCGAGGAACTGCGGACGGAGATCTCGGCGAAGTTCCGGCACGCCCGGGTGGCCGACGAGCTGACCGCCGCCGGGTTCAGGCTGACCGAATGGTGGACCGACGACCAGGGGCGGTTCGGACTGTCCCTGGCGGAGCCGGTCGGCAGGAGCGCCTGAGGCGGCGGGCCCGCCGGGGGCGTATTCCCCCCGGCGGGATGCGCTCGCGCAATGTTCAATTCTTGAAGAATACGGGTGATCATCGACGCCCTGATGTACAAGGTTTAAACGATGTGGTTACTATCTCAGCGCCTCAGCGTTGAGTACAGGAGTCAGATCGTGAGCGTCACCCAGCAGCCCGTAAGGTCAGAGGCCACGGCCCCGGACCGACTCGGCTTCGTCGTCTTCATCACCGCGGCCGCCGCCCTCGGCGGCTTCCTGTTCGGCTACGACAGCTCCGTGATCAACGGTGCGGTGTCCGGCATCCAGGACCGGTTCGGGATCGGCGACGGCGTCACCGGCCTGATCGTCTCCTCCGCCCTGCTGGGCTCGGCAGTCGGCGCCGCCCTGGCGGGCCGCTTCGCCGACCGCTACGGCCGCATTCGAGTCATGAAGGTGGCGGCCATCCTGTTCGCCATCAGCGCGGTCGGCTCGATGCTGCCGTTCGCCGCCTGGGACCTGGCGTTCTGGCGGGTGCTCGGCGGCGCCGCGATCGGCATCGCCTCGGTGATCGCCCCGACCTACATCGCCGAGGTCGCGCCCACCAAGTACCGGGGCCGGCTGGCCTCCTTCCAGCAGGCCGCGATCGTGCTCGGCATCGCCGTCTCGCAGCTGGTGAACTGGGTGCTGGCCGACTCGGCCGGCGGTGACACCCGCGGCCACCTGCTCGGTCTGGAGGCCTGGCAGTGGATGCTCGGGATCTGCGTGATCCCGGCCGCGGTCTACTTCGTGCTCTCCTCGATGATCCCCGAGTCGCCCCGCTACCTGATCTCGGTCGAGCGGCTGGACGACGCCCGCAAGGTGCTGCGCGAGGTCGAGGGCGAGGGTGTCGACACCGAGGAGCGGATCGCCGAGGTCCAGGGGCTGATCGCCTCCGACCACCAGCCGCGCTTCAAGGACCTGCTCGGCGGCCGCTTCGGCCTGCTGCCGATCGTCTGGGTCGGTATCGGCCTCTCGGTCTTCCAGCAGCTCGTCGGCATCAACGTGATCTTCTACTACTCGTCGATCCTCTGGCAGTCGGTCGGCATCGACCAGAGCAGCTCGCTGATGATCAGCTTCTCCAGCTCGATCATCAACATCGTCGGCACCGTGATCGCGATCCTGCTGGTCGACCGGATCGGCCGCAAGCCGCTGGCGATCATCGGCTCGGCCGGTATGGCCGCCTCGCTGGCCGCGGCCGCCTGGGCGTTCAGCTCGGCCACCGGCAGCGGCAGCGACGTCAAGATCCCGGACCTGCAGGGCACGGTGGCCCTGGTCGCCGCCAACGCCTTCGTCCTCTTCTTCGCCCTGTCCTGGGGCGTGGTGGTCTGGGTGATGCTCGGCGAGATGTTCCCGAACCGGATCCGCGCGGCCGCCCTGTCGGTCGCGGCCTCGGCCCAGTGGGTCGCCAACTGGCTGATCACCGTGTCGTTCCCGTCGATGTCCCGCTGGAACCTCTCGGCGACGTACGCGATCTACGCGGCGTTCGCGGCGCTGTCGATCCTCTTCGTGGCCCGGTTCATGAAGGAGACCAAGGGCGTCCGCCTGGAGGACATGGGCTGACCCGCGCCCTCCCGCTTCCCGGGGCCCCGCACCTTCCTGCCGTCGAGCAGCGGTGCGGGGCCCTCATGCGCAGGTCAGCAACCGTAGTGCGCCCCAGGCAAGACCGACCGGCAACAGGGAGCGCTGGAGCAGGCCGTCCCGGTTCCAGTCCCGGTTCTTCGGATAGTCGGCCACCACTGCGGCGATAGGCGCGCTGCTCGGCCAGGCCCCGGCGCAGGACTCCGGTGCGGCAGGGCCGTCGCGGATAGTCTGGGGTAGTTGATCAAGCTAGGAGGGGGCGCGGGTGAGGCACCTGGAGTGGAACGAGTTGGCGGCCTATCGGGCGAGGGTCCGGGGCTGTCTGCTCGGCGGGGCGATCGGTGACGCGCTGGGAAATCCGATCGAGATGAAGTCCATGGTCACCGTCGAGGCCCAGTACGGGGAGAAGGGCATCACCGGGCTGGTCCCGGACCGCCACGGCATGGTCGGGACGATCACCGACGACACCCAGATGACCCTCTTCACCACCGAGGGCTGGCTGCGCGGCTACACCCGCATCATGACCGACGGCGGCGGCGCGGAGACCGCCCTGGTGCACGAGGCGTACCTGCGGTGGCTGGACACCCAGCAGTTCGACGCACCGCAACCCGAGCTCAGCGCTCCGCACCGCACCGGATGGCTGCGCAAGGAGCCCTGGCTGTACGCGCGACGCGCCCCGGGCCGCGCCTGCGAGTTCGGCATCCCGAAGAACCACATCCCCGACCCGCGCGGCGCGATCGACGGCACCCCGGGCCCGGTCAACCCCGACGCGAAGGGATGCGGCTCGGTGATGCGCTCCGCACCCTTCGGCTTCACCGACGCCAGCGCCCAGTACGCCTTCGAACTCGCCGCCCGCTGCGCGCAGATGACACACGGCCACCCGACCAGCTACTACGCCTCCGGGGCCTTCGCCGCCATGATCAGCCACCTGGTGACCGGCCAGTCCCTGCAGGACGCGGTCCGGCTCAGCATGGGTCTGCTGGCCCGCTACCCGGGACACGAGGAGACAACCTCCGCGCTGCGCAAGGCAGTTGAGCTTGCCGCGGCCGGTCCGGCGACCCCGGTGGCGGTGGAGAGCCTCGGCGGTGGCTGGATCGCGGAGGAAGCGCTGGCCATCGCCGTGTACGCGGCGCTGGCCCGCACCGAGTTCTGGAAGGACCACTCCCCGGTCGAGTCCGCGCTGCTGCTGTCGGTCAACCATTCCGGTGACAGCGACTCCACCGGCGCGATCTGCGGCAATCTCCTCGGCGCCCGCCACGGCGACGGGCTGCTGCCGCAGCAGTGGCTGGAACAGATCGAGGGCCGGGCCCAGATCGCCATGCTCGCGGACGACTTCGCCGCCGCGGTCTGCCCGGGCGAGCGGCGACCGTAGTCTGCTGACGCCTTCCAGGCCCCAGGGACGACTCGTGACATCGATCCCTCAACCTGGCGGTCCGTGCGAAAAGCCGCCGGACCGCCAGGAGCATTCAATAGTCAGTCGAGGGCCAGGCCCAGAACGCCCTCGGGGAGGGCGAGGCAGACGAGACCGTTCGGGGTGATCGCGAGGTCGCGGGCGGGCAGGCCGAGGCGGAGGTCGATCTCCGTGGCGGTGGTGCCCCAGCGGCGGAGGCGGATCAGGCCGTCGGCCCAGGCGGATGCGATCAGCAGGCCCTTGGGGGTGTTGGCGACGGCCACGGCGGTGACCGGGTGGTCGCGGGCGTCGACCGGGTCCGGCATCGGCGGGCGCCCGTGCATCCAGGTCCAGACCTTGCCGTCCACCCCGCCGCTCACCACCAGGACGCCGCCGTCCATCGGGGCCAGGTCGAGGCTGGTGACCGGGCCGTTGTGCAGCGGCCGGTCCGGGGACAGGAACGCCGCGCCGCCGAGGCGGACATACGTCACTTTGCCGCCGCCGTCGCCGACCGCCTGGATCGGGCCACCGTCGCCGCTGAGGGTGGCCAGAGCGGAGACGCCGTCGTCGATGTATTCGGGGAGCCCTTCGGCCGCGCGGGAGGGCCTGCCGGGATCGCCGCCGAGGGGTACGGCGGTGACGACGCCCTTGCGGTTCAGTACGTACACCCCGCCGTCCTCGCCGCAGGCCAGGCCGGCGACGAGTCGGTCGCGAGGCCTAAACGGGCCGGTCTTGAGGGAGTGCTGGCCGGTCTCAAGCTCGAGGAACCCGACAACGCGGCTGAGGGCCACGGCGAGGAGACCGGCGAAGGGGCCCGCGCCCAAGGCCAGTCGCTGTACCCGATCCCCGTCTTCCCGGTACGACCACCGCGCTCGCCATCCCTGGCCCGACTTCTCGGCGCACCAGTCGGCGGCCTCCTGGTTCCGGCCCGCCAGCCAGGCGTGCAGGGCGGCGGCCCGGACGACCGGGTCGGAGGTGCCGACCAGCACCGGGCCAGCGAGGTGCCACGCCTCGGCGACCTCACTTTGCGTGTCTCCGGCCGCCCGGGCGTGTTCGAACGCGGCGGTAACCTCGACCGGATCAACATGAACCAGGAACTCGGGGTCCGACAGGAATTGGTCGGCGCATCCCGCGTACACGGCGTGTCGCAGCAGCAGCCCGAGCCAGCCCGGCTCCACCTTCGCCAGATCGGCCCAGCCGCCGTCGGGCCGCCGGAGACCGGAGGTGATCTCCCGCACCAGCGCGGCGTGATCAAAGGGCGGGGACCCGGCCGCGACCTGCGCGAGCTGTTCGGGTTCCAATCGGCACCCCCGGCCGTCGGCCGAGGGCGACACCCACTCGTCCGCTTTGCGGACGAAGGTGCGGCCGTCCACGGGCAGGGAGATCCACTCCACAGCCGTCAACTGCCGTCCGGAGGCGGCCAGCGAGCGGATGGCGAGGCGCAGTTCGTCGGGCAGCGCCGCCCACCAGGTCGCGGCGAGCCGGGCTGCCCGGTCAGCGGGTGGGGCTGCCGGGTCCAGGACCGCTCCGGTGGGGGTGAGGGCCGCGAGGCGGGCTGCTTGACGGGCCAGGCCGGGGCTCGGGTAGACCTGGTCGGCCACCGCTTGAGGACGGTCCGGCCGCTCGGCGCACCAGGCGGCGAAGCGATCCCGGTCGGTCCAGCGGGGATCGTCCAGGTCGAGGACGGCTCCGCCGGGCGCGGCGGAGGTCAGTGCGGTGGCGGCGGGTGTGCCGGAGGCGGACTCCACCAGCAGTCGTAGCCAGGGGACTTGGAGCAGCGGGGTGAGGAGTTCGGTGGCGATCCGTTCGGGCATGTCGGGCAGCAGGTCGCTGCCGGCCCGGTCCAGGTCGGTGACCACCAGGACCCGGGGGACGCCGTCCTGCAGTGCCTCCATCAGGTCGGTGGGAGTGCTGGCGGCCACGCCGAGCCGGTCCGCCAGCAGCCAGGTGGCGCTGCGGACCGTCAACCCCTCGGCGGAGAGGGACACATGGACGCGCCGGCCGGTGCGGGGGTTGTCGGGTGGGCAGGCGGTGGCGAGCCAGGTGAGCAGATGGGTGCGGCCGCTGCCGGAGGAGCCGGCGATGCGGCAGAACCTCGGTGCTCTCGGGTCCTCCAGCCAGTCCAGCAGCGCCCGTCCGGCCGGGCGCCGGCCCGCTTTCAGCGGCGGCACCGCAGTGGCTTCGCTGGAGGGGGCGGCTGTTTCGGGGGCGGAGCCGTACGCCGGGTTGTGCCAGAACCGCAGCAGCACGCCCCGGGAGTCGACCTGCCAGGCCCCCTCGACCGCGTGTAAGGGGACTCGGCCCGTCGGGTCGTGGCCTTCGTCGACCTTGTAGAGCCAACCCGCCTGGGCCTGAGCCAGCTCGAGCTGCTCGTTGGTGATCGGCGGGTCGGGCAGGTACCCGAGCGGCGGCACCGGCTCCCTCGGCGGTGTCCAGCCCTCAGCGGCAAGGCTTTTCAGCTCGGCGAGGCTGCTCGCCACGGCCTTGGACTCGAGGACGAGGTGCCCGTCGAACGGATGGCCCGGGTCAGCGGCGAGCTGCTGGACGGCCTGCGACGGGGAAAGCCCTTGGGACTTGGCTTCGAGCAGTTTTGGATACCAGAAGTTGGCGGAGTTCAGGTTGCCGTCCGCCAGCCTTCGTTCGAAGTCGGCGGCGTCGTCGGCGTCACAGGTCCAGAGGTAGCCGGTCACCTGGCCGTAATCGTTGATTACCGTGTAGAACTCGACGGCCTGGTCCGTGCTGTCGGTGTAGCGGGGAGGCCCCTCATCGACCACCACGAACGCCAGGTCCTCGTAGAGAGGTTCGCTGGTCCAGCTGCTGGGCTTCACCGGTCTTTCCTCTTCGTCATCACAGGACCTCACCGTAGACATGGACCTTGCCGTCCGCGGACTTGATCACTTTATCGACACGCCACTGCCGCCCTCGGCCGAGCAACAGCTCTCGCTCGGTGGAGCCGAACTGCCCCGCGCCCTCCACCCAGATTCCGGGTGTCCCGGCAGGGACCTTGAGGTGCAGCATCGCCGGCTGGCCCCGAAACGCGGCTGGGACATCCCACCCGGGCGAGGTGGACATGAAGCCCGGCTCGGTGAAGGTCTTTCCCGGCATTTTGTTTGGAGGCACGTCCAGATAGCCGAGATCGACGCCTCGGCTGACCACGACGTCCTCCGGGACAGGATGGACCGTCATAGCTTTGTCGAGTTCAGCGATGCGGTGCGCCATGTCATCTGTCAGGCCCTCCTGACCACGGAGAGGCCCGTTGAATTTCCCACTGCCCTCCGTATAGGCCGCGACCGCGTCCTTCTGCGACTCGGGAAGCCTGCTCACGTCGTCATTCCATGACTTTCCGAAGTCCATGATGTTGAAGTTCCCCCCTGATCCTGGACAGCGGGTGCTTACGCTGCGGGGGTGAAGTCGTGCTGCAGCCTGGCTCGGGTCTCGAGCGGGGTGAGGTACCCGAACTCGGGGTGTTTGCGGAGCCTGGTGCGGTTGTACTCGACCTCGATGAAGCGGAAGACGTCGGCACGGGCGGCCTCGCGGCTCTCCCAGACGGTGGTGCCAATCTCTGCTTTGAGCAGTCCGACGCCTTGGCGTCGCCGTGCAGCAGTTCCTTCGGGTCGTCGCTCTGCCCGAGGTTCAACTCGCCGACGGCCGCTCCGAGGTCGTCGGCGACGTGGTCGCCCCAACTGTCGACCGCGTGGGCCGCGCGTGCGCGCCGACCATGTCCAGGCCCTTGCCCACGAGGTGCGCGTTGGCGTCGACGAACTCGCCGAATCCGCTCTTGAGCGAGCCGAGGACACCCATCAGCCGTCCGGGCCCTTCATCGTCGACGAAAGCTGGTTGAGGTCCTTCGCCACCGCGTCGGCCTTGGCCTGCTCGGTGGCCAGGTCGTCCGCGTGGCCGACGGTCATCGCCGCGACCTGCAGGTTCGGGTTGGCCAGCAGATCCGCCTCCGCGGCCTTCCAGGTGGCCTGCGAGTGGACCGACGCGTACCGGTAGGACTCAGCCGAGTAGTCCGCGTCCCGCACCTGCGTGAACGGGTTGTCCGAGAGCGTCTTCCCCCAGGACTGGCCCTCCACCTGCTCCCGCGTCAGGTTCGGGTTGCCCAGCGCGGCGTTGGTTGCTGCCCGGGCTCCCGGGCAGCAACAGGCTTTGTTGCTCGCGCCTTGGACGGTTCTGTTCGTGAGAGGGCGAGGCTGCGCCGGATCACATCGACATGTACCGCCCGGCCGGACGCACCCACAGCACGTGTCTCCTACCTGCGAGCGTGAACGCAAGAGCCAACTGGCCGTCGCGCTCAAGGAACTCCGCCGTCCGCTCCGCCGCATCCGGGCGCGTCAGGAAGATCTCATACGCCCCGTAGGTCATCTCGTCCAACGGCAGATGCCGCATCGACTCCCACAGTGCCGCCAGCGCATCCGACAGTCGCTCGAACCTCGCCGGAGACGTGATCCCCTCGATCTCGACCGTCACCGGACCGACTCCGCTCGCCATTTCGGCCTCACTGCCGTTGATCACTGACCCGTCTCCCTGCTCTCGACCGCGCCCGACCGGCCCGCCTCGCGCTCACCCGGCCGAACCACACGCCACGCGTGGACCGCCACTTGTCGACCCCCAAAGCCCGGAAACGATCGAGTCGTTGTCACGCTGTTCAGGCCCGGGCAGTAGGCGCACCGACCGACCACCGCCGCTGTTCGCAGCCAGCCTCCCATCGGCCGGGCGGTCACCGCCGCTCGCCTTCGGTCGGGCTCACCTGGCACCAGATCGTCTTTCCGATCCCTCCGGCGCGCGGGCAGCATCCCCAGCGGGCGGACAGCTGGTCGACCAGCCACAGGCCCCGGCCGGACTCGTCGTCCACATCCGCCGGCCGCACGGTCGGCCGCTCACTGCTGGCGTCGTGCACCTCGATCCGCAGCGACCCCGGCGAAAGCTCGAACCGCGCCAGGATCATCCTTCCCGGCGACACCCGCGCATGCTGCACCGCGTTCGAGACCAACTCGGTCACCAGCAACTCGCCTACGTCGACGTACCGTTCACCGTCCGCCTGGTCGGCCAGGAAGTTGCGCAGCAGTCTCCGCGCAGTGCTCGCCGACTTCCGATGACGCGGCAGCCACGCGGACTGTTCCAATGACACCGTAGGCAGCCGATCAAGCCATTCCGGAACCCCGAGCCCCTCCGCACGCGGAAGGTCGCTAAGGTCATTCATGTCAGCCTGCTTCCGTCAGGTTGGCCATGCCCCGGGGCCGTTGGCGCGGCTGCCGGGGTCTGTCGTTCTGGCCGGTTACTGAGTGGCACCACTAGACCACGGACGCGGTAACCTGAAAGGACTTGACGGGCGATCAGTCAAGTTCGGCTGCAAGTGTCGAGCCTGGTTGTGCTGCCATAGCGGGAGGTCAGAAAGGTGACGGGGGAGGAACGGCCCGAGTACTTGACTCCGTTGCAGCGGTTCGGAGTAGAGGTCAGGGAGATCAGGCGTGGTCGCAAGATCACACAAAAGGGCTTGGGCCTCGTCTCCGGCTACTCGGAGGCATACGTCAGCAAGGTCGAGAAGGGCGTCATGATGCCCTCTGAGGCATTCGCGCAGAAGTGCGACCTTGCCTTCCAGACGAATGGCCTCTTCGTCCGGTTGCGGGAGCAGGTCCAGAACGGCGATAGCCCGTCGTGGTTCATCCCGTATCTTCAGCTCGAGCGGAAAGCTTCGCGAATTCTCGACTTCTCGGCCACCAGCATCATGGGAATCTTCCAGACCGAGGACTACGCACGGGCCATCTTCCGAGCGGGCCACCCCCGCGACTCGCCGGAAGCGACACAGGCCAAAGTGATGGCGCGCGTTGCGCGTCGCGAGATCCTGGAACGGCAGAACCCGCCGATGCTCTGGGTCGTGCTGCATGAGGCGTGCCTACGGACCTTGGTTGGCGGTCGACCTGTCATGGCTGCGCAACTGGAGCACCTCGTGAAGTCGGCAGAGTCTCCATGCGTAGATCTCCAGGTGATTCCGTTCTCGGCAGGGGCAGTGGCGGCTCACATGCTCCCGTTCACACTGCTGACGTTCGACAACACGCCAATGGTGTTGTACGTGGAAAATCCGCAGGGTGGAAAAATCTACCAATCGCCGGAAACAATGGGGAGCTTCTCGGAGAATTATGACCGCCTACGGTCGCACGCACTTGCCCCCGACGACTCGCTTGAGTTTATCGAGAAACTAAGTAAGGACCATCTGTAATGGGTGCGATTCGAAATCCAATAGACAGAGCCGCTTGGGAGAAGTCGTCATACAGCGGCTCGAACGGTGGGCAATGTCTCGAGTTTTCGCGAACCCTCGCGCCGTCGGGCCTTGTGCCCGTACGTGACTCCAAGAGTCCGGACAGCCCCCCGCTCGTCTTCTCGGCCGACGCATGGTCGGCGTTCGTCGCCGGAGTCAAGGCAGGGGACTTCCCGACCGTCTGACCGCCGCCCGCATTGCCCCAGAGCCCCAGGGCCCCGGCAGGGACCTCCCGGCCGGGGCTGTGGCGCACCTTCGGCCGCAACAGAGCCGCCCTACGCAGGCTTATGGGGTGGTCATCCATGCCGGACCTCCTCTGCTGACCGATCTCGCCGATGCCATCGCCCCGGCCACCGCGCGTAATTCGCTTGCCCGGCCGGGTCGGTGGGTTCGACACTGCCCGGATGGCGGAAGCGGTGCTGCGGCGGAGCGTCCGGGTCCTGGTGACCTGGCGGGGCGAACGGATCGGCGCCCTAGGGCCGTTCCCGGTCGAGAGCGGTTGGTGGCACGATGTGGCGCCGGTGGCTGCCGGCGCCGAGGCCGCGCTCGGGGTCCCGGTGCTGGTACTGCGGCTGGTCTCGGTCGCGGGCGGCGAGGGCGGGCGGGGCGGGCTGGCCACCTACCACGCGGAGGCCACTGCCCGGCCGGCTGGTGAACTCGCCTCCTTCGAGGAGGAGTTGGGCAGTGATCCGCTACGGTCCGATTGGGCCACCATCGAGGGGCTGCGGGCCGCGCTGGACTGGGCCGAGGACGCCCTTCGGGCGGCGGGGCGGCTGGCGACCGGCCCGGTGGAGCAGGTGAAGAGCTGGAACCTGTCCGGGCTGTACCGAATACCGACTGCAAAAGGCCCGGTCTGGCTGAAGAGCACACCCTCGTTCGGGGCTGACGAGGCCCGGGGGATCGAGCTGTTCAAGGCCGTGGACCCCGAGTTGGTGCCGGTGGTGCTGGCGGCGCACGGCGACGGGCGGCGGCTGCTGCTCGACCACGTACCGGGCGACGACTGCTGGGGTCTGCCGGACGACTCGATGCTCTCCGCGGTCGAGCGGCTGGTCGCCGCGCAGGCCGCGCTGGCCGGCCGGGCGGCCGCTTCGGGCCTGGACGACCGGACGCCGGGGCGGCTGGTCAGGCTGTACCGGGAGCTGCTGCTACGCACGGACGAACTCGGCCTCACCTCCGCCGAGTTGGCTCAGGCCGAGCACCTTAGTGGCGAACTTCCCTATCTGGTAATCGAGTTGACTGCTTGCGGGCTTCCCGAGACGGTCGTGCACGGCGACTTCCACCCAGGCAACTGGCGTTTCGACGGACGGCGTTCGGTGCTGGTGGATTTCTCCGACGCCTGCCTCGGCAATCCGGCCTTCGACGGACTGCGTCCCCGGGCCTTCCTGTCCGAGGAGCGCTGGGCACAGCTCCGGGAGCGCTGGATCGCCGCCTGGTCCGCGCGCCTGCCCGACGCCGATCCCGCACGGGCGCTGGAGGTCGCCGAACCGCTGATGCACCTGGCCTACGCGGTGCGGTACCAGACCTTCCTGGACAACATCGAGGGCAGTGAGCGGATCTACCACGAGGGTGATCCGGCCGCGGAGCTGCGCCTCGCGATCGCCTCGTACCGCGCGATCTGCTCGCGGCGGGCGGCCTGCGGGTGAGCTTCCGGGGACGACGGCAGGCATGACCTGCCCGCCCCGTGGCCGGCTCAGCCCCTGGCTCCCTGGATGGGGAACCTGAGCGCGAGCCCGTCCAACAGGGACTCCAGGCCGGTTTCGAAGGCGCCGTCGTCGATGGCGCGGCGGTGCTCGGCGAGCAGGTGGGCTTCGCCGAGGTGCGGGTACTCGGTGGCGTAGAGCTGGGCGTCCTCGGGGAAGCCGGCGGCGAACGAGGCCAGTGCCGAGCCGGTGATGAAGTAACGCATCAGCGCGCCGATCCGGGTCGCCTGCCCGCGCGGCCAGCCGGCGTCCACCAGGAAGCCGAAGACCGCGTCGGCCAGGCGCAACGCGTTGGGCCTGCGGCCCGGGCCCTGGGCGAGGACCGGAACGACGTTGGGGTGGGCCAGGAGCGCGGCGCGGTAGGAGCGGGCCCAGTCACGCAGGGCACCCCGCCAGTCCGCACCGCCGTCCGGACCGAACATGCCGAGGTCGACCTCGCCCATCACGCTGTCGACGACCGCGTCGAGCAACTCGTCCTTGGTCGCGAAGTGGTTGTAGAGCGAGGGGCCGCTGACCGAGAGCTCGGCCGCCAGCCGCCGGGTTGAGAGCGCGTCCAGGCCTTCAGCGTCGACGAGTGCCAGAGCGGCCGTGACGATGCGGTCGCGACTGAGCAGCGGGGTGCGCGGGCGCGCCATCATCGCCTCCTCGGCGGTGCTGTGGGATGTCTCCGGTCATTCTCCCAGCCCGCCCTCTCCGCCCCGGGCCGGGGCAGGAGCGCCCGGAGGCGAGTGGGCGGGTACCAGCGCCTCTTCCCAGATCCGGGCCCGGCGGGCTACAGTCCAGGAAAACTTGCACCGCTAGTTTAACGACCCCGGCCCCTCGGGCAAGGAGCCGGACGAGGACGAGGGATCCGCCGCGATGAACCTGGAGCTCTCCGAGGAACAGGCCGCCGTACGCGAGCTGGCCGCCGAGTTCACCGACCGCGAGATCGTGCCGCACGCCGCCGACTGGGACCGGGCCGAGTCGGTGGACCGGGCGATCGTCGGCAAGCTGGCCGAGGTCGGCTTCCTGGGGCTGACCATCCCCGAGGAGTACGGCGGCAGCGGCGGCGACCACCTGGCGTACTGCCTGGTGCTGGAGGAGCTGGGCCGGGGCGACTCGGCGGTGCGCGGGATCGTCTCGGTGTCGCTTGGGCTGGTGGCCAAATCCGTCAACGGCTTCGGCAGCGAGGAGCAGAAGCGGTACTGGCTGCCGAGGCTGACCTCGGGCGAGGCGCTGGGCTGCTTCGCGCTGACCGAGCCCGGCACCGGCTCGGACGCCGCCAACCTCACCACCCGGGCGGTCAGGGACGAGGGGGGCACCTCCCGCTCGAAGAGTGGGGGAGACTGGCTTATCACCGGCACCAAGATGTTCATCACCAACGGCACCTGGGCCGAGGTGGCGCTGGTCTTCGCCCGCACCGGCGGCAGCGATCCGGAGCGCCGGGGCCATCGCGGCATCACCGCCTTCCTCGTCCCCACCGACCTGCCGGGCTTCGAGCGCCGGGAGATCCACGGCAAGCTGGGCCTGCGCGGCCAGGCCACCGCCGAACTGGTCCTGGACGGCGTACGGGTGCCCGACAGCGCCCGGCTCGGCGCCGAGGGCGAGGGCTTCACGGTGGCGATGGCCGCACTGGCCAAGGGGCGGATGTCGGTCGCGGCCGGCTGCGTCGGTATCGCCCGCGCCTGCCTGGACGCGGCGGTGAAGTACGCCGGGGAGCGCGAGCAGTTCGGGAAGCCCATCGCCTCCCGCCAGTTGGTGCAGGAGCTGCTCGCCGACATATCGGTCGACGTCGAGGCGGCCCGCCTGCTGACCTGGCGGGTGGCCGACCACATCGAGCGCGGCCTGCCGTTCGCCACCGAGTCCTCCGTCGCCAAGCTGTACGCCAGTGAGGCGGCGGTCCGGGCCGCCAACAACGCCCTGCAGGTGTTCGGCGGCTACGGTTTCATCGACGAGTACCCCGTCGGCAAGTACCTGCGCGACGCGCGGGTGATGACCCTGTACGAGGGCACCAGCCAGATCCACAAGCTGCTCATCGGGCGTGCCCTGACCGGCGTCAGCGCGTTCTGATCCAGCCCAGTCCCCGAAACCGCCGGCATCCGGCCCCCGCAGCCACCAGCAGGAAGCCAGCACGTCAGTAGAGGAGCCCGAAGAAGTGCGTCCCGTCTACTTCGCCGCCGCCCGCCGCACCCCGATCGGGCGGCTGCGCGGCGCGCTGTCCAGCGTACGGCCCGACGACCTCTCGGCCGCCGTACTGCGCGGACTGCTCGACCAGGTACCGCAGTTGGATCCGGCCAGGATCGACGACGTCTACTGGGGCGCCGCCAACCAGGCCGGCGAGGACAACCGCAACGCCGCCCGGATGGCGGTGCTGCTCGCCGGGCTGCCGGAGAGCGTGCCCGGCGCCACCCTCAACCGGCTCTGCGCCTCGGGCATGGAGGCCGTCACCACGGCGGCCCGGGCGATCGGCTCCGGCGAGGCCGAGATCGTGATCGCGGGCGGCTGCGAGTCGATGAGCCGCGCCCCGTTCGTCCTCCCCCGCCCGGACGAGGCGCTGCCGCACCGGATCGAGACCTTCGACACCCGGCTCGGCTGGCGGCTCACCAACCCCAGGATGCCCGAGCTGCACGGCGTGCTCTCGATGGGCGAGACCGCCGAGGAGGTCGCCGCCCGGTACGGCGTCACCAGGGAGCAGCAGGACGAGTTCGCGCTCCGCAGCCACCAGCTGGCCGCGCTCGCCCGCAAGGAGGGGCACTTCGACGCCGAACTCCTGCCCGTCCTCCGCACGGACGGGGTGGAGGTCGGCCAGGACGAGGGCATCCGGGAGGACACCACGCTGGAGAAGCTGGCCCGGCTGAAGCCGGTCTTCCGGGAGGGCGGCACGGTGACCGCGGGCAACGCCTCGCCGATGAACGACGGGGCGGCCGGGCTGCTGCTGGTGAGCGAGGAGGTGCTGCGGGAGCTGGAGCTTCAGCCGCTCGGCCGCTACGTCGGCGGGGCTTCGGCCGGGGTGCACCCGGATGTGATGGGGATCGGCCCGGTGCCGGCGACCCGCAAGCTGCTCGGCCGGGTCGGCTGGCAGGTCCAGGACGTCGAGGAGGCCGAGTTCAACGAGGCGTTCGCGGCCCAGGCGCTGGCCTGCGTACGGGAGTTGGGCTTCGACCCGGAACTGGTGAACCCGAGCGGCGGCGCGATCGCGCTCGGCCACCCGCTGGGCGGTTCCGGCGCCCGGATCCTGACCACGCTGCTGCACCGGATGCGGCGGACCGGTGCCCGGCGCGGACTGGCCACCATGTGCGTGGGCGTCGGCCAGGGCAGCGCGGTGGTGGTCGAACGGGTCTGACGGCGGACAGGCCCCCGTGCGGCGGCCGGCCGCGAGCACCCGGCACGGCTGTGCGGGGCGCGCCCGATCGGCCGCGCCCCAGGAAGAACCCCAGTTACCCAGGAGGATTGGCAATGGCACGTTTCGTGGGCAAGGTCGCCGTGGTCACCGGCGCCGCGCAGGGCATCGGCGCGGCGACCGCGCTGCGGCTGGCCGAGGAGGGCGCAGCGGTCGCCGTGGTGGACCTGACGGCCGAGCGGGCGCAGGGCACGGTGGAGGCGATCACCGCCAAGGGCGGCACGGCGCGGGCTTACGGCTGCGACGTGGCCGACTACGACGCGGTGGAGGCGGTGTTCGCCACCGTGGCTGCGGAGTTGGGCGGGATCCACATCCTGGTGAACAACGCCGGGATCACCCGGGACAACCTCTTCTTCAAGATGCCGAAGGCGGACTGGGACGCCGTCCTGACGATCAACCTGACCAGCGCCTACAACTGCAGCCACGTGGCGCAGAAGTACATGGTGGAGCAGCGGTACGGCAAGATCGTCTCGCTCAGCTCGCGCTCCGCGCTCGGCAACCGGGGCCAGGCCAACTACGCGGCCGCCAAGGCGGGGATCCAGGGGCTGACGGCGACGCTGGCGATCGAGCTCGGTCCGTTCAACATCAACGTCAACGCGGTGGCCCCCGGCTACATCGCCACGGCGATGACCGCCGCCACCGCCGAGCGGGTCGGCGCCACGCCCGAGGCGCACCAGGCCGAGGTCGCCGAGCGCACCCCGCTGCGCCGGGTCGGCCGGCCGGAGGAGATCGCCTCCGTGGTGGTCTTCCTGGCGAGCGAGGACGCCTCGTACGTGAGCGGCCAGACCCTGTACGTGAACGGCGGCGCGCGCTAGAACAGGCGACGGCTGTCCGTCAGTCGGCCGTTCCCGGAACGTCGTCACCTGCTCCGGGGTCGGCCGCTGCCTGTCCAGGTGGCCGGCAGGGGCCGTCCGGCGCCTCCGATCCGGCCGGGGCCAGGCCGCTCCCGGACCGACGGGGCGACGTGCAGGCCCGGGTGATGGTCCGGCAGGCGGCGCCCGGTGGTCCACGGCCGGGCTCGGACCTACCGGCAGCAGGGAGCGCGGACGCCGCGGGCCCTGTTGTCGGTAGGCGTCAGAGCTGGGTTTCGATCTCCGCGGTCACCAACTGCTTGAGGTAGCGCTCGGCAGCGCGGAGCTTGCGGCCGTCCGGGCCGGGCAGGTAGGCGCGGAGTTCGATGATCTCCGGTGCCACCCTGATCGCCTCGGCCTTGTCCTTGATCGAGCGCCAGCACGCCTCCGCATTGGTCGTCGCCTGCTGGGCCTCCGGGTGCTCGGGCCCCACCGAGCGGATCAGCGCCAGGGCCACCTCTCGGTACACCTCGGCGGCGTGCTCCGGACGGCCCGCCAGCCGCATGACGTGGGCGCGGACCTGGCGGACCTGCAGCACGGCCGGGGCGGCGGGGCCGTGCTCGGACACCGCCTGCTGCTCCAGTCCCAGTGCCAGCTCCATGGCGCTCTCGTGCTCGCCCGCGTCGGCGCTGCGTACGATCCGGCCGATCGTCTCGCGGTACGGGGCGATCGGATCCGCCGCGGGAGCGGGCTCCGGAGCCGGGCGCGGCAGCTCGGCGCTCGACGGCTCACGGTCCGACGGCTCGGCGGCAGGTGCCTCGGGGGTGGGCGCCTCGGAGGCAGGTGCCTCGGGGGTGGGCGCCTCGAAAGCGGGCGCCTCGGGGGTGGGCGCCTCGGGGGCCGTGGCCCACTCCTTGTCCAGGCTGACCACGGCGGCGGTCGCCGCGGACCCGTACGGCTGCGGTTCCGGCGCCGGGAGCGGCTCGGGCTGCGGCTCGGGCTTCGGCTCCGGGTGCTCCACGACCGTGGCGGGAAGGTCCTTGAACAGGTTCACCAAAGGCACTCCCGCCTCGGCGGGCGCGTCCCCGGACGCCTGCCGGACCGGCTGCGGCACCGCCTTCAGCAGCGAGACCGGGCGCACCGGACGCGGCGGCGTCGGCGGCACACCGGGCTTGAGCAGCGAGACCGGCCGCCGCGGGACCACCGACAGCGTCGGCTCCGGCGTCGGCCCGGCCGTGCCCTTGTCCAGCCGCACCCGGTCGGCCTGAGCCTTGCGCGGCCGCGCCGCTCTCGCCGGCGGCTTCGGCATCACGGCGGACGGAAGCCGCCCGTCGTGCGGCCGGGGCTCCGCCTCGCCCACCTGGCGGGAGGTGTTGCGGAACAGCGGCCGGTCGGCCGGATGGGAGGTGTGGATGATCACGTCGGGGCGCAGCACCGAGTGCACCTGCTGGCGCAGCTGCTCCGGCGTCAGGACGGGCTCGGCGCCCGGGCGGCCGCCGTGCAGTGCCTCTATCAACGCGCGGGTGAAGGTGCCGATCTGCTCCGGGTCCGGGGCGACGACCGCCCACAGCGGCACGCCGTCCGTCAGCGGGGAGATGGTGCTCTGGAGCTGTGGCCAGACGGCCTGGTCGGCGCTCAGGTCGGCGATCACCAGGGTGTCCCACTCGGCCGGGCGGTGCTGCAGCTCGGCCGCGACGGCCGACCAGGGCAGCCCGTCCTGGCGGATCGAACCCGCCTTGGAGTCACGCAGCGTCAGGTAGAGCTGGCCGCCGCGCCGGTCGGCGATCAGGTGGCCGCCCAGGTGGATGATCAGCGGTCCGGCGTGCCGGGCGGCGGCCCGCAGATGGGCCAGGACGCTCTGCGGGTCGCTGGCGCCGGGCAGGTGCACGGCGTCCACGGCGTCGGCCGCCAGCAGGATCGACGGCGAGACTGCGGCCAGCATGGCCGAGAGCACCGGCGCCTGCGTCGAGCCGCTGCGCCCCAGCAGACGGCGGCCTGAACCGCCGTAACCGCCCTCGATCACCAGGATCCGGCCGCGCGGCCCGCCGCCGAGCCCGGGGCTCGCCGCCATCGCCACCGCCACGGGTGCGGGGGCCGGCTGGGGCCGGATCGCGGGCATCATGCCGGTCCAGCCGGTGACGGGCATCGGACCGTCCGGGGCGTCGGGAAGCGGCGGCACGGTGGTTCGCTCGACGGCCGGCGCGACGTCACCGGGGTACGGCTGCGACTCGCCGTAGCCGGCCGCGGGGCCGGTCGGGCTCGGCGGGGTGCTGGGCACCACCGGGGGGTTCGGCGGGACCGGCGGCGCGGTGGGCGGGGCCACCGGGTACGGGGACGGTGCAGCCGTGTCGTCGGCGCCGGGTGGACGGTTGCCACTCCCGGAGGTCGATGTGAGGTCAGCCAACGCCGGTCTCTCCCGCCCCGCCCCGCCTGTCCCGCGGGGTCCTGCTCTCCTACCGTGGTGCCTTTCACCACGCGCGACCACGCAACCTTACGGGGTGATCCCTCGGGCGAGCCAGGCCGGTCCCTCGATGGCGCGGCCGCCGGTCGCCATCCCCACCGTTGCCACGCGCCGGCCGGACGTACCGGAGGCCGGATCCCACCTGCCACCGAGCGGCTCCGGCCGACGGCGGCGAACGAGCGGCGGCAGTGAAGGGGCGGCGACCACCTCCTTGCGCACCGTCAGGAACCCGGTCGCGACCGCGTCCACTTCTCCAGCCCGGCAAAGCACGAGTCAAGAGCTGCCGCATCCACCGGCGCAAGGGGCCTGACCGTCGCATCTTCGCACAGCATCGAGACGAACCAGCGCCCCGCACCATCCCGGGAGACGGTCACCGTAGACGGGGCCTGCCCCTGCGGGAGAGGCCGCGACCAGCGGATGTCCAGCGGCTCCGCCATCTTCGCCAAAGTCAGCGCCCCATCACGGAAACGGAACGCGGACATGGTGTACTCGGCGGAGTCACGGGACTTCTTCCTCGCCTTGAAGCGGGGATACCCGGCCCGCTTCGCGAAGAAGTTGGTGAAGGCACCTTGCAGGTGTCGCAGGGTCTGCTGGAGCGGAACGCAGGAGACCTCGTTGAGGAACGCCAACTCCTCGGCCTTCTTCCACGCCGTCAGCATCGCCGAGGTGGCGTTGTAGTTGATCCGCTCACCCCGAAGCGACCACGCCTCGGTACGGGCCCGCAACGCCAGGTTGTAGACCTTGCGCACACACCCGAACGTGCGCGACAGCTCGGCTGCCTGCGCATCGGTCGGGTAGAAGCGGAACTTGTATGCCCGCTTCACGTAAGTGGCCCGCATGGAGCGCAAGATACACCGCCGACTTGTGACCTGGTGCGGGTAAACGCCATACCGCCTAGGCGGCGGTCTGGCTCTCCCTGTCCCGCTACGCGGGAGCTTCGTTTCCTCCCCCGGCTGAAGCCGGGAGTATCCACGAACGAGTCATGATGAAGACGACCACTGCTGGACACCGTTGGATACCGCTCGCCGGCACGGGTCTGCTGCTCTCGGCGGGCTTACTGCTCACCGCCTGCGGCACGCGGCCGGCTTCCGAGACCGGGGCACCCGCCGCCGCACCGGTCGCCGCACGCGCCGTCGCACTCGGTCCCGCTCCTTCCGGGGCCGTTCCGAGTAGCTCCCCCGGCAGCTCCGATCCCTGCCCCGCCTCGGGAGTGGACCTCCGGGCCGGGGAGGCCGACGCGGCGTTGGGACTGCGCGTCCTGACCGTCGAGTTGGTCAACTGCGGCACCCGGCCGTACGCCCTGAACGGCTACCCGGCCGTACGCGTACTGGGCGGGACCCGGGAACCGCTCGACATCGCGGTCGGGCACGGCACCTCCGACATCGCCGTCATCGACCGCTTCGACGCCGGTCCCGTGCCGCTGAGCCTGCAGCCCGGCGAGAGTGCGCGGTTCGGTCTGGTCTGGCGGAACACCGTGACCGACGGCAACGACGCTCCGGTCAACGGCAGTTACCTTTCCGTCACACCCCGCCCCGGGGATCCGGCGCAGAGCGTGCCGGCCTTCCTCGACCTCGGCACCACCGGGAAACTGGGGATCAGCGCCTGGTCCCCGGCTCCACGGTGAGCCGCCGTCGGGCGCTCCCTCGCCGTCAGTTGCCGGCGAGCAGGTCGCGGAGCAGGGCGACCGTGTCGGCGTCCAGGTCGCGGCCGGTCCTGCGGCTGAGGGCGTCGAGCCGGTTGACCGCGCGGACCAGTTGGTCGCGGGCTCCGGCGGAGGCGTAGGTGTAGAAGAGGTCGCGGTGCAGCAGTTCGACGTCCGGGGCGACGGCGAGGCCGCGGAAGATGGCGGCCTCGGCGCTGCGGTGGTCGCCGTACTGCAGGCGGCGCGCGGCGAGTTCGTGGGCGGTGTCGACGATCGCGGCGATCATGTCCTGGCGTTCGACCTCGGCCCAGGTGTAGGCGGTGGTCGGGGCCTCGGCGAACGGAGCGCCGCGGACCAGGGCGAGCGCGTGTGCCAGCGCGGCGTCGGCGGTGCTGCTGGTGCTGCGCATGCCGCGCCGGTACAGGCTGCGGAACTCGTCCCAGTCGCAGGTCACGGTCGGGGCGAAGGCGTAGCCGTCCGGGGTGTCCAGGTGGAGGAAGGCCCGCCCCTCGGCCGAGGTGCCGAACCAGGCCGCCAGCTCGGCGAGTTTGGCCGGCAGTGGGGAGGCGGCCCGGTCGGCCGCCGGCCCCGCACCGTGCGGTCCGGGGGCCAGGTGCGCGGCGCCCGGGTGCAGGGCCCGGTCGAGTTCGCCGTGTTCGAGGCCCGGGCGCAACACCAGCACGGCGGCCAGTTCGGTCAGCCGGGAGAGCACCGAGGGCTCGGAGGGCCCGGCCGCGCCCAGCACGTCCACCGGGCCGAGCAGCCGGATCCGGGGCGCGGTACGGGCGGCGTGCGCCTCCGGGGAGCGCAGGATGGCCAGCAGGTCGTCGCTGTCGCTGCGGGTGGAGCTGGGCGCCGGCGGTACCGGGTGCACCGGCTTCACCGCGTGCACCACGCCCGCCGGGGCCGGGCGCGCCTGCCCGGCCGGGTCGGCGAAGGCGTCCGCCGGGGGAGCCGGGTCGTGCATCGGCGCGGGCTCGGGGGGCGCCGCCGGGGCGGCGGGGCGGTCCGGCTCGGGCGCAGCGGCGGCGGCCGGTGGTTCGGCGGTGGACGGAGTGCCGGACTTGGTCAGCACGGGCGGGCCGGCGGGCGCCGGGCCCTTGCTGCGCAGTCCGCGGCTGTTGGCGCTGTGCCGGGACGGCGGCCGCGGCGACCCGACCGGTTCCGCCTGGCCCTCCTCGACGCCGGCGGCGGCAGCGGCAGCGGTGTCGGCGCCCGCCTGAGCGGCGGGCCCGGCGGGGCGCGGGGCCGGGGTCACGGTCGGGTCGGTACCCGCGAACGGGCTGGCTCCGGTGCCGATCATCCGGCTCACCAGCTGCGCCCCGGTCAGGTCCAGCGGCAGCGCCAGGGGCGCGCCCAGCGGGGCGCCCACCCCGGCCAGCACCGGCACGGGCGGCAGCGGGATCTCCTCCGCGTCGCGGGCACCGCCCGGGCCGTCCAGGGTCCAGTCGGGAGCGGGGTGCTGGGTGGTGTCGGATGCGGCCCGCAGCAGCTCGCCGATGTGGCCGTACTGCTGCGGGTCGAGCTTCTGGAGTTCGACGGTGAGGTGCAGTCCCGGGATGGTGGCGGTGCCGCTGCTGGGCAGGGTCCAGCGGGCGACCGGGCCGCTGCCGCGTTCGGGCGCGCGGGTGACCACGGCGAGGCAGGTGCGCGGGGTGCCGTCGAGCAGGCGTCCCAGTTCGGCGGGTAGGTTTCCGCCGGGCGGCTGGGCGGAGAGCACGATCTCGGGCACCCAGGACTCGTCCGCGTGGCCCCGGCCGCGGGCGTCCCGCGGACTGGCCGCGTCGGCGGCCACCAGGGTGGCCCTGGCCTTGACCGTCCGCGGGCCGAGCGCGCTGATCGCCGCCTCCAGGCTGTCGTAGCGGTGCACCCGGTCCGCCGCCGTACCGGTGAGCGGCAGGTCCTCGGCGAGCCCCACCAGGTGCAGGTGCAGCCGGTCGGCGAGCGGGCTGTGCGCCAACTCGACCGCCAGCGTTCGCAGTACGTCCCGCGCGTCGTCCGGGTGCCCGGACAGGTGCATCAGCCGTACGGTCTCCAGGTCGGCGAGCACCACGGCCCCGTCGGGCGCGGTGCCCAGGGTGACCAGGGCCGGGTAGGGCGCCGCGGTCTTGGCCGCCTGCGTGGCGGACAGCAGTTCCGTGGAGTCCTCGGGGCACCACCAGACGTTCGGCGCGTGGGCCGCCCGGAAGGGCGCGACCGGCGCGGCGGGGGCGGCGAGGTGCAGTTCGACGGTACGCCCCGGGGTCACCCGGACCGCGACCAGGGCGGGCAGGCGCTTGCTGCCGCGCACGGTGTTGCGGGCCAGTGTGCGCAGCGCCCGGTTCAGCAGGTCGAGGGCGGTGTCGTTCTGGCGCACCTTCAGTTCGGCCTCGAACTCGGCCGCGGGCTCGGCGGGTAGGGCGATCCGGTGCCTGGGGCGGCGGGTGCACTGCTGGTCGCCCCGGCGGCGGGACACCGTTCCGATCATCACCGCCGCGAGCAGGACGCCGACCGTGGAGGCGGCGAGTGCCACGCTGTAGTCGTCGCTGGGCGCCGCCGCCTTCGCGGCCGGAGCCGGTTTCGCGGTGGGCGACTCGTGCCCGCCGGGTACGGACGGGTGCGCGCCGGCCGGGGCCGGGCTCGGGGTGGCGCTCGGGGTGCCGGGGGCCGGGGCGGACGAGGTCGCGCCGCCGGTACCGGGCGCGGGGGTCGGGGACTGGGCCGGCGGCTGCGGCTGCGCACCGGGGACGGCGAGCACCATGCCCGGGGCCAGGACGTCGGGATCGGTCAGCCGTTCCCCGTCGGGCGCGCTGACGCCCTTGTTCGCCTCGAAGAGTTTCGGCCAGGCATCCGCGGCGCCCAGTTCCCGTTCGGCGATGGCCGAGAGCGTGTCGCCGGACCGCACAGTGACGCTGGAATGCCACGTGCTCGCGGGCGGCGTCGCGGGGACGGTGCCGCCCTGCGGCGAGCCGGACGTCGCCGAACTCCCGTCCGGTTTGGCGTCGTTCGGCATGAAGAGCTTCCAGCCGGGCTGGATCGGCCGGTCTGCGTCGAAGCGGGCACCCGAATCGTCCATCACCCGGTGGTCGTTGAGCTTCGCGATCTCCACCCAACGTTCTCCGGAGCCGAGTTGGCGCTCGGCGATGGACCAGAGGCTGTCCGCCGGCCGGGCGTCCCTGACGGTGTAGGTCGGATGCTGCTCGGCGGCGGGCGCGAGCGCCGGTGCGACGGGAGCGGCGGGCAGCGCCGCGTACGGGGCGCGGGCGGTCAATTGTGCCGGGGCGAGGGCCGCGGGGGCCTTCTCCGGGGTGGCCGCGAAGGCGCCGCCGGCGACCGGCAGTACGGCCAGGACCGAGCCGACGAGTCCGGCCGCCAGCCGCTGGCTCCAGCCGAAGGCGGGGATCCGGCGGGCGATCCGGCCGCGCAGCTGGGCCGGGATCTCCAGCAGCACGGAGAACGCGAAGCACAGCCAGGCGGCCCAGCCGACGACGACCAGCGCCCAGAGGAACAGCCGCCCGTCGTCCGGGCCGGTGAGCATCGAGACGAACCCGTCGCTCGCCACCTCACCCATCCCGGCGACCGCCAGGGTGCCGTAGAGCAGCAGTGCGGGCAGGCCCGCCAGCAGCCCGAGCAGCGTGATCAGCGAACCGAGCGCGGCGGCCACCGAACCGGCGCTCCGGCCGGGGCCGGCGGCGTGCAGCGGCACCGGCCTCCGCCGGTCTCCTCCGGGCGCGCCCGGGGTGCCGCGGTGCGCGGGCGAGTCGGTACGGGTGCCGTGGGCGTGGTGCCTGGCTCGTGGCGCGGCCATCAGCCGTTCTCCGCTTCCGTGACCCCGTGCACCAGGGTGGCCGTGCCTCGGCCGTGCACCGGGAGGGTGTTGACGTTGATCGCACCGAGCAGCGCGGTGCGGTACGTGGTGTCGATGCTCACCTGGACGGTGTGGTCGTCCTTGAAGGCGACGTCGGCGCTCAGGTGGTACTGGTCGAGGTACGCGTCGGCGGCGCGGGTGGCCACGTCGAGGTCGTGCTCACGGGCGCCGATCACCGGGTAGCCGTCACCGCGCAGCACCGCCGCCTGGTCGAGCTGCTGGCCGACCACGCGGGCGGCCTCCTGGGCGCGGGCGTCGGTGTTCTCGATCGCGCGCAGCCGTCCGCCGCAGTCGAGCACTATGCCGATCACCACGACCAGTCCGGCGGCGCAGATCGCCACAAAGGTGGAGACCGCACCGGCGTCCGGCGCCGCTCCCCTCCCACGTCCACTACGGCGTGGCATCAATTCCCCTCCCCCACCAGGTGGTTGAACCCGGTACGTGCTCCCCGCCGACCGGAGCCCGGTCAGTCGGTGCCCCGGTACCGGTCGATCACCGAGGTGAACCGGCCGGTCATCGTCCGGCTCCCCGGCACTCCCCCGAACGACAGGTAGTCCAGCGCGACCTTGCAGCTCACCGTCACGCTCACGGTGGTGAGTTGGCCCGTCGGAGTGTCGATCGTGCCGTACTCGACCGGGGCTGTTTCGGCGTCGCCACAGGGCACCCGCTGGTCCCGGAACACCTCCTGTGCCGCGTCCTGCGCCGCCTGCCGCGCGCCCTCGGGGCTCCGGGCGAGCGAGGCCGCGCGGGCGCCGGAACGCGCTGCCGCATCCACTACCCCGCCGGTGGTCTGAATACGCCCGGCCACCACGGCGATCATCACGAAGAGCACCACCGCCGGGATCATCAGGGCCGCCTCGACCGCGACGCTCCCCCGGTCCGTCCCCCGGCTCACGGCCGGCCTCCCTGCGGTACGAACTTCTCCCGCGGGGCGGCGATCTGGCGGACGATGGACATCCCGGACATCCCGGGCAGCAGGCTCTGCGCCCGGACACGGACGCGCAGGCTGAACATCTGCGCGTCCCCGCCGGGGACCACCTCCACCGGCTCGGCCAGCGCGCCCTGCCGGTCCAGGAAGTCCGTGGCCCGCCGGACGGCCAGGGCCGACGTGCCCCCCGTGATCCGGCCCGCCTCCGCGCCCTCCCTGGCTGCGGTGAGCGCGGCCTGGCTCGCGTACCACCACAGGGCGGCCTGCACCACGAGCACCACCGTCGCCAGCACCGCCGGGAAGACGATGGCCAGGCTGAGCGTCATCGCCCCCAGGTCGGAGCGGGCACGGCCGCCACGCGGGGTCCTGGGAGCCGGAGGGTGCGCCGGTGCCGTAAGGGAGGAACGAGGAAGCGACCGACGAAGGAGGGAGTGCGGGAGCGACGACTGTCGGCGCCGGGTCAGAGCGCCCGGAGGCGAATGAGGGATCACGTCGGATTCGGCACATCGATCGGGGTGTCGTTGACCTTGTTCTTGACCTTCCCGGCGAGGCTGTAGAGCACGCCCACGATGATCCCCGCGACCACCACCAACCCGACCACCGCCAGGGCCAGTTCGATGGTGATCGCTCCCCGGTCGCCGGCCGCGCGGGCGGCGCGGGCCCGGCCCAGCCGGTAGTGGACGAGGACGGACATGGCGAGCTGCACCGGCAGCAGCAGGGGCAGCAGCAGTGCCGCGAGCAGGTTCCGGATTCGGTTCATGGTCGCTGGTCTCCCAGGGAAGTGGCGGGCGGCTAGACAACGTTGAGCATCTGGTAGAGGGCGGGGAAGACGATCAGCGCCGTCATCAGCAGGGTGAGCACCGAGCCGGGCGCGACCATCCGTTCGCTGTCGGTGTTGGCGGCGGCCAGTTCCTCCGCCAGCAGTTCGCCGCGCAGGCTCTTCGCCCGGGCGCGCAGGGTGTCGTACACGGCGGCGCCGTCGGTGCCCGAGATGCGCATGATGTCGGCGACGTCCTGCATGGCGGTGAGGCCGAGTTCGACCGCGAGCGCGTCCAGCCCCTCCCAGGGCGGCAGCCGGTCGGTGGTGGCGCGCTCCAGTGCGTCCCGGATCCGGCGGAAGACGGTGCCCCGGCCCACCGCGGCGGCCCGCCGCAGCGCCTCGGCGGGGCCGCAGTCGGCGGCCCGCTCCAGGGCGACCAGCTCCAGGTAGGCGACCAGGCCGTGCAGGTACTCGGTCCTGGCCTCCTTGGCCTCACCCGCCACGATGGCGTCCGGCACCAGCCAGCCGAGCAGCGCGAGCGCCGGGCCGAGCAGCAGCGGCACGGTCACCGGCAGGCCGGTACCGAGCACCAGCGCCATCGCCGAGAAGTACCCGGGCAGCAGCAGCCCGATCAGCGCGAACAGCAGCTTGTGCGCCATGAAGCGGGCCGGCGTGCGGCCGATCAGCGCCAGCTGCTGGCGCGGGATCCGGGTACCGGGCAGGCCGAGCGAGCGCTCACCGACCCGGTCGTACCAGGAGAGCCGGTCCTCACCGCGCACCGCCTGCTCGGCCGGCACCCGGTGCAGCCGGTCCAGGGCCTGCCCCAGGTCCGGTGGGGCGGGCCGGAGTTCGGCGACGAGCAGGGCGATGCCGCCGGCCGCCGCGGCACCGGCGAGGACGGCCCAGGGTGAGATCACCGTGCCTCCTTCAGCGACGGGTCGGCGAGCTCCTCGGGTTCGCCTCCGGGCAGCCGGCCCGTCTTGCTGCGCCGGTCCGCCTCCAGCAGGCGGGGCGGCGGGGTGTGCCGGGCGAGCGAACGCATCCAGGCGATCACCAGGACGAAGACGGCCGAGACCACCCCGAGCACCAGCTGGCCGACGAAGGTCCCGTACGGCGCGGTGTAGTCGGTGTTGAAGGAGCCGGCCGCCAGGACGCCCACGATGATGGCGACCAGCCAGCGGATGGTGGTGCGGTGCTTGGCCCGGTCCGCCTCGATCGCCCGCCGCTGGCGGACCTCCTCGCGGACCGACTCGGCCAGGTCGGCCAGCGCCCGGGCCAGCCCCGGGCCGCTGTCCCCGGAGCGCAGCACCAGCGCGGCCAGCACCTTGTCGGCGGTGGCGTCGGCGAGGCTGTCGGCGAAGGCCCGCAGCGCGTCCTCCGGACGCCAGCGGGACTGCAGCCGGGCCGCCAGTTCGGCGATCTCGCTCTCCAGGGCGGGCGGCGCGGTACGGCGGCTGGTCAGGATCGCCTGGTTCAGCCCGATCCCGAGCAGCAGCACGTCGGCCAGCCGCTGGGTCCACTCGGAGAGCGCCTCCAGCCGCTCGATCCGGCGGGTGTCCGAGCGGGTGGCGTCGAAGAGCCAGGGCAGGCCGAAGACGGCGAGCGGCACCAGCAGGGCGGTGAGCGGGATCCCGGTGAACAGCCAGGCGCACGGCGCGCCGATCAGGGAGAGTGCGGTCTGGATCCGGCGCAGCCTGGCGACCTGGGCGCTCGGGCTGCCCGGCGCGCCGTACCAGAAGGTGTGCAGCCGCCCACCCAACGGGTTGCGGTCCGCCTCCCCGGGAGCGCCGCCCAGCAGACCGACCACCAGTGCGACCGCGCCGCCAGCCACCAGCAGGCCGCAGAGGACGAAGAGCAGCATCACCGCGAGTCCCCGATCCGCAGCGCCAGCGGGGCGCCCCAACTCCCGTAGGGGTTCTGGAGCAGCGCGGCGTCGAAGCCGACCCGGCGCAGGTCGTCGACGCAAGCGGGCGGGGTGTGCGGCACGGCGCGGGGCTCGCCGTGCTCGGGCCGGGGTCCGAAGACGGTGTTCATCGCGGGGCGGCCGTTCTCGCCGAGGCCGGTGACCTCGAGGACGTGGGAGACGAAGCGGTGCCTGCGGCCGCCGACGGCGGTCTCGTCGACCATGGCGACGTGCACGATCAGGTCCACGGCGTTGGCGGTGAGGCGGTAGGCGAGGCTGTCGGTCATGTGTGCGCCGTACTCCAGGCAGAGTTCGGCGATCCGGTCCACCACCATGTGCGGCCCGCGGGCGTGCAGGGTGCACATCGAGCCGCCCTCGCCGTTGGTCATCACCCGCAGCATCGGGACCACTTCGCTGGAGCGGACCTCGCCGACGATGATCCGCGACAGCGTCATCCGCAGTGCGGCCGGAATCAGTTCACCGATCGTCAGCTCGCCCGCGATCCGACCGTCCACCCGCTCGCCGTTGCCCTCGCGGGCCTCCATCGGGACCACCTGGCGCAGATGGCCGAGGGTGTGCAGCCAGAGCTCGAACTCCGACTCCAGGGTGCCGATCCGCTCGTCCGGCGGGATCTCGGCGGCCATCGCGCGCAGCAGGCTGGTCTTGCCCACCCCCTGGGTGCCGGTGATCATCACGTTCTTCCTGGCCCGGATCGCGGCGGCCAGGAAGGCGGCCAGGGTGTTGTCCAGGGTGCCGAGTTGGACCAGGTCGGCGAGGGTGGCGGAGGCCACCCGGTGGCGCCGGATCGCGACGTACGGGCGCGGCGTGACCTCGGTCATCGCCTGCAGGCGCATCCCGCCCTCCAGACGCAGCGCCAGCGTCGGACTGGCGGTGGAGAGGCTGCGCTCGCCGCCGCCGTGCTGGCGGGCCAGGTCCTGCAGCAGCTCGACGAGTTCCTCGTCGGTGTCGGCCACCGGTGGCACCTGGCGCAGGGGTTGGTGGACCCTCGAGACCCAGACGTCGTCGCAGCCGTTGATCAGGATGTTCTCGATCTCGGGGTCATCCAGGTAGGGCTGCAGCCGGCCGGCCCGGAACAGCAGGTCGTAGACGGCCTCGGCGAGCGCCCGGTCCTGCTCCCGGGTCGGCGGGATGCCGTGGGTCTGGGCGTACGCGTCGGACCAGCGGGCGACCGCCTCCTCGATCAGCGCACGCCCGCGCTGGCGCCGGGTCGCCCGGTCCGCCTCCAGGCCCGAGCCGTCGGCCAGCCGGGAGAGCTGCTGGTGCAGTTCGGCGGCGACCTGGCGTTTGAGCTCGCGGGCGACCTGCGGATCGATCGCGGGCCGTGCGGTGACCGGCTCCAGTGCTGGCGCGCCCGATCCGCGGACCGGCCCGGGGGTGAACCGGCCGGCGGGCGCCGCACTCGGCGCCACGGGCTGAGGCGCCACGGGGGGACGCGGCACGGGCGGGGGCGTCGTCACCGGCTGGGCGGTGGCGGCGGTCCAGGGCAGCGCGGCCGGGTCCACCGCGCCGCCCGGGCTCTGGTGCAGCGGGCTACCGCGCACGGAGCACCTCCCCGTACGCCGACTGCTGCGGGGGCTGCGGCTGGAACGGCGCGGGGGCGGGCGGCTGCGGCACGTACGGCGCGGGCGGCTGCGGCACGTACGGCGCGGGCGGAGGCGCCGGGACGGGCCCGAGGCAGGCCGCCGGGCGCGCTCCGGGGGCGGCCGGGTCCTGGGCCGGGGCCGGCGGCTGCCCGGCCGGCTGGAACTGCCCGCCGTACTGGCCGGGTTGCCCGGGTGGGAAGGGCTGCGCCGGCTGCGCGAGCGGGAAGGGCTGCTGCACCGGCCGACCGGGAGGAACGGGTTGCGCCGGCTGCCCGGTCGGGAACGGCTGCACCGGTGGGGTCGGCTGGTCCGCCGAGCCGAGCGGAGCGGGCGCCGGGGCGAGCCGTGCGCGCCGGCGGCGGATCAGCTGCTGGATCCGGTCGGCCGCCGACCTGGCGGTGCGCATCAGCTCCGAGCGGATGAACCGCCGGTCGGTGGCGTCACCGCCGTCGGAGAGCACCCGCGCGATCCGCGGCGCGTACGGGAGCAGCCCGAGCGAGGGCAGCGCGAACTGCCGGGAGACCTCGGTCTCCGGGTACGGGCCCTCGGCCACCAGCAGCAGCCCGAGCGCGTCCGCTCCGGTGCCGGAGGTGTCCAGATCCTCGCGCAGCGCCGCCAGCCGGGGGCGGGCGGCGCTCAGTCCGCGCAGGGTGGTGCGCATCGTCACTGCGACCACGTCGGCCCGCCGGGCGAGCACCGCTCCGGCCCCGGACGCGCCGGAACGGCCGAGATCCAGGATCACGTCGTAGCCCTGCGGCTCCAGCCCGTGCAGCATCTCGACCAGCGGTTCCCAGGTGTAGGCGAGGCCGGGCGCCTGCGCGGGGTCGGTCAGTCCGGGGAGCAGCAGCCGCTCGCCGGTGCCGGCCGGGGAGAGGTCGATCAGCTGCTCCCACAGGCTCTGGGCGAGCAGTCCGCGCCGGTCGGCGACGGCCAGGTTGCGCAGCCCGTACACGGCCTCCACCCGGCCCTCCAGCGCGCCGGCCAGCACCGCGCCGCCGTCCGGGTCACACTCGACCAGCATGATCCGCCGGCCGGGCTGCAGCGGCCAGGCCAGCAGCAGGGCGAGCGCACCGGTGGTGGCGCCCGGCGCGCCGGGGCCACCGGCCACGGCAACGACGGCCATCAGTTGCCACCCCCGCCCGCGTTCTGTGCCGTGCCGCCCGTGGACGGCGCGCCGGGCAGGGCTGCGGGCGAGCCGGCGGACGGACCGGTGGACGAGCCGGTGGACGAGCCGGTGGACGGCGCCGACGCGGCGGGTGCGGCCGCCCGCGGCGCCAGGATGACCTGGAACTTGCCGCCGGCCACCCAGGCGGCCAGCCGGGGCCCGTCGGCGGGCGGTACGGCGACGTCGACCACCTGGCCGCCGTCCGAGTCCACCCGGCCGACCGTGACCACGGTGGCGGCCAGGGTGTCCGGGGTCCGGGTGGTCCCGCCCTGGTTCGCCTGGTCCACGGTGGCGACGACCAGCACCCGCAGACCGGGCTCCAGCCTGGTGGCGGGCAGCTGGGAGCGCTTGGCCGCCACGCCGACGATCTGCTCACCGGGCTCCACCGCCGGGTCGGCGGTGACGTCGGCCTTGAGCAGCAGCGCGCCCCGGCGCAGATCGGTGGTGGCGCGCAGCCCGATGGTGCGCGCCCGGTCCCTGGCGTCCAGCGGGCGCAGCGCCGGGTCCCCGGCGATCCTGGCGACCACCACGTCGTCGGCGGTCAGCGCCTGCCCCACCGGAACGTCATGTGCCAGGGCCAGTACGGCGATCCGCTGGCCGGTGCTGTTGTAGAGCACCGCGCCGCCGAGTCCGCCCGCCGCGATCAACGCCACCGCCATGGCGATCACGGCCGGCCTGCGGCGCCGGGCGCGAAGGGTGCGCGGCAGCGTGTGCGGCACCGCGCGCGCCGGTTCGGGCACGAGGGTGGCGGTGCCGGGGCTCGGCGCCGCGAAGGTTCGGTTCTCCACCGGGCTACGGCCTTTCGTACGGGGGTCTGTGCGGCACTCTGCGGCCGGCTGGTCAGTTGAGGACCTGGACCTCGCCGACCCGCAGCGGGAGCGGCTGGTCGCCGGTGACCGGGTAGTCGAACGCGAACACCTTCTCGCCGGTACCGCTGACCCGGGCGTTCACCTTCCAGTTCAGGGTGGCGGTCAGGTAGTACCGGCCGTCCTGCTGGGTGGCCGAGCCGGTCCGGTACACATGGCCGCAGTCGGGCGAGGGCGAGCCCCCGGCATCCGCGTGGTACGCGGTTCCGGCCGACGCGCAGGACACGGTCGAGCCGTCGCCGGTGTCCCAGGTCACGCTGGACAGCGTGACGGTGACGGTGACGCTGATCTGCCGCCCCTCGGCAGTCGCGCTCAACGGCCCGACGGTGGCGTCGTTGCGGTCGTACCAGAGCCACACCGGGACCCCGACCACCGCGGTGCCGGTCGGCGCAGCGTGCAGCTGCGGCGCGGCCAGCCGGATCTCCTTCAGGGCCTTCAGCCCAAGGTCGTACGGCCGGTCCGGCGGGGGCTCGCCGCCGGGCGGCTGCGCGAAGAACATCGGCGGCTTGGGCGTCAGGTTGCCGTCCGTGCCACGGCAGTTGACCTCGTAGACCGCGCCCTGGGACGGATCGTGCCCGCCCCACGACTCGTCACCGGCGGGCGGCTGCGGGCTCATCCGGTGGTAGTAGCACCCGTCCGAGGAGCTGAACCAGCCCAGTGTGTCGTCCCAGCACGGCCACTGCTGCCCGTTCCAGCTGCACATCTGCTCCCCGCTGCCGCCGCCACCGCCGGTGCCGCCGCCGCTCCCGCCACCGCCGGGGGCACCGCCGCCGGGCTCGGTGATGACGATGCAGATGTCACGCGAGGCGCAAGGTCCGATGACGCCGCCCGGATCCTCCGCGAACGCCGGGGAGATGGTCGCGGCGATCATTCCGAGTAACGCGGCGATCCGAACCACCCTTCTCCGAGCGGACTTCAGCATGTTCGGTCCACCTCTCGCTTGAAGTCGACGATCATCCAACGCCCGTTCGTCCTACGGAGACCAGCCGTGGCGGGGTAGCGCGACAACCGCTGTTTCGGATCCCTCAGCGCCTTCGTCGCCGCGTCCGCCTGATGCCAGTCACCGACGTCGAGGCAGTCCTCGATCGACGCGGTCTGCGGATCGGAGGCGAGGTCGATCGCCTTCACCACCGGCGAGTTGTGCGGACTTCCGATCATCACCAGTTTGGCCTCGTGCAGTTGGTGAAGGCTGGCGACCGCCTCACTCAGCGCGAGTCCGGTGGAATAGACCTGCAACTGGGAACCGTCGGACCCGGATTGCGCGAAAGCCGCGGTCTGCGCGTCCCACCAGGTCTGGTACGACCTCAGAACCACCCGGCCGACCGCCCCTTCCGGCCCTTCGGTGGGCGCCACCGAGCCCGGATCCGAACCACTCGAAGGAGTTACCGGCGCCACAGTCGCAACACTGGCCCCAGGATTTGCGAGCCGATCGGCGGAACCCGCCGAGCCGCTGCCTCCGCACGCGGCGAGAACCGCCAGCAGAACCACGCCACCGACCCCAACCACCCCAGGGCGCAAGACATTTCCGCGCTGCCGCATCGCCCCACCTCATCGCGACCGGCCCCACACGTTGCCTTGGCCGCCAGAAGACATCCGCCGTCCCGCACTGCTGCTCCGGGGCATCGATTCTTCGCCACCCGCCCCTTCGCGGCAACACCTCGGGCCCTCTGACCTTACGCGGACGGCGGATCCATTGGGCCACTTTCTCGCCACAGAACCGCCAACAGTTCTTCGGAAAGCGACAATCCGGCCAATGCGCCCCGCACCGCGGCCCGATTGCGCATCAGCAGGCGTCCGTTCTGGCCAGGAACAAGCAGTCGAACACCCGCCGGTCCCGCCCCCGGCCCCAACGCGGCCTCCACCGCAGGCTGGAGCTCGGCGGGCCCGACGGCGGCGGGCGCGCCGGGTACGCCGTGCTCCAGTACCCCCGCCAGCGCCCACGCGAACGAGCCCTCCCCGCCGGGGAGTACGGCGTCCCGCCCGCGCCGTCCGCCGGCGAACCGTCCGACCCGCCCCCACAGCGGCACCCGGGAGTGCGCGAACAGCTCACCCACTCCGTCGTCCCCGTCGCGCTCCAGCGCCGCCCACGCCTCCCGGTCGGCGACCACGTCCACCAGCAGCATGGTGTCCTCGGCCTCGCCGTGGACCATGGTGCTGACCACCCAGTCCCAGGCCAGCCCGCGCCGGTAGGCGTTGTCCGACGTACTTCCAGCCGTCACCAGCGCCAGCCGCCGGCCGCGCGGATCGGCCACCAACTGGCCGACCAGGCAGACCAGCAGCCAGCGCGAGGGTCTGAGCGCCGCCGCCCGCAGCGCGGTGAGCATGGCGTTGGCGTCCGCGTCCGGCGGCACCAGGGTCACCCGGCAGCCCCGGATGCCGGCGTCGAAGCAGCGCCCGGGCAGCACCTCGGTGAGCAGCCCGGCCCCCTCCGCCGCCCGTGCCGAGCCGCCGTGGGCCCGTTCGGGACCTCCGTTCGCTCCGATCACCACCAGTTCGATGCCGCCGCCCACTCGCACCGCCCCCTCCCCCCTGACGCTCCCGCACACCGACCGGCCACCGCATCCGCTCAGTCGACCGGCCGTCCAACGGACCGGCCGGTACACCCGCCGTCGCCACGACCGGCCGGCGCCGAGCCGCCCAGCGACCACCGCGTGCCCGCCCCGGACCGCACCAGCTTGGACCACCACCGACCGCCAGGACCACCGCCGACGACCGCCGATCAGCGCCGACCGCTGACGATCACCAGGGCCGCCGCCGACGCCCGGGCCACCGCCGACAAGCTATCGCCGCCGCCCCCGCACACCGGCGTCGTCGCCCCCGCTTACCGGCCCCACCGTTTACAAAGCCGGGAATCGACGCAGCTCAGCCACCACGGCACCGGTGAGACCGAGAGCTGGGGCGGCACCGGCAGCGCCTTGCGCCGCAACGACCTGACGACTCCCGGGCGATCCGGCACCCGCGCCCACCCGGCACCCGTGCCCGCCGGACTGGTGGTGTACACCGGGCGCGCGCCGCCCGGCCGCGCTCCCCGCGGCCTTCCGACACCTCCTGAGGGCGCGTGCCGCGGGCTCACCGCAGGCCCATCGCAGGCCCACTTCCGACCGGCTCCTGACAGGTGACTTCCGAGTAGGCATACTCTGCGGAATCGGAGTCCAGCCAGCAGCACCCCCACAGGAGCACGTTGTGACGACCTTCGCCTCACTCGCCGACCTGACCGCGGCCGTCGGCACCGAACTCGGCACCAGCGAGTGGCACACCATCGACCAGGACCGGGTGAACCTGTTCGCGGAGGCGACCGGTGACCACCAGTGGATCCACGTCGACCCCGACCGCGCCAAGGACAGCCCGTTCGGCGGCACCATCGCACACGGCTACCTGACGCTCTCGCTGATCCCGGTGCTGGCGAAGGAGTGCTACAGCGTCGACGGTGTCCGGATGGCGCTCAACTACGGTTCCGAGAAGGTACGTTTCCCCGCGCCTCTGCCCGTCGGAACGGCGGTCCGGGCGACGGCCCAGCTGCTCTCGGCCACCGAGGTCCCCGGCGGCGTCCAGGCCGTGGTCCGCTACACCATCAGCAGCGAGACCAGCGCCAAGCCGCACTGCGTGGCCGAGGCCATCACCCGCTTCTACACGGCCTGAGCCAAGCGCGCGACCCGGATCCGCGTACGCCGTCCGGGCCCACGCGCCCCGCGCACACCCCCGGCGCCCGGCCTCGCCACGGCCGCTCCCGGCCCATCCCGAGGCGGTAGTTGGCGCATCCGCCCGGATCCGGACCAGGTCCACCGAACGGCGTGCTCACTCCCCCGTTCACCGGGTTCGACGGCCGCCGGAACGGTAAGGTCCGGTCAGATGCCTGTCGTACGGCAGCGGGCTCCCGAGCCTTGCCGTACGGTTCCTCCCCGCGCGTCCGCGCCGCCGCGAGCGCGCGTTGTTGCGTGCCCATGGAGGTGCTGTGCCCAGCTCCGTCTCCTGGATCTCCCGGTTCACCGCTCTGACCACGCAGCTCGGCACCGCCACCGGCCTCGGCCCCGGTCCCTCCCCACTCCGCGAACTGCCCCGCAGCGCCTGGCGCAGGCTCCGCACCGACGCCTTCGGCGCCGAACCCGCCGGCGAGCGGCTGGCCAGGATCCTCGCCTCACCGAACTTCACCGACGGCGCCTTCCAGAACCCCGTACCGACCAGGCGGCTGGTCTACGACCGCTCCCCCCTCGAGATCACCCACTCCCAGCTGACCGCCAACCGCCCGCGCCGGGTACCGGCCGCCGCCGTGCCGCTGCACCGGCTGCGGCCGGCCGAACTGGCCGAGCCACCCGCCTCCGGGCTGCGGCTGACCTGGCTGGGCCACGCCACCGTGCTGGCCGAGCTGGACGGCCGCCGGGTGCTGTTCGACCCGGTCTGGGGCGAGCGCTGTTCACCGTTCAGCTGGACCGGCCCCCGGCGGCTGCACCCGGTGCCCGTCCCGCTGGCCGGGCTCGGCCCGGTCGACGTGGTGGTGATCTCGCACGACCACTACGACCACCTGGACATGGACACCGTCCGGGCCCTGAGCCGCTCCAGCGCGGTCTTCGCCGCCCCGCTCGGCGTCGGCGCGCACCTCGAGCACTGGGGGGTGCCGGCCGACCGGATCGTGGAGCTGGACTGGTGGGAGTCGGCCGAGGTGGCCGGCCTCGCCCTCACCGCCGCGCCAGCCCGCCACTACTGCAGCCGCGGCCCGAAGACCAGCCCGCACCTGCTCTGGGCCTCCTGGGCGGTGGCCGGTCCCGGGCACCGGGTCTTCCACAGCGGCGACACCGGCTCCTTCCCCGGCTTCGCCGAGATCGGCCGCCGGCTCGGACCGTTCGACGCGACGATGGTGCAGATCGGCGCGTACAGCGACTTCTGGCCCAACAAGCACAAGCTTAGCAAACTGGATCATGGCCCATGGCCTTACGACCATATGACCCCTGAGCAGGGCGTTCGTGCACACCTAGACCTTCAGGGCGGGCCAGGCGGCCTGATGCTCCCGATCCACTGGTGCACCTTCAACCTGGCCCCGCACCCCTGGGAGGAGCCCGCCGAGCGTGTCATGTACGCCGCCCACGAGGTCGGCGTACAGCTCGCCTTCCCCCATCCGGGCGAGCCGTTTGAGCCCGTGAAAGGTCTTCCACTGCTTCCGTGGTGGAGGGCAGTGGCCAGGCCGCCGAAGGCCGGATGGCCGCCGCTGCCGACCACTCAGCACACGACAACCGCCGAAGTAGAACTCGCCCCGGAGGGGTAATGTCGACCATGCCGCAGAGCATCGGCCAGGTAGCCCAGGTCTTCGCTGAGCTGTCGCCAGATGAGCGAGCCAGATTCCTGCGCGACCTAGACGGGCCGCCTCGCCAGGAGCGCCACCAGGAGCCGAGGGAGTTCACTCCTCTACCCACTTCGACAAGGGCCTCCTGCGTTCAGGTACTAACCCGCGTAGTGCCAGCCCTAGGCCCTGTCTGACAAATGATCACCTGGTTGAGGGCGTACACGCCGCCCGCCACGCGGTGCCTCGGGCTTCCGCGCCTGGGGGTCAGTACGGCTCTTCCCGCCACTCAAGGCAGGTGGGCCGGCGGCCGCCGGACAGGACAAACTCCTTCACAGCCTCGCGTACAAGGTCGATCGGGACTTCTGTCGGCTCCAGAAACTCACGTGGGTAGGTGTTGAACATGTAGGTCGCCACCGGCGCGGTGGGCGCACCGGCCGGGATCAAAGCGCCCTCGTCACCCGTACTGTAGGACAAGATGCCGAACTGCCCGCCTGCGCCAACCCCGACCAGGAACTCGTGGTCCGGCCAGCCCGACGACAGCCTCTGGCGATCCAGGGAAATCAGCTGGGCCGTATTGCGGAGCGGGTCGGCGGCGATCAACGCATCAATCATCGCGTCGATAGCATGATCCGAATCGAGCAGCACCGGTGCCCCTCGGTGCTCCTCGCTGAACCATGCCTGTGTGCCCCGCAGCATCCCGCTCACCGCGCCGTCCCTTGTGGTCCTCGTGCCATGTCTGGAGCAACGCAGGCTACCGCCGCACAGGGAACCCGGTCGCGGTGACCGCCCTGATAATTGATCTTGTGACAGGGCGAGGTGAGTTGACGGACGCGGCATGGGAGCGGATAGCGCCCATGCTGCCCCAGGTGGACGGGCGTGGTCGCCCGTGGCGTGATCACCGGCAGGTGGTCAACGGGGTGCTTTGGCGGCTGCGGACCGGGGCCCCGTGGCGTGATCTCCCGGAGCGGTACGGACCGTGGCAGACCGTCTACGAGCGGTTCGCCCGCTGGGAGGCGGACGGCACGTGGGCGAACCTGCTGGAGCGTGTTCAGGTCCGCGACGACGCGGTGGGCCAGGTGGAGTGGACGGTCGCCGTCGACTCCACGGTCAACCGGGCCCACCAACACGCCGCCGGCGCCCGCAAAAGGGGGCCGCAGACGGGGACGAACTGGAAGATCCGGGCCGCTCGCAGGCGCGTCAGGCCCTCGGCCGATCTCGGGGAGGACTGACCACCAAGATCCACCTGGCCGTGGACGGTCGGGGCCTGCCGTTGTCGATCGTCCTCACGCCGGGCAACGTCAACGACGCCACTGCGTTCGGTGAGCTTCTCGATGGGATCCGTGTCCCGCGCGCCGCCGCGGGTCGCCCGCGCACGACGCCGGATCGGGTGCTGGGCGACAAGGCGTATTCGAGCCGAGCGATCCGCCACCTGCTGCGGCGCCGAGGCATCGCCGCCACGATCCCCGAACGCCGTGACCAGGAGGCCAACCGCCGACGCCGGGGGCGCCTCGGTGGCAGGCCGCCAGCCTTCGACAAGGAGATCTACCGCGACCGCAACGTGGTCGAGCGCTGCTTTGCTCGCCTGAAGCAATTCCGTGCGGTCGCTACGCGCTTCGACAAACTCGCCGACCGCTACCGCTCCGGGGTCGTCCTGGCCTCCCTCATCCTCTGGCTTCGCTCACCAAACACGTGATCATTTGTCAGACAGGCTCTAGTGGGAACATAGCGCCCGCAGCGGACCAAGCGCGCACAAGGTGCCCGTTGCGTGCGCAAAGAGACGGAGAGACCCCCGGCAGCTCCAATGCCGGGGGTCTCTCCTGCGCTTGACCGGGACCCGGAAGATCGTGCTACGGTCCCTCACAACAAGAAATCCCCTCACGGCAAGTTGAGGGACTGGACGACCCCGGTGACGCGCCAACGTCCCGGGGTCACCCGGCAGTGTTCTCCGACACTCCGGGACCGACACCGAAGAGGTACATCTTCAGTGCGTATTCAGCGTACCCGGCATGACCGGGCCTACACAGTGCTGCCCAACGCCATACTCCAGTGCCACGGGCTGTCTCTCGCAGCCCGTGGCCTCCTGGCGCTCCTCCTGTCGCAGCCGGACCACACGGCCGAAACTGTTCGCTCGCTCACCGAGGACGTTGCAGAGGGTCAGCTTCGCGTCACGAGGGCGATGCGCGAGCTTCAGGACGCCGGCTACGTCCACTGCAGGAAGACGCAGAACGAGCGAGGTCACTGGTCCACGGCCGTGACCGTCTCGGACGTCCCCATGACCGGCAAGCCGAACGACGAGAATCCGAAGCCCGGGAAGCCGAAGTGTCGGAGCTTCGGGCCCAACCCTTCGGGAAAGTCCCGGGGAAAGAACCTCCCCCCTACCCCCGAGAAGAAGAACGAGGCCGCTTCGACGGCTGAGGTCGAGGGCGGGCGGGAAGATGCTCCGCAGAACGACCAGCACCAGCACCAGCACCAGCACCAGCACCAGCACCAGGCCACCACCGAAGCGATGGCCGTCCTGACCCGTCTGGGTCAGGCCGAGCGCCGGATCCGCCTCGGTGTCCCCGAGATGCTGACCATTGCGCCGCTGACCGCTGAGTGGCTGGCCCGTGGTGCGACTGAGGCCGAGATTCGTGAGGCCCTGATTTCCGGCCTGCCCGCCAAGGTCGACCGTCCGGCCGGCATTGTGGAGTGGCGCCTGACGAAGAAGATGCCGCCCGTCCCGGCACCGATCGAGCCGGTTGTCCCGCTGGTCGACTGCGGCCAGTGCCGTAGCCCTCTTCCCCGCGGTCAGGGGGCCGGCATCTGTGCCGAGTGCGCTGGCGTGGCCAAGCGCCCAGCTGTCCCCGGGGACACAACTCGAACCCTGTCCGGCGAGGCCGGAAATCTCGTCGCGGCCATCCGTGAGCGGCGGGCCACGGGGACATTTGCCCCGAAGGCCAAGCCGTACACCTTCCGCACCGCCTGACCCGTCCCACTTCTGTCCTGAGAAGGGGACAACTGTGAATATTGACCTGCCCTGGTACGGCAAGCTGGTCTTCAAGTGGGGCCGTCCGGCCGCCCTTGTGGCCGCGCTGGTGATGTCCATCCCGGGTGAGATCCACCTCGCCATGGCCGCAGGCTGGAGCCCTGGGTACGCGCGGCTCATGCCGGTCTGCGTCTCCGTCTACGCGGCCTGCGCGGCCGTTATCGCCGACGTGGCCAAGCGGAAGAGTCTGCCCGGCCGCAAGAGTGCCCTGGCAGGTGCCGGCGCCGCCCTGGTCCTCGCCTTGGCCGCTCAGGACATCAGTCATCTGATCACCCTCAACTACATGGGTGTCTCAGCCTTCCTGGTGGCCGGGGTCTCCGCCATCCCACCTTGTGTAGCCGCCCACATGCTTCACATGGCCGCCGCGCCAATGTCTCTCGTGTCCCGTGTGGAAGCCGAAGATGTCCCCGAGGGCGAAGACGACCGGGCCCCGATCGACTCGGAGACTGGCCAAAAGCGTCCCCGCCGGGTCGGGAAGCGTGGCCGCCCTGGCGTGGCCCCTGATGCAGTAGTAGCTGCTGCCGAGCAGCTGAAGGCCGATGGCAAAAAGATCAACGGGGCGACCCTGGGCAAGGCTCTCGGCATGTCCCGGAGGTCAGGTACTCGGTACGTGGGGATGTTGCCCCCAGAGGTGAAGGCCAGCTGATCCGGCGCGAAGCGCCCAATGGGAAACAGAGCGACCCCCGGGCAGTTGCCGGGGGTCGCTCCTGTGCGTCTCAGGAATCAGGCAATGGATCCCTATCAAGACACTTTGAGACTACCTGATCAATTCATTCGTTCAGGCCGCGGAGGCCGCCCCAAGGGATCGAGCAACCACCTTCTCAAGGTGCCGATCGAACACCTCTGGTGCATCGGGGCCGAGCGATTGCAGGGCAACCATGCTGGTGAGGATCACATCGCAGAGTTCGGCCCGGACGTCGTCCCAGCTGTGGGTCTGCCCCTTCCGGGGATTCTGGCCGACAGTGCCCAGTACAGCTTCGGTGACTTCCCCGACTTCCTCGGACACCTTCATGATCCGCATGAGCTGTTCCTTGTCGTGCGGCTGTTGGCTGTTGGTGTCCAACCAGTCCACGATCTTGCGGATGTGCTCCCAGGCGCCTTCGTGCATGCCGGGTCGCTCCGATCAGTCCAGGCGTCAGGGCCTAGAACAGCACATCGGGCTCCGACGCGGCGAGGGCGGTCGGGTCGGACACTAGCAGGGTTTCCCCCGCCGCCACGTTCGTGCAGATGGACAGCCCCGAGTGATCGGTCAGACGATCGAGGCCCGTTCGCGACTCGTGCACGTATTCGCACGACCATGTCTCAGGTGCCAGCAGTCCGGAGACGAAGGCGTGGTCATACCGGTACCCGTCGCCCGTCTTGCCGACCCAGGAGTGTTCTTGCACGTCGGGGCTGCGGTAGCGGAACGCGTCCACGTAGCCGTTGGCCTCGAACCACCGGTAGAAGTCGTATTCGAAGGGCAGGAAGTTCTTGTATGCCGGCCGGTGGTCGGGCTCCAGGATGTTGAAGTCGCCGATCACGAGGCGGTTCCCGGTTGTCCCGGCCGGAAGCGTCGTCTGGCACGCTTCAATGAACTGCCGCTTACGGTCCGTCTTAATCGGCGTCGCGTCCCGAGAGGGCACGTAGAGGCCGAAGACGTCGACTTGGTCGCTCGCAGTCTTCACCGTCACGCCGACGGCTCGGAACGGGAGAAACCCGGTGTCCAGTAGCTCCGTGGCTGCGAACGGTAGGCGGCTGACGATCATGACGCCACGCTCGCCCTTGTGGGGGGTCGGGTAGGCGACCGCATATCCGGCCTGAGTGAACCGGTCGGCCAGGAACTCACATCCCTTGCCCGGGGTTGTCTCGGTGAGCACGAGGACCTGTTCCGGTCTGGCGGCGAGCCAGGCCAACTGCCGCTCTGCGCGGGCGACTGCGGGGCCTCCGATGTTGAAGGTGAGCACGGACAGGGGTTCACTCGTCACGGGCGTTCCTCAGGTTGGAGATCATTGTCACGACCTGGGCGGCGGTGTCGGCCGGGGTGTGGTCGGTGCAGTCGATGACCTCGATCGGGTAGCCGGCCACCCTCAGGAAGGTAGCGGCTTCGCGGTAGAGCATCGTCTCCCGGAAGGAGGATTCCGCCATCTGCTCGAAGCGGCTGTGTGTGCCTCAGGCGGTGAGCCGACGGTGGATCAGTTCGGGGTCCGCGGTGAGTATCACGGACAGTTCCGGTCGTCGGGCGCGCTGGTTGACGGCCCAGACCGTGTCCATGGGGATGCCGTCCAGGTGCTGGAGGACCAGCGACGATGCCACGTACCGATCGCAGAGGACGACTCGGCCGGCATTCAAGGCCGGGGTGATCTCCTTGTCTACGTGGTGGTAGCGGTCGGCGGCGACGAGGCACGCCAGGGACATGCCTCGGTAGGTGAAGGTGCCGTGCCGGGCGATCTCCCCGAGGGCGGCCGACGACGGCTCGCGCGTCCCGAGCAGCGCGACACCGTCCTTGTCGAGCTGCTTCACCACGGCCTCAACCAGGGTCGACTTGCCGACGCCTCCCGGCCCGTCAAATGTGACGAACAGCCCGCTCACGAGGTCGCCACCACGGGCAGCATGCGGGACTGGCGGGGCACCACGGGGCACTGCTCCGTGTCGACCGCCCCGATGCGTTCCCCGGCCGCGACGACGGCCGCCGGACAGCCCTTCCCGCAGGCCGAGTTCATCGAGCAGCCGCCGCAGGTCGGGTTGTCGCCCAGGGTCCACTTCTCGTGGAAGCGGTAGGCATCGAGCCGAGCGGCGACGTCGTCGTGCTCCCAGACGTTGCCGACGATGAAGTCCGTGTCCGGGTGCTGGCTGACCTTCGTCCGGGCCGCGAAAACCAAGTACGGGCAGACCGTGACCTCACCCTTGGTGAAGACGTAGATGATGGTTCCGGCTTCACAGCCGGCCAATGGCTTGTCCTCGTTGGGGAACCGAATGTGCACCATGTCCAGGCCCTCGTCAGCGAACGGCAGGGTGAGGGCCTGGATCGCCCGCATGTGGTCGTCCGGCCGCCGCAATTTCTTCTGAGAGTTCGCCCCCCTGCCCATCGGGCCGAGCGGATTCATCAGCACGTACTTGGCGCCCTGTGCCTGCGCGAACTCGCAGAGCTGGCGGTACTCGTTGTCCTCGGCGAGGTTGTTCGGCGTACACAGCAGCCCCTGAAGGATGCCAGCCTCCGCGAACCGCTTCACTGTCTCCACGGTCTCCTTGAAGCCCTCCGGCCGGCCACGGAACTTCCCGTGCGAGTGCTCGGAGAACCCATCCAGGCTGACGTTCATGTGGACGTCGAGCTCCGCCAGGTCGCGGATCTGCTCGTTCGTGACCAGCGTGGCATTGGTGCAGGCGCCCACCCCCATGCCGGCGTCACGGAAAGCCCTGGTGATCTCGATCAGGTTGGGGTGCATGAACGGCTCACCGCCGGTCAGCGTGACCCGGTTGACGCGGGCCTCCGCCAACTGCGGGATCAGTCGCTCGCGGATCTGGTCCAGGGGCATGTAGTCGCCCCGCTTGGTCGCGCTGACGAAGCAATGTGCGCACTTCTCGTTGCAGGGCTCGCAGATCTGGATGAGTGCCTTGCGGTAGGGCGCTTCGACCGAGGTCCGGAAGTAGCAGGAAATAGCCTGGTCGCTACGGACGATCGAACGTGCAGTCATGACCGTGCTCCTTCGGTGAGGAGAATCTGGCGGACCCGCCCCGGTCATCCGGTCTGACCGATTGCCCGTAACCGGGGCGGGAATATTAGGCCCGGCCCAACCAGGTGATTAGCCCTGGTTGGGCCGGGGTGCTCGACAGGCCGGCAGCCCGCAGTCGTCCTGGAGCACAGCGCCCGCCGTCGGGGGTCGGCGGGATCTTGGGTGCCCCACCACTCCCCGTAGTCACGGGTCCCCTCGCGGTGGGGCGGGCCCGCTGTACCGGATTGGCACGCGCCGGTACAGCGGGGGCTTAGGAATGGCTAGGTACGACGTCCGCAGGCACAGGACCGGCGAAGGACAGCAACACGTAGAGCCGCCCGATTGGAATGCCCGATGGCGCGTCGTGCGGCATCGGTCGGCATACCCGCGCGTTGGTCCTCGTCACGCATCTGCCGCGCGGCACGCCGGGATTCCACCTGCCGTGCGATCCATTCCCGAATACCAGGCTGGATGTAGGGGTTAGCGTATCGGGCCAGGTGCACGGGCAGCCGTTTCACTGTCAGATCGTCTCCTTGGGGGGTTGCCGACTGGGCCGGTGGCGAGAGTCGCTGTCGTCGAAAAGCACGCGCAACAGCCCCACTACAAGCGCCGAGTCCCGTTGTGGACTGTCGAGTTCGCTCCAAAGCATGTCCTGGGCGATACCGCGACAGGTGTCGCGTACGTAGGCGTCCTCTGCGCAGATGCGCTCCACCAAGGCAACCGTCTGGCGGCGTTTCGGACTGACCGCCAGGACCATGGGTGTGAACTGGAGATACCCATTGAGAAGTTTTCATCCTGAAGTTGCAGGTCACGGGGCTGGCGTGGGGCGGGGCTGGGGTGCTCGTGCCGGTCGGGGGCGTGATCGTTAGCAGGTG